>JANPNA010000163.1:0-29825 GCA_031427235.1 Pirellula sp.
ACAGCTTCGAGCCGCAATACTCAATCCGAATATCCACCAATTTGGCTTTTGGCAAAAACTCGACATTAGTAACGCGCCAGTCGGCATCAAGTCCCAACAAAGCTCTATAATGATCTGTGGTTAATTCGTTCATCCCAAAAGAATACCGAATCCCTTGCTTTTTCCAACCTACCCACTAAATTCCCCTAAGAACCTGGCTCTTTTGAACCAATCCGTCATTTTCTTTGGTGAAGCAGTATCAAGTTTGCCACCTCGAATGCTCGGTGCGTTGCCATCGGCCTCTAACAATGCAACCAAATCGCGTCGTTCAGCCTCAGTTAATTGTTCGCGAAGTTGCGCCGCAATCGATTCGAGATGTGACCGTTGACGTAACGAAACTCGGCTTTCGCGTTTCGCCCTTGTTTTTGTTGGGTCTAAATCGGTAGGCTCGAAGTTCTGGAAGTCAACGGCCACTTTTTTCACAAACCATGGCATGGAATGGTCTCTTGATCTTGCTGGAGTTATCGGAAGTTCCGTAATACCGCCTACTTAAATCCGTTCAGTCTTAATTTGCGATGGATAAATCGGCAATGCAAGCGCAGCGCCTAATCAGAGGAGCCTTCGAATGCTGGGGCTCGCCGATGCTTGTAGATTGTCGGCCCTCTACATGCCCGTTTAACGCAATCCAAGCGTTGATGGACCCAAATGCCAAACAACGCGCAAAGGACATTACAGCGGGCCAAATGCGAGACGCATCAACGATGTTTCATCAAGCCACACCGTGCCACTTCCAAACACTCGTTGCGTACCTTGTGACTCAACCTTGGCCACAATTCGATCAGTTCGTCCAAATCGCTCGGAATGTTACCACCGGCGTTACCACCGTCTGCTATTCCAAGTGTTTTCCCTGGCGATTTTGCAGTGTGTTCGTCCCCTTGCGGGGGCACTAGACTATCCATCACCAAGCATCGAGAACCCTCATTTCCCAGTGATTTGAGGGTTTTTTCGTTTTCGTGAGGGCTTGCCGCTTAATTGAGGCGTTGCCTCATGGATTTCCATCGCCGACAGTGACGGCCAAACCGGATGGACATTTGAACCTCGAATGGTACCGAAATCCGCTACGTTTACTCGGCATGGCTGAACTTGTTCTGGACACAGACCTCAGAACGGAACAGCGAGATCGCTTGTCAACGGTTCTTGAATCGGCTGAGTCCTTGTTAACAATTATCGATGAGATATTGGACTTCTCAAAAATCGAGGCGGGAAAAGTCCAATTGGAATCGGTGCCGCTGAGTGTTCGCGGCATCGTAAGCGAGATTAGAGATGCGCTTGTCATACGAGCCAATCTGAAGCGATTGCGATTCCTTTTGGAGGTTCACCAAGACGTCCCGGAATTCGTCGTCGGCGACCCAACGCGATTGCGGCAAGTGCTGTTGAATCTGGCCGCCAATGCAATCAAGTTCACCGAGGCAGGACAAGTCGCGGTCACAGTTCATTGTGAGTCAAGCAATTGCGATCAGGTTGTGCTCTGTTTTGAAATCGAAGATACCGGAATCGGAATTCCGTTTGAAAAACTCGACGTGATCTTTTCTGAATTTGAACAAGCCGACACGTCGACGACCCGGCAGTTCGGCGGAACCGGTCTCGGACTCTCGATCTCATCGCGGTTGGTCAATTTGATGGGAGGCAAAATATGCGTGGAAAGTCAGGAAGGGCGAGGCAGCACGTTTCGCTTCTCCATTCCCTTTGCGGTTGCCAGAGCAAAGGCGACTGCCACTGGTTGCCTTCACGCTGGAAATGCTCTTCCGACAATGCGCCGACGACAAGCTGATTGAACTCGCAGAGTACAAATCGCGCAAGCATGACAGGGCCGTAATGGCCGTGGCCTTCAGCTCGGACGGGAAGACGGTACTCACGGAGCGGCGATCCTTTAAATCCGCTAACAGGGAAAGGAGAAGCACGGTTGTGGGAAGTTGGCTTTCGTTTGATGAACGAAATGTGGCAGGTGGTCAAATCGACCAAAACACCGACGACAGGCATCAATCACTGGGTGTACCTGCCAGCAAGAAAAATGTTCATAGGGGTTGAATTCCAAAAGGCAGCACAAACGTCACCCCCTGATCAACTTGAACTACTTGAGTTTGAATTGCAGGGGTACATGAAGCATGTTCATGTCGGGCCGTAACAAGCATTGCCACAATAATGGAAACAGCTAATGGCTGAACTTGCTGTTCGAGGTGAAATCATTGGCTCTCTTTCTCTCGATCGAAAGCGATCAACGTCTCCATTCATCGATCAAGGAAGCGACTAAGCCGGTCCAGCCTGTTTGATGGGATGCACCGAGACCTACTCCCGTATCGGCATGGAAATACTCGTGGAATAACAAACAATCGCGCCAGTGTGGATCCGACTGCATTATCTCGCGACTACCGAAAATGGGGCGACAACCATTTTCCCCACGAGTAAACATCGAAATCATCCTGTCTGCATAACCGTTTGCCATTTTCATCAAGGTGGTACTCGTCTCCTGATGCGGTGACAAGGGAACCGAGTTGCTGTCATCCTCTTTATCCTCTGGACTTGACGGGACATTCAAATCGTCGCCATAGACCTTGGCCAGTTTGCGCAAGGATTCAATCATCAAGAATGACGTTGGAAACCAAATGGGGCCGCGCCAGTTCGAATTCCCACCTTTGATGTACGACTCGGTTTCACCCGGTTCATATCGCACAACTTGGCCGGCAAATTCATACGGACGGCTTTCATGAAATCGAGACAAACTTCGCAGTCCGTATGCACTTCGGAATTCGTTTGGATCCCACATGCGTTGCAAGATTCCTTGCAATTGTTCCTCCGTTACCAGGGAAAGCAAATGAACTTTGCCCTGTTCGTTCTGTCTTGTTGTTAAACAAGGTTTTGCAAATTCGGGTCGATTTCGGAGGTACCAATGCAGATTTTCCTTGAAACCTGGAAAAGCATCGAGCCAACTTTCTTCGAGTCGCTCGGTTGCGTAAAGCGGGATCAAGCTCACAAGCGAATGGATTCTCAATCGACGATAGTTCCCGTCGGGGTAGCTGAGTACGTCGTAAAACAATTCGTCGCGTTTACTCCATAAGCTAAAATCCTCGCCTCCCATGTGTTTGAGCGCGTAGCCTACAACCATGTAGTGTTCAAAAAATTTGGTCGCTAACCCGACGTAGCTGGAATTCTCTTTGGCTAACTCGAGCGCGATTCGCATCATGTTTAAACAGTACATCCCCATCCAGCCAGTGGCATCCGCTTGCTTTAAGGTTGCGCCATCCGATGGCGATTGACTACGATCGAAAATGGTAATATTGTCGAGCCCAAGAAAGCCCCCCTCGAAAATATTGTTTCCCTCGCTGTCGACCTTGTTTACCCACCATGCAAAGTTGATGAGCAATTTGTGAAAACATTTTTCAAGAAACGCGTGATCCGGTTTACCGCTCTGGATCCGATCCATGTTGTAAACTCGCCAAACCGCCCATGCATGGACCGGTGGGTTGAGGTCGCTAAACTCCCATTCGTATGCTGGAATCTGACCATTGGGATGTTGGAATTGTTCGAATAACAGCAACCACAACTGCTCTTTGGCGAACTCCGGATCGACCAGGGCGAGTGGGATGCAATGGAAAGCCAGATCCCAAGCTGCAAACCACGGATATTCCCATTTGTCTGGCATGGATAATATTCGCATCGAGTTTAGATGCTTCCAATGCTTATTCCGTATTCCCGGTCGGTTGGAAGGGGGTGGCAAATTCGGGTCATCGCCATCGAGCCACTTCCGCACGTCGAACAAATAGATTTGCTTGGTCCAGATCATTCCAGCAAGAGCCTGACGTTGGACCATTTTTTCGTCCGAGGTAGCTTTGGGGGGTTGGATTTCAGCATAGAATTCGTCCGCTTCCTTCCTTCGCTGAGCAACCATCGAATCCACTTCACCAAGAGGATTTTCTAACCGTTGATCGGTCAGTCGCAATAAGAAAACCTTGGAGCTGCCCGAAGGAATCTCGACCGATTGAAATCGGACACCTGCCTTGGTTCCCTGAAGATCGGGGTTGGTGCAATTCTCTCCGCAAACAATTTGTCGATGGAATGCATCTTTCACGAAGGGGGATTTGTTGTGCCCCATTGTTCCGTTCAGCCGATCGAAGTTGGATTCATTATTAGTAAACAGAGCGACGCCATCGGACGATGCATACAGGTAGCGTTTGCCAAGTGAGTAAGAAGTCAAGAGGTTTTGCAACGGTATGGAATTGCTTTCGTCGGCTTCGATACAAATAGAACCTGAACCACTGGCGATTTGTCGCAGCAAAGGCTGTGGCGATTGGATCCCATCCCAGTCCCAGGTCTTTCTGAACCAAAGTTGGGGAATGAGGTCGATGCAGGCGGGCTCAGGACCTCGATTATAAACTTCGATCCGAATGCAAGTGTCTTCGGCACTCGCTTTGGCGTATTCTACGAAAACATCAAAGTACCGCTGCTCGTCAAAGATTCCCGTGTCCAGTAACTCGTACTCTCCCTGTTGCTTACCTCGCGAGCCACAGCCGCTGAGCAACTGTTCGTAGGGATATGCCTTGTGCGGATATTTATAGAGGTACTTTAGATACGAGTGAGTTGGCGTAGCATCCAGATAATAGTAATACTCCTTTACGTCTTCGCCGTGGTTCGCTTCGGACGGAACAACGCCAAACAGACGTTCCTTGAGAATGGGATCGTTTCCATTCCATAAAGCCAGACTAAAGATCAACAATTGGTAACGGTCACAGTAACCGGCTAGCCCGTCTTCGCCCCACCGAAACGCTTTGGAACGAGCGTGATCGTGCGGGAAATACCCCCATGCGTTTCCGTCCGAACTATAGTCCTCTCGAACCGTTCCCCAGGAGCGTTCGCTTACGTAAGGTCCCCAGCGGCGCCAACTGTGGTGATTCATTGCATCATCCTGTAGCCGCTGGTATTCGAGAGACTTTTTCGTCAAGATGATCTCGTTAAGTTGGAGGAATGGCGAGGAATGGCACAACAACCATCAGAATCATTGCCCAGAGTGGCACTTTCAAGCTCGCTTAACTATGATCAAGTTCATTGTTACGCGACCTATCAAAATTGCATTTTGTAGCTTGTCCACCATGATAATTCGTTCCACTCGCAAGAACCGATCTCGTCGCCGACTTACTTTGGAAAAACTCGAAGGGCGCTCCCTAATGGCTGGGACAGTCAGTCAACCATCACGCAGCGCGAGGTTGAGTCAAATCCAGACATTCTAGATCCAAGGTCATCTTTGCGAGGACCAGGCTTCGTTGCACCCATTGGAACGGGTGCCCATTTCCCATCGGTTGTGGCCAATACACCGCCGGTGGATCTATTCGCGATAGAACACCAAAGCCGTGATAGTTCTGTCCCTGCGGGAATCGATGGCATCAAGTGTCGACCCACAATTCACCGCCGCAGAAGTCGAACGGATCATCAACAACGGAATCAAGGAAGCGGACCTAACGCTTCAAATACGGCTAGCGTGTTGTCTTTCGACGCCTTTAATGCCTCGCGAAACTTCCGAGATCCGAAAAATATCAAGCGACAAAACGGCATCGTATTCTTTCCCGGAAGTTCTGCCCTGTACGATGATGTGTTAGGCATGAAGGTCTTAGTTGGCGGTCTAGGGGTCAGCGGCGACGGAGTCGATCAAGACGATGTCGTGACAGTCAGAGCCCAACAAGGCTTTGGAGCGCCGGACCCGTTGCGGTCCGATCAATTCGTCGTTGCGGGAGTTCGGCTTCCCTACCAAAATTTCAACCGTAATCCCCGGGGATCGAGTCTCTCTCCAACATGGAGGTCGTCCCGCTCGCACCTGTTTAGGCGAGCGGCAGATTACTGTCCGTTTTTGAATGTGGCATAGGCTTCCAGCCTGTGAAATGAAGACCACAGGCTGGAAGCCTATGCCACTTATTTTCCGCACGATGCTTAGGCTTTTAGCGATGGGCATGGTAAAACGGCTACAATCGGTACAACCGCAGATGGAACCCATTTCCGCCAATGTTTTCTCAATGTCTTCTTAACTATTGAAACGATTCGCTCGAATCAGACTGCACCAACGATTTTTTCGTGAATTGTCCAATTGCTATCTTGCAGCCATAACGCCATGATTCGAAGACCAGTACGAGAGAATCGATCTCGCCGTAGCCTTACGTTGGAAAAACTAGAGTGTCGCTCGCTCATGGCCGGGCTCCCCGGTTTTCATAACACCAGCTTGCCGCTGGATGTAGACAACGATCTTCAGTTGACTCCCTTGGATGCCTTGGTGGTTATCAACCAAATCAACCGAAGCAAAGTACTCACAGCAGAGGCACTTATTGCGGACGAAGTGGTGGACCAGGAAATCGCATTTTGCGATGTAGATGCGGATGGCTCCGTGTCGGACAAAGACATCATGGCCGTGGTCGAGCAATTGAACGCCGAGGCCTCCATGCAATTCGATGGAAACGATACTACAGAGTCGGGCGAATCGCAGTCGGAAGGGGCGCTCTCGCTATCCTCTATCTTAGACCCAGTCATTACGGATACGGAAGTCAATACACTTCTCCAACGGGCCTCCATGGCAACCTCGAGCAATGACGCCATCATTGCCGTCGTGGATCGATCGGGAAACATCCTAGGTGTTCGCACGGAATCGGATGTGGATGCAGTGTTTGCTGGTCGAACGGTTGATCGAGTATTCGCGATCGATGGCGCAGTGGCCAAAGCCAGAACAGCGGCATTTTTTTCGAATAATGAGGCTCCACTAACTTCTCGCACGATTCGATTCATCAGTCAGTCGACGATCACACAGCGTGAAGTTGTTTCGAATCCTGACATCACCGATCCCAATTCCACATTGCGCGGCCCAGGCTTGGTTGCTCCGATTGGAACCGGCGCGCATTTCCCTGCGGTTGTCGCTAATACTCCACCAGTCGACTTGTTCGCGATCGAACACCAAAGCCGCGACAGTTCAATCCATCCTGGATTCGATGGCATCAAGGGAAATGCTGACGATACTACCTTGACGTGGCGTTTCGACGCCAACCCCGCCTTCGTACCACAAGATGCCAAAACGTTCATGAAGACGTTTCCGGAATCGTATGGATTTCAGTCCGGTTTGCTACCCAACGCTCAGGGACGCGGTATCGCCACGCTCCCGGGTGGAATGCCTCTCTATAAGAATAAAGTCTTGGTCGGAGGAATCGGAGTCTTTTTCCCTGGACCAAACGGTTACGCAGCGTACGAGCAGAATTTCGTGCACACCTCGTTGCGAGGAGCTGCTGGTCCTCAATCGAATAGCGATCGGCTGAACGCGCCGAAAGTTCTTGAATCCGAGTTCATCGCATATTTTGCGGCAGGCGGAACGGTTGTTGGCCCCGGTGCGACCCCAGTTACTGCGTTCGAGGGTGTTGCGCCCTCGCGCGGTTCGTTTGGAATGCCAAATGGGCGCATCGACCTTGTTGGCATCAGACTTGAAATTTTCGGGCCGCATCCGACGCGATCGAACGCTGTCACAGGACCGCAGCGACTCTTGCAAATCGGTCGGGCAAACCAAGGCGGACATGGAAGCAACTCAGGCACCAATCGGCCCGTCAACACGGCCAACGCTACGACTCAATCGGGGCAAAGCGTTCCCGAAGGATGGTTGGTAATGCCACACGGCTCCTCAGTGGATCCACAGTTCACCACAGCCGAAGTCGAGAGAATCATCAACAATGGGATAAAGGAAGCGAATTTAACCCGTGCGGCGATTCGGCTCGACAGCAATTTTCGACCAGGAGCTCGCACCAAAATGGTGCTAGCCGTTTCGGATTCCGCCGGCGAAGTGCTCGCTCTCTATCGTATGCCAGATGCAACCATATTTTCGGTCGATGTTGCGGTTGCTAAGTCTAGAAACACAGCCTACTACGCGGGGAATTCGCTCGTAGCCGCGGACCGAATCGATCAAGACAACAATGGCACGTTGGATATCCCTGCCGGAACGGCACTTACGAATCGAACATTCCGTTTCTTGGCTTTGCCTCGATTCCCGTCTGGGGCGCCTGAGGGAACACCGCCAGGTGATTTCAGCATTCTCACGATGCCCGGGATCAATCCGCTGACGGGCGAAAACACGAATCCCAATGTCGCTTTGCCAGCGTCTGTCTATGCATCGAACACGGCCACGGTACTTTCCTTTGACTCGTTTAATGTCTCAAGAAACTTCCGAGACCCGAGAAACATCAAACGTCAGAACGGAATCGTTTTCTTTCCTGGGAGCTCTGCTCTTTACGATGATGTGTCCGGAGCAAAGGCCTTGGTCGGTGGTCTTGGAGTCAGCGGAGACGGTGTCGATCAAGACGACGTCGTGACCGTAGGAGCACAACAAGGTTTCCAAGCGCCTTACGCCTTGCGAGCCGATCAGTTCGTGGTCGCAGGTGTTCGGCTACCCTACCAAAACTTCAACCGCAATCCACGTGGCTGACCAATGCCCCCGAATTCGATTCCAGTGGCTCACGCGACTGGCTATTGACTTGAGTCCCGTTGGGACGAAGAACAACAACCTGACGATTGAATTACGTCCCGTTGGGAAGGCGAGCTACGACAACCGCCGCAACGCGGCCCTAGTCAATAGCCAGGGGTGCAACCCCTGGAACGCGTCTTCACAAGAGAACGATATAGAATTCGGTCGATTGCCATCAATTTGAGTTTGCAACTTATTCCTGGCAACTTCCTGATCACAACCGAAATGAACTTTACCGGTCGTTAGGTTTGTGTCGATAAATCCCGGTGTTGGTCATGCATTGGCAATTAAATCTAACGCTAGCGATTCACTATTATGTTCGTGCGACGACTTAATCGGGCTCTCTTCAATGCGGCTGTCTTTACAGCCGTAGGTCAAAGCGTCGTTGCCCAATCGCCTGCGGGTGACCGCCTTGGTCGAGAACCCTCATTGGACTCAAATTCAACCGCGTCTCCGACTGCCCAGGATAGCGTTGGAGCAAGGCCTCTTGCAGACGACCCAAACACGCGGTCGACAAATCCTAACAGTCCGGCGCAAGCCAACGCGAGCCGAACCGCTCGGCCAGTCTCTCAGCCCGCGCCAAGACCACCGCAAAGCAGTCGATTTTCTAGTCTATCCGATGTGCCGTACATGATTGGCGATACACCCGGCGGCGGTGGCGGTGCGATTCAGCTCGGCGGATTTCCTACTGCGAATTCGGTCGGTATTGGGAATCCAGACGGTGTCCAAAAGGCTGCAGGGCCTTCCCTCCTCATCCAGCATCCGTCGTTTGGCAATAGTCGACTCAATATCGCTGAGAACAATAGTCCCGTTGTCTCCGACCGAGTCTATGTGAATTATCGCCATTTCCACAACGCGTCGGATGTTGATATTTTCAGCTATTCACCATTAGGCGGCCTAAAAAGTTTGGACATCAATACCTGGACGCTTGGCATCGAACGCAAACTGACCGACACTAGTTCACTAGATATTCGGCTTCCGATCAATTCGCAACTTGCGTCGAACCTAAACATCACCCAGACGACCGGGCCAGTGACCTCCTTTCCGTTGAACGACACAGATGTCACCGTCGGCAACCTAGGCTTGATCTTCAAAATGGCGCTGCATCAAAGCGATGCTCTCTACATGTCCGCCGGGACTGCACTGAACTTGCCGACAGCCCCCAACGTGTCGGTACGAACCAATATTAACGACGATCAGTTTCAAAACTACAGTCCTGTTAACGGTCTTCCGCAGGGTGGCCCGTTTCCATTTCGACTATCGATGAACGCTCGCTACATGAACGATACCGTCAATCTGACCCCGTTTCTTGGAGCCATTGTCCGTCCTAGCCCATCCATCTATGGGATGAGCTTTTTGCAGTTGGACGTACCACTCAATTCATCCCGTGTCGACGCGAGCGGAACTTCGTTCGCAAATAACCAACTCGCGTCCGCGTTTAACTTGCAAGGCCGTGTCGATCAGCAAGTTCTATTCCGGACCAACCTAGCCGCTGGAAAGTGGCTATGGCAAAACGATCGCGACAGACTGATCCATTCGATGGGCCTTCAAGGTGAAATGCATTACACAACCTCACTAAACGACGCCGACGTCCTCGGACCCATTCCAGCGGTGCCAAACCTAGGGGTCGGTTCTGCGCTTGGATTCGGCAACACCGCCAATCGCATCGATTTGCTTGACTCCGTGATTGGCGTTCAAACCGTTCTCCAACGGACGTTGATCACCAATAGCTTTATCGTTCCGATTCGAAGTGGCTCGAATCGAGTTTATGATTTCGAATACAGCCTTTCCGTGAATCGCCGCTTTTAGTTGATGCTCTTTTCACGAAGAATGCCTTGGGACTGCTGCAGCTCTTGAGCAAACTCCACCCGGTCTGGATGGGCAGCGACCAACCCTTGGAGTATCTCTATTGATTTGTCTAGGTCCAAGCGAGCGGTTGCCTCGGCGTTTTTTTCCCTCAACTCGGCACGCGTTCGCAGGGCGACCGCCAAATCGCGTTGTTGTGCAGGAGTTGTTTTGGTTTTACCGAGCACTTCCAGTAATGCAATCGCGGAATTCAGAGAGTCAAGGGCCGCCGAGCGTGCATTGCCCTTCTGCACGTTGGCCAGATTCATGTAGAGGCCGGCCAGAGCGGATTGATACTCTATCACTTCTGGATTGCGATTGGCGAGAGCGAGCAGAGGCGTCAACGCACGTTGGTAATACGAAATGCAAAGATCGGGATCGTCGCCCCCAGCGATGGAATCTCCAATCAATCTCAAACAAGTCGCGAGCAGCCATTTCTGTTCTAGGTCTAGCGGCTGTTGTTCTACCAACGGTTCCAGAATTGAGGCCGCGTCCTCAAACGCTTTTTGAGCACCGTCGGCATCGTTGCGTTGCACAGCGAGCAGGCCGAGATTGTAGTATCCTTTTGCGTAGTCTCGTCGCATCAACCGAGCATCAGGCTTGTCCTTGCAGGCCGAGCGGATGGCTTGAGCGCGGCGCATGGACTGCTCCGCTGGTTCGAGTTGGCCTTGCCTCAGGCTCAACAATCCCGCGTTCATGTAGCTATTGGCAAGCTTGCGTTGGTATTCCATGTTTCCGCTGTCGGCGGCAACCAACGCCTCGCGAAGCTGCGTTGCTTCTGAGTTGAACTGCGCGCTCTTTTCAAACGCTTGGAGCTTTTGTTGGACCCGCCCGGCTGCGGTCAAAGTATCGCTCAACGCTTCCGTCGCCTTGAGATCGCCTGGGATTGAATCCTTTGCGAGCCGCTGAGCAGCGGCGGCTCGGTCGTAGAAAGTCATACTTTGATCCAACTCACCCAGTTCTTCTTGGATCCGTCCCAAGTTTTGTGAAGCCTTAGCCAAGTCTGCTTTGAGGCTCTTGTCCTCGGCGTGTTCTTTTAGGAACGCTTGGTAGTAGTTCAGTGCATCGGTCAGCAGTTCTCGGCGCAGGGGTTGCAACCCAGGTTGATTGAGAAGTGTGTCTTCACTCACTAAGGTGAAATAGCGATCGACAGTTGTTCGGGCTGCTCGGAACGATTCTTCGGCTTGCTTATGCGCTCGTGTTTCTCGTTCATGCGCAGCCGAGATAACCCAGAGGCCGACGCTCAGCAATACGATTGCGATCGCTGCGGCAGCCGCCACGGCAGTTACCAAGCTTTGATTGCGACGCGTCCAGCGTCCTATCTTGGTCCACAGGGTATCCGGCAGTGCTGTCGTTGGCTCGTCGGCCAACCAGCGTTGAATGTCGGCAGCGAGCTCTGCCGCTCGCGCGTAGCGTTTGGCGGGTTCAACAGCCAGCGCTTTATGGCAAATGGCGATCAGGCCATTATCCAAAGCCGGATTCAGATCTCGAAGCGACTTGATGTCCCCGCGTTGCACTTTTTGAAGCATCTCGCCGATGTTTTCGCCATCGACGGGTGGTTCGCCGGTGAGAACGCAAAATAGCGTCGCCCCTAGGCTGTAAACGTCGCTGCGTGGGCCGAGGATATCCAGTCGCCCCGCCGCTTGCTCTGGACTCATGTATTGCGGCGTACCCACGGCGGAACCCATGAGCGTTTTTTCGGTACTGGTACAAATCGTGGGATGCACCAAGCCTTCGTCGGTGATCGTCGATTCCGTCTCAGTGGAATCCAAGGTGCGAGCCAGTCCCCAGTCCACGACCAACGTTTCTCCAAATCGGCCCAGCATGATGTTGCCCGGTTTTAAGTCGCGATGCAGAATGCCACGGCAATGAGCGTACTCAATCGCGTCACAAACATCGATAAATCGCCCTAGTAGTCCACGCAATTTCAAAGCATCGCCGTCGGACCGGCCCTTTTTGCGATCCGCGTGGTAGCTTTCCAGAGCATCCTTCAAACTGTCACCGCGGATGAAGCGCATGGCATAATACGGTCGACCGTCCGCATAATTGCCCAAACCATAGATGGGAACGATCCCCGGATGCTCCAAAGCGCCGGTAATTTCAGCCTCCACGATGAATCGTGCTCGGCTCTCGAGATTGTCAGCATGCGGATCTCGAATTTGTTTGAGCGCGACGGTACGATGCAATTCGTCATCTGAGGCAACGAATACTTCTCCCAACCCTCCACGGGCATGAGGACGCAGCACGCGAAAACGTGAGCTGCCTGAGCTGCTGGCACCTAAGCTAGGAAGCATCGTGGCCATGGGATCCGAAGCGACCGGTGACGCAGCCCGCGGTGAACGAGCCAAGTGCCCTAGACTCGCCTGCAAATCATTGTCGATAACGGGCTTTAAATCCGATACGATGGAACCCGCGGAACTGATTGCCGCCAAGCTCGCTTGTGCGTCGCCACCGTTCTTGGCTAAATGACGGTCAACTAACGCTTCAATGAGCGTCTTTTCCTCAGGAGTGATGGCTTTCATCTGGACGAGTACATCCGCCAGCGACCTTTGTTTATCGCCAACCCATCGGTCAAACGCCGAAACCAATTGGTGTCGATCGACAAAGTTGTTCTGCAGGGCAATGACTCCCAAAAGCAGACTGCGGTCGGCGTTCATACAAATTTTCCGAAAAAGGGCAAGAAGTTTACTCGACTCTTCTTTAGTATGCACTCACGCCGCTGTTCAGCCAATGCGGATATTCGGCAAAACGAAGAATGACACAGTAACTATGGCTACTCATCGAATAACATGTTATTCCTGTGCGGAATGTCCTGTCGATGGACCAGAATGGTTGGCACATCCTCGCAACGTTGTTAATCCAAGCAAATAGTAACATGGAAGAATTCAAGAAGGGTTCCAACTCGATCCTGAGTGCGATTCTCTATCGGGATGGGAGGCAACTGATTTCAGTTCGCCTCGAGAATAAACTCCAAATCGGTCGGCGAGACAAGTCCGAACCACCTGCTCCTAGCGTGGTGGTGATCGACGCTTCGTGCAAGAAAATCGTGGCTGCGGATTCGGATCGCCCCACCTTTCCCAGATCGCTGGTTTTACTCTGCCGACTGGATGATGCCCAAGTTCGCATTTCCAATATCCACCAAACAGCATTGTTTTCCATCTCAGGAATTGGGACCGTCGAAGCCCAGCAATCGAGAACGGTTGGAATTCCCGCGACGTTGATTCTTCCAGATGGCTTTACTTTGGCCATTATCGAAACACCCGTGCCATCGCCGGAGCGGCGACCGGTGGAAGGGGAGGTGACGGGACTTCGCACACCCCTGCGGCTACCCAATGAAAATGTAGTACCAAGGCAATACAACCCTCCGCACACCATCGTGGGGATGGGCGACCACAAAATAGAGCCATCGATTCTCTCGTTCACATCAGATAATCGTTCGAATTTGGTTCCCATCGAGGCCGCCGCATTTCTCGAAATCCTGGATTTCGTGGTATTAACTGCACAAAAGCCAGCGACCTCGTCCGAGTTCTATCGCGGTATCGCCGAAGCGGTGACACGACTTATCGACGTGGATCGAGCCGAGGTCATCTTGCGTAACGACAACCAATGGGAAAGGTCGCCCGAACGAACTTACTGCAACCCATTAAAACCCGACGCATCCCATCGGGAACCTTCCTACACCATGCTTGAGACCGCATTCAAAAAAAGGGAAATGGTCGTTTTTCCGGACGAGGCTCTCGACGGTAATCAAGTAAGTTTGAGAGAGATGGTTACAGCGGTTGCATGTCCAATACTTGACGAAGAAGGTGGCGTTTTGGGAATCCTGTATGCCGATCGAGTATCGAAAGTTGGTAGCGGAAACGAAAAAATCACCCGCATTGAAGAGACTTTGATTGAGATTCTCGCCACTGCAATCGCGACGGGAATTGCCAAAATGAAACGGGAATCCTTGGTCACAACCTACCAGCAGTTTTTCTCTTCGAAAGTAATCCATGCGATCCGCCAAAATCCAAAGTTATTGGACGGGGAAGATTGCGAGGTAACCGTACTGTTTTGTGACATAAGGGGATTTAGTCGCATCACCGATCGAATTGGGCCAGCCAAGGCCATGGCATGGATTCAAGACACACTGACTGCTTTGTCTTCCCATGTGCAAAACCTCGACGGCGTCTTGGTGGATTACGTTGGTGATGAGATGTTTGCCATGTGGGGCGCTCCCGATGTGATGCCAGATCACGCAGTTCACGCTGCATCGGCAGCGAGACTCATGATGGCCTTGTCGGTCGAACTGTCAGATCAATGGAAGAAATCCATACCCGAAGGGTTTGAGTTCGGTATAGGGCTATGCACTGGAACTGCACACGTTGGAAATATAGGCTCAAAACAGAAGTTCAAGTACGGACCGATGGGTAACACGGTCAATCTTGGGAGCCGAATCCAAGGACTGACAAGTCATTGGCGAGTGCAAACCCTGATGAATGAAGCAACGGCACTGCAACTTCCGCCATCCATTCCTAAAAGACGAATTTGTCAGGCAAGAGTTATCGGCATGGAGGGAAGTGTGACGCTGTACGAACTTGGTTCGAAACAAGATGCTTCGCAAGCAGCGCTTTGGCGAGACTATGAGAAGGCTTTGCTGAGTTATGAGAATGGTGAACATCGTGAAGCGGCTCTGGCCTTTAGCGATCTCGCCAAACGCTACCCCAAAGATGGTCCATCGCTCATGATGTTAGTCAGGGCCGTCCAGGAGCTTGCAAATCCGCAGGATCACTTCGATCCCGTATGGGTAGCACCGAGCAAATAGCAGGCACGCTCCGTCGTGCCGACCGCTACTAACGGCATCGCCATATTTGGATTCAACGGCGGGGCCGTGTCGGATTCAACGGCGGAGCCGTGTCATTGGATAGCCAGGGGTGTAAACCCCTGGAATGCAACCCACAACGAATCGGGAATCGCGGAGCGATGGCATTGATTCGCCCGGCGCATCCCATATGGCAATTGACCACCGCATGTACCCGATCACCAACACAAATAATGCCACGGCTCCGCCGTTCACGGACATTCCGGGCACACCTACCAGGGGTTTGCACCCCTGGCTATCGAATACCATCGCTCCGCGATTCAAATCCTTCGCCTCCAATTGCAAATCCTTCGCTTCCAATTTCATCTCCTTCGCTTTGCGATTCGAAACCGTGGCATATCATGTCGACTCCACTATTTCGCAATTCGATGCCCCTAGAACTCGCCCAGGAATGAATCATGCCATCGACTCATAATCAACGGCGGAGCCGTGGTTGGGCTGAACGGCGGAGCCGTGATCTGGATTTAACGGCGGAGCCGTGTCATTGGATAGCCAGGGGTGCGAACCCCTGGAATGCCCGAAGAGATGTGATCATTCAAGACGTGCGTTCATCAACTCTTTCCTTTTGAAGATACCGTCTTTTTCAATTGTTCTCCCGACATGCGGAAGGCGGCGTCGTGGGGGCAGGAATAGACGCAGCGCGGGGTGCCGCCAATGCTCTTGCACTGATCGCACGTAGTGGCTTTCTGATGGATGATCGGTATCTTGATCTTGCCCTCCATTCGGAAGTCATCTTCCTTGCCAACCATGGTAATGTTTCCATAGGGACAGTTGCTTGCACACAAGCCGCAACCGATGCAGTGATCCTCAATGACGATCTCCTTGGAGCCTTCGCGGAATATTGCATTGACTGGGCAACCAACCAGGCAATACGGATCGGTACAAGATCGACAGCTCGTTGCGACCAAAAAATTCTCGAATCGCAGACCCTCACGCACCAATCGCGAATCACCTCCGTGGGAATCGGCACATGCTTTCGTGCATTCATCGCAACGCGTACAGGACTCGAGATCCAACACCAGTAGGCTCTGTGCGTTGTACAATCCCTGGCCAACGAAACTGGCAGTACTCAACTCACTCACGCGTTCCGAATCTTGGACGAACAAAAAGCGAGCACGGTCCACAAGTCGCTTCTTGAACTCGGGATTGGCATCCGCAATCTTCTTGAGTTGCGAGCTTTTGATCCGAACCAACTCAACGTGATCCAACGCGCCACAAGTCGACGTTCGAACGCCCGCTCGATAGCCGAGGCGATCCATGTCCGCTGCCAACTCTTCTTTGTAGATCGAAGAAAGTGCCGCGATCTCTCCAAACGATCCGGCCGCTGCGTCCAAGTTGCCTGGCCCAACGTATGAGACGACGTGCTCGCGTGTTCCTTGTTTGCGACTGACTTTTACATATCCAAGCCGAACCAAAAAGAAATCGTCATTCGAATCCCCTTGTTTGAAAATGGGGCGACCAGGTTCCACACTCATCAGGTCGACATCTTCGGAAATGATGCGAGCAGCCTCTTTCCGTCCAGCCGCCGAGAGATCCTTAAAAATAGGGAGTCGTTCCAAGTCGGAATTCAAGGCATGCCGTCTATATGCTTCGTTTAAAATCTTGCGACTACTGGCATTTCTTTGCAACATATACAAAACGTTGCTGCCGATTTCAATGACCTCGGACTCTTCGACGGCGACCACGGTCGCTGTCCTTGGATAGCGATTTAGGCAAGCCATTTCGCCGAGGATCACGTCTTCGACTCCACGATAAAGTTTTGGCCCGTCATCCGTAGCAGACTTTGCATCGGCACCCGTTGCGAGACTTGGCACCGCTTGCGATGAAGTCGAACCAAGCGTACGTCGCAAAAACCCGAAAATGCCCTGTCCCGAGTCCGCTGCAACGGTTGGCTGAGTTGCTCTTTTGTTTAGTTGAATTTCAAATTTGCCGCTTTGAATAAGGAAAGCGGTCGAACCGTACTCCCCTCGCTTGCAGAGTGTCTCACCAGGCAGCAATGTTTTGCGAACGCATGCCGCCCCGTTGAACTGCAGGAATTTGTAAGGAATACCGGCGAAAATTGGAATGTCAAGCATCTCTTCTGAGGTCAGGATCTGACTCTTCCCGGAGTCACGGCGAGTGCTTTTTTGAAGCTTTTCCACTTGCTTTGCAACGACCTCGGGACGAAACGTCAGCGCATCTGTCGGGCACGAGATAACGCATTCGCCGCACGAAACACAGGAACTATCCCGCATCGTCAAATTGTTATCAAAAGCGATCCGAGTATCGTAGCCCTTTCCATCGCGAGCCATCACGTCGTTTTGCTTGATATCATTGCAAGCTCGCGTGCATCGTTGGCACATAATGCACGCGTCATGATTTACTAAAATGATCTCGGACGTGGTATCTCCTTTTCGATTGCCAGCAAGATGACTAGGTGCATACCTGGACACTTTGGGGTCTTTTGCAAACTGGGCGACCAGTCTCTTTAATTCATTGGGACCGCGTGTTGGTTCACCATGCACTAATTCTGCGGACTCCACAGGTGTTAGATGCTCGGAGGCCAAAAGTTCCAGAATCACTCCAACCGAGCTCTTGATGGTATCGACCGCGGTTGGGTTCTGTTTGCTTGCAAGCGTTGACACGACCATCCCGTCCTTGACATGGTAAGTGCATGACGAGACTAAGCTCTTGCTGACTCGACCACTTTTTTTTGTCTCCACAATCTCAACCAAACAAACGCGACAAACTCCGACCGGGTTCAGGTGCTCACGATGGCACAATACAGGCACGGGATTTACATCTCCGACCTTGGTGACATACAGTTGCGAAACGGCGTCGTAGATAGTAGTCGGCCTTGGAATAAGTTCTCCAAGCTCGTTCGCAACGATGGTTCCTTGCGAATTCCGAAGAGGGACGGCTTTCTTTACAATCAACTCTTGGCCATCGATTGAAAGTTTGATGTCCTCATCCAAATCCTTTAGAGTAGCTTCGGTGAAACGAATCAACTGACCGTCCACGTCCCGCGCGAAGAGGGCTTCTTCGCGTGCGGTTATGTACTCGGTTGACTCGAGAATCTCTTGTTCATTGGCCATGATGTAAGCCTAGCGGGTGATCGTTGTAGGGCTGGCGATTCGATATTAAGATGGTTTGAGGAGTGGCTTGCGCCAAAAGAAGCGCAGATAGCTTTTTAACGGGTTGCTTGCAACTTGTCCCAAGCCGCAGATGCTGGTGGTCTCCATGATGCGACTTAGGACCTTAACTGTGTTTTCTAGCTCGGCTGGATCGCTAGCGGTTGTGGCATTGAGCAGTGATTCGGCGATATCGACCATCTTTCGCGAACCGAGCCTGCACGGAACACATTTGCCGCACGATTCCCGTTGATAGAATCGACTACACGCGATCGCTTGATCAAGCATATCGGCGTGCTCTCCATAGACGACCAGTCCGGCCCCAAGCATGAATCCGATCTCTCGTCCCGCATTAAGGTCCAAGGGTAAATGGCGTACGTCGATCGTTTCGCCGACTAGTTTTGGAAACTTCAGTTCCTCCGTTTCCTTTCCGTCTTGGTCGGTTTTTTTTGGCGAGCGAATGGAACCCTTTGGTAACCAGGCAGGCAAGAAACCGCCAGACGGCCCGCTCAAGGCGACTGCTTGCAGGGCGCAACCGTCCATCATCCCGCCCGCATAGTCGTCGATCAATTCGCCCAAGGTGATACCGCATGGCACCTCATAGACACCCGGTCGATTCAAGTCACCGCTGATGGAAAAGAACCGCTTCCCTCGCGTTCGATTTCGTCCTGCGTTTTTATACCAAACACCGGACGTGTCGATCTTTTCCTCAGGCTTTGCAACTGGCGTACGTGCAGCACCATCCGAAGCGGGTTCGTACAGCAAAATCGCGGGCACCCAAGCGAACGTTTCCACATTATTGAGTATCGTCGGCTGATTGTAGAGTCCGTTTGTTTGAAGTTCCGGAGGACGATTGCGAGGCTCGGAACGTTTGCCTTCGAGGGCTTCGATGAGCGCCGTCTGTTCGCCGCAGACATAACCGCCGGGGCTGACGAAGACCTCGAGACGAAATTCCCGACCGCTGCCGAAGATATTTTGCCCACAAGCCCCGAATTGAACTGCATCATCAATCGCTGCATTGAGTTTGCGTATTTGTTCGAAGTATTCGTGGCGAATGTAGATGAAGCCCCGTTTTGCGCCGGTCACCAATCCGGCGAGAATCATTCCCTCAATGACGAGATGCGGAGCCGCGAGAAGGATATCGCGATCTTTGAACGTCCCAGGTTCGCTTTCATCCGCGTTGCAAACAACGTACTTGATTTTTCCTGGTGCGTTTCGCGTTTCATTCCATTTCTCAGACGCAGGCGCACCCGCTCCACCCATACCTTGCAGTCCCGCCGTTTTTAACGCATTGACTACCCGATCTGGATTGGGATCGAGCACGTAGTTCTTAACCGCAGCATAAAATGGTTTGTCAAATTTTTTGTAATAGTCGATCTCGGCGTTTGCAAGCGAAATCGTTGCCGTATCCGTATCCCTGTCTGCTTTCGGCTGCCCTCCTTGTAAGGTGGAGGCCACAAGGTCGGTTATCTCTTTTGCCGATCGGCTGACAAACAAGTCTTCGTTGACGAGTACTGCAGGCGCTCGATCGCAACGCCCCAAGCAAGATGCCTCTGTGATTTCAAGTGATTCTGAACCTACTTCGGATTGTAGTTGTCGCAGTTGTTCCGACATGGCGACGGAGCCCCTCAGTCGACAGCTCATGTCGCGACAGACATAAACATGACACTTGGGAGGCGCTGTTTTTCGAAAGTGCGGGAAGAAGCTGATGACGTCTTGAATGACTCGAACTGGCTCGCCAACTTGGTCGGAAATGCGTTGTATTTCAGAACTTTGAATGAACCCATGTTCGTGTTGCGAGTCCTGCAGCATCTTGGCGATGCGAGTCCCAACTTGTCGATCGATGAGCGATTTCATGGTCGTGTCCGAAGCTGTTGCATGAGGTCGTTGCGGTAGTTTTTCAGCATGTCCGGGTGGAATCGTTTGGGCGTGTCGAATTCCTTGCGTGACGATGGTTTCCAAGTTTTGTCGAGCCCTAAAAACGGATCTTCTGTGACGAAGGGAACCGGTTCCTGCAAGCCACCTATTCCGAGGCCTTCGGACAGGACTCGCGTCGCGATGTACCATTGCGTGGCCGATTCCCAATTTCGGATTTTAGGGACATTCTCCATTCTCGACTTTAGTTTTCGCAACACAAGCTCGACCGAGTTTTCGGCCGGAGTTGAAACATGATCCAGTTCCATCTCAAGCCATCTTCGCAGCGCCGTCGCGTTCATCGCTACCTGCCTTGGCTCGGGAACCAGTTGTTCGACTTTGTGTTTGAGACGGACAAGTTGCGATTGCAATTCTTCGCCAGATTGTTCTCGAACCGCGCAATCCAATTGCGAGACACACCAATCGTCCCAGTCCGCAATTGCGTTGGCGCCACGGGCGAGGCGCCAGCTCGGTTGCTCCAATGAATGGTGGCAGTTGGTGCAACTATACTCGGTCAGTTCTGGCCAATCGCTGACCACCTTGGCGCTCTTGTCGGTGGATCGTTCGGCTCGGGCAGCCAGCAGATTCAGTTTCGTGATCGCCGCTGTTATTTTTCCTATACGCCATCGTTCCAGGCCGATCGCCGATCCTAAACCGATGGTCTCGTTCTGCGTGTCCCAATGCACTGGGTAGCGACGCAAATAGCTTTCGAAGTCGAAATGCATTGGCGGATGCCCCGACGCCATCAGTCGGTGATCCACTTCGCGATCAAAACCGACGTTCAGCCCGCTGGTGCGATTTAGTTCGCCAATGTGGCAGGACGAACATACTTGAGCGCGGCTGACGAGGGATTCGACATTCAACATTTTGGTATTGTCAAATCGACTCTTGCCCAACGCTTTCCACTCGCTCGAATAATGCTCGCTGCCCCACGCTTCGGCACTGCCATGGCACACTTGGCAGTCGGCACCCAGAACCCTCTGTGTTTCAGGCGCGTTTTCGTTTGCATGACAGGAGACGCATTTTGCGTTCAGAATGTCGCGGTATGCTTTGGAGGAAGGCTTCAGTTCCTCATCGACCAACCGCGAGACAATTTTCACGGACGCATCCGTCAGCAGGCTGGTGTAGGCCCGGGCATGCGGGTCCTGGTCGAACCAGATTTTGCCAGCCCGTTGCCACGTTTTGGCATCTGGCAAGTTCGAACCATGGCAAGCGGTCGTCATGCACCCGACAATGCTGTTGGATGGCATTTCGGAATGCGAATTCAAGTCGGGGTTCGCGCCAACCGCTATTCCCAATTGAAACAGCAAGATCCCAAAAGCAAATGGATGCGAGTAGTACGATGTCACGGTGAAGTCTCGTTTGTTAAGAAACGATGGATTTCACTCAACGAAGCTGCCGCACCTGCAGATACCGATACGGATATCGATGTCGTTGGCGGGTCGCTATGATAATGGTGGCAATCGGCGCAATTGGCTGAGGCGACACGTTTTTCTTTCCCAAAGGATAGAGATCGTGCTTCTGCATCCTGGATATGACACTCGCGGCATTTTTTAATCCCGGCGATCATTACTTGGCTTGACTCTCTTTTTGAATTCTCGTTCCTCTCCCAATCAAAGACATCCTTGCTTGCAGCGTATGCGCCTTCATGGCAATCTTTGCAAGAGACCATTAAATGCGCACCGTGTGTGAAAGAAGCATCGCGAAGCCATTTCTGTTTGAGATTGCTGGGCGCGACAATCGAATTGGCGTCGCTAGATGGCTGATGGCATTTGTTACATGTGGTTCCACCATCCCCAAGGATGGCATTAAGTCTCGTTTCTCTCGACTTAATCTCTTCTTCCATTTCCTTTGACATTTTGCCGTCGCCTAGAGCGTCAACTTCCGATGCATTGAAGCGTGTCTTAAGGAACTCGAGTGTCTTCAGGGGAGTCACTTCTTTGATCGTTTGGCTCATTTGAGTACGGTCCAAACCGTGCGGTACGCCATCCAGATCATGGCAGGCGGCGCAATGCTTGTCGAACTCGACCGGTTTGTAGAGCATGTGGGACGACGATTGGATCGCGGCGTTCGGCGTGGAATTTGCCGATTCCAATCCCTCGTAGCCTTTCAATTCAACGTCTCTCGCATGGCAGTCGCTGCAGGTCAATTGAATGCGTTTGTGTTCGTCGATTCGGTCTTTATAAAGAGTGCGAAACCTTTCGGGTAACATCTCAAGTCTCTTCGAATCAGCACCGCCGAGCGCCTTGGGCTGACCTGGTCGCATATGTTGTATGTGGCTGAAGCGAATCGTACCCGGATCCGGTTCTTTCAACGATGAAAACTCTGGATGACCTTCGGTCTTTGAAAAATTGGTAACAGAATTTCCACTTTTTGATGTTAGCGCAATAGATGCCATATTGGCGTGGCATCGCGAGCAATCGCTGTCCGACACCTCGACTAGACTTCGGTCGAAGCCTAAGTGTTCGCGATGGCAGGTACTGCAACTCTCGGCTTCCAGAACGCCCTTTTTCGTTTTCGACTCGAAGTGGCCTGTTACCTTATGGCAGTCTCCATTGCACTTATGGTTGTTCTTGGCGATGTTTGTAATGAGTTCGCCACCCCACGCGTCTTTTCGGATGGGGATGTTTGGCAAATGGCATTTTTCGCAACCTGTCTTGTTCCAGGCGAAATGGGGTTGAGAAAGCTCGCCGGTCGTCACGTGCAATGCGCCATTGCTTGAAAACATCCAAGCCGAGTACGCAAGTCCGACGACTAGGCCGAGGAAGCCCATCCAGCGTTTCCGATAAATAAAACGATCGAACGCGGCATGGTACAACCTGTCAATCTTCGCTGCGCGTTGCCTTCCGTTTTCTTGCATCCGAGTCCCTGCACCAGTTTGTTTACATGTACTTAAACGCGAGAATGATATGGGTTACCAAAAGCACACCCAAAATAACTGAGACGCTAGCGTGGAAAGCGATCCAGCCATGCAACCAAGCTTGAGCGCGCCGTTGGGTATCGTACTGAAGTCGCTGTATGGTCAATTCCTCCAAACGATCGACGATCGGTCGTGCCGTCGCGGAACAGGAGTCTCTCAGCATCGAAAACCAATCGACCGATTTTTGCCACGTCCTGACGGGTGACATCTCTCCGGTTTTTCGACGTAACGCATCACCATCCGAAAGTGCAATTGCTTGCAACATAAAGGGCTCAATCACGGCGGCGTATTGTCGCCAAAGTTCTTTGCCGTCTTCGGCATTGAATTCGTTGTCCGCATCGATCTCGATGCGTGCACGGTTGGAGTCCCGTCGCTGCACGGCACCGATCACGATAGCCTTGACTTCGTTTCCTCCATTTCTGACAGTGACGGCTCCACTCATCTTTGCCGACAGGCTGTCCAGATTTGGAAGCTTCTGTAAACCATCAGGCTTGGGACCATAGGCCACTGTCAGCATTCGACGTGCGGTCAAAGCGGCTTGGACGGACACATCGTCGATTTGATTCGCGATGGTTTCGTACGGTAGATTTCCAAGCATCCACTTGGGCAGAACCATCTGCATCACCCAGCCATAAATACCACTCACCAAGACGAACAGCAAGAGGCACATTAATGTCGTGCTAAAGGTTCCGCCCAAACGATACCCAGCATGAATGTATGCGAGCGGTCCAGTTGCCAAGCCCAGCCAAATATGAGCGACCATCCAATACTTCGTCGGAAAGAGTTTCCAACGTCTGAATTTTTTTCTTGGCCAAAGCAGTAGCTCAAACAAAATGATGGCTGCAGCAACGCCCCCAATCACCAATCCTGGCACTGAGCTGCCGGAGGCTATTCGGCCCGAGGAATTTGAATACCAAGCTTGCCAAATCGCTCCACCAACGACAAGCAGGATTGCGAATAGAATTGATCCGAGATGAAGCCTTAATTTCCGGATCAACAACACGAATCACCTATAAAATCAACGAATATTGCTCCAAAGAATCATTCAATGTAGTTCGTAGACTTTACTCGTTGTAAGAAGGACTGTCAACTTTTGAAAGCGATCTCCAATTTGGCACGCCCAAAGCGTAGCGTGGGCGTGGACAGGCGAGGTATGCCGCATAGTAAATTCTGTGAGGAATCACCACGACGCGGCGCGGCGAATTTCACGTTGGCCTATTTCTACTTGCTTTTAGCACACCAAACGGGCGAAAACTGTACCGATGGCTCCACGAGCTCGTTGACGGCTCGGACAAGCATTACCAATGCTGGTCCGTCCGTCGGAAAGCGCTGAACAAGCTCGCTAAACGCGCGCACCGCCTCTCGGAAGTGACACCCTGACTCGTACAGTTCTAGAGCGTTCGCATAAGCGACCACGAGTTCCGCATTGAGCGGGGAATCTGTCGGCATCAACTCGAACAGCTCTAATTCTCCGTCCAATCCAACAACTTTCGCTCTGCACAGCCTCCTCTGTAGCAAATCGGGAGGCAAGCATTTTGCAGTCTCCGCATCCATCAAAGCCGAAACTTTCCAGTGTTTGGTGAGCCCCTGGATTCGGCTTCCTAGGTTCACCGTGCGACCCATTGGACCGTATTTGAACTTTTGTTTCGAGCCTGTGTTCCCAACCCGCGCTGGCCCAGTGCAAATGCCGATTCCGAAATCGACGCCACCAGGAATGGATTCTCTATAGCGCTCGCTCAGCTCTTTTCGGAGTGACATCATCTCTCGTGCGGCCAGTGCGCTTCGGAGTGCATGGTCCGGGGTACTTTCGGGGGCACCCCACATCGCAAACATTTCGTCCCCTACATAGTCGACCAGCACGCCGTCCGATTTCAAAACAAACGCCGATAGTTCACTGAGGGTATCGCCGATCCATTTCATCGCCGCCTGTAGGCCGATCAAATCCGTCGTTAGGCTGAACCCTCGAACATCACAGAATAAAACGGTAACGTCGACATCCTCCCCATCGAGCAAGGCCGGGTTGCGACTGATTGCATCGGTCACGTTCGGCGAGAAGAACTGTTGGTACTTGGTCACGAGGGTCTCTCGTTTTCTGCGGGCAATGCTCGACGCAATCGCGGTGGCAAGGATTGCGATTAGCTTTTGTTCCGCCTCCATGACGACCCCCAATTGCCGACCAGCATTCAATTCTCGATCGGCATACAGCACCCCAATGATTTCCTTGCCCCCCTCGCCAATGTCAAGAATAGGGCAGGCTACCGCGGTATGGAGTAGTCGAACGCTGTCGGAGAAGAAGTTTTGCTTGGTCTCGCTTGGGTTCGGGTAAATGACAATTTGTTTTGTATCGAGCACCCGCTGCAGCATGGAGGTGGATGGGGCTCGGAGCAAGTGCTCTGGGACTCGCGGACTGACGAACTGGCGCGACGATTCAAACTCCCATTGCTTACCATCCCACAAGATCACTTCGGCTCGATCCACCTCGATGATCGTGGCCGCAGCCCGAGCGATTCCTGAAAAGAAATCGACCGAAGAGACCGGTTGCTGCATGGCCGCCGCGACTTGTTCCAACCAATTCAGAACCACCTCCATCTCGGTCTTCGTCTTTGCCGTCCCGTCTGCCTGCATGGATAACTGCGTCAGAGTAAACGGATTCGCTGTCGAATCGTGAGTTGGAAACTGGTAGGGTGTTACTCCCAGTGCGCTAATACTCCCAGTCCAGTCCCCGTCGATAGCAGGGGGCGTCGGTCGCAATTTGACGGACTCGCTCGATTCAGCCCGCTGTAAGGTCAGTGATAATCCATCAGGCAACTGGATGGTTGAGGGCAATACAATTGCAGAGTTTTCGCCAAAGGCCAGGAGTTTTGAGCCCGAAAGGGGGATCGTCGCGCTCTTGTGAAGGTTTGTGATCCGCCATTGGTTTTCACCGATCGGGTCCAACCGAACTAGCGACCGAGGAACGGTTCTCAATTCGAGCCCCGCGATGATCAATCGCCATTGCCCACTCGGGTTTTGATACAAGAGTGGCTCGTTCGGTTCGCCAACTTGCCTCCGTCCGATCTCAACTGCCTCTCGGACTGTTGTGTTATAGATGCAGGATCCGTTTTTAGCGACTATTACGTTTAATGACACGATCGGAAGGAATTCTCCCCGGTAAATTGGCCGTCCCACGGATTGGAATTAAATTGTCTCTCAATTGACAGACGAGAGTAAGTTTGGTCAGGAAACCGTCTCCATAGTGGTTTGGATCTGTTAAACCAAAAACACAGGATTCGAGGTGAGAACAATGACCAAACAACTTGCACAGTACGGCGGTGTTAAAACTGCCATCCTCGCGCTTGCCCTCCTGCTTGTCGTAGTTGAACAAACCAAGGGTCAATCGTCTACCAAGGATACCAGTTCTTCCCTTAGTATGTCGGATGGACCGAGTTTATCCGGCTGGGGTGTCGACTCACTTCATCATGTGGTTCAGGGCGTTCGCGGAGCGGCCTCGTGTGCGACCTCAAGTTGTCATGGTGGCCCCAAGGCTGGCGTTTCGTCTGTCGACGCTCCTCACGGTTCGGAATATCCCCTCTGGCTGGAACACGATCCACACGCACAATCTTGGAAAACGATCTCATCCGATGCGTCCGTCAAGATCCTCTCTAAGCTCGGAATCCTTCGCGATGGCAAGATCGCCAACGTTGCGGGTTTTCAAAACTGCTTAGCGTGTCACAATACGGACCGAATCCTCGGGCCCGAGCAGCTTGTTCCTCGCATCGCCGAAGGGGTCGGTTGCGAGTCCTGTCATGGTCCCTCAGAAGCGTGGTATGACCGCCATTATCAAGGGTACGCATCTAAAAAGAACGCTACCAGCAACCTTGGCATGACCGATTCCGGTCCTTTGGTTCAGCGAGCCAGGATTTGCGCTACATGCCACGTTGGCGGCAAGGATCGGGATATGAACCACGACATTATTGCCGCTGGCCACCCCGCCCTTTACTTCGATATGGCCGTTTACCATGAGGCCTACCCAAAACACTGGCGAGACAAAGTCCAGGATCCGACGAACTTTCGCTCGCAACTCTGGCTGGCCGGGAAACTTGCAATGGCGGATGCAGAGCTCGAGTTGCTCGAATCGCGGGCTTGCAAAACGCTTCCGATCTCGACTTGGCCGGAATTGTCCAATTACCAGTGCAACAGTTGCCACGTCTCGCTCGGAGGTCTTCCCAAGCCTGTCAACTTGCCTGATCGCGCCCTAGTGATCACGGGACGAGCATCCGTCCGGAACTGGAATTTGGCCGGAATCGCAGTGCTTTCAACCAATTCCGTATCCGCCGAAACCGATTTGTCGGATTCGTACAAAAACCTTCGGGAATTGCTCCAATCGCCGAATCCAGATTCGAAATTAGTTGCGGCAAAGACCCATCGACTTAGAATACAATTGGTCAACGCCTTCAACGAGAACGGCAAACCAACCTTACCAAAGTGGTCAAGACAAGATCAAACCGCACTTAGCATCCAGCTCCTCGAAGAGAGCAAACGAAGCAACTCGTGGGAGACGGCTGCAGAAGCATACACCGCCGTCTGGGCCACCCATCCGATGCGGGCAGCCGGCAAACTCGAACTAGCAATGAAGACCATGCGAAACGGACTGCTCTTTCCAAAAGACATGATGATGCCGAATTTCCCGAGACTTGAAAACGGAAGGACGCCGCCCACACTGGAGGAATGGAATGATTCGTTGCAACAGGCGGTCGCCGCTCTCAAGAACGATGATCGCAGATGAGCGGCCGTACGATCGACTGGGTACTACGTGGCATAGGCTTCCAGCCTGTGGGCTTTCATTCACTCTCTGGAAGCCAACGCCGCCATGGAACACCGACATTCCTTTCTTGCTTGATGTTCCGGCTCGTTGCGTGGCTTCTACCATTCTGTTTGGGCCTTCTTTACCCGACATCTATCGTTGCTGTCGAGCCACCCCATGCCGATCCACACGCCATGGCCCCTGTGGGCGTCTCCAATATCGGTGTGAAAGAATGCGCCGCATGCCACAGCGCACCGAGTCCCATCTACAAGGCCCTCGGCGTAACCCGCTTCGTGCGACTTGTCGAAGCCAACGAGTGGCTAGAGCGTGACAAGCATGCTTATGCATACCAATTGGTTCGGCAAGACTTGTCGGAAAGCGAACTCAAAAAAGAGGAGCGGAAATCAAACAAGTTGTCGGTCGACATCACGTCCAAGCTGAAATGGGTGGCAGGCGACGGGAATTTTGAACAAAAATGTCTAAGTTGCCATGTGGGCAGGAGCGATGAGGAGCCCTGGTCCGAGATCAATCTTCAGTTCGGTGTTCAATGCGAATCTTGCCATGGACCCGGTTCTGAATACACAAAATTGGAAAACCATCAACAAGTGAGCTGGCGAGCAAAGACTCCGGAACAGAAATCGGAGTTAGGAATGTGGGACTTGACCTCCCCATCTGCGGCAGCCGCGGTTTGCCTAAGCTGCCATCTCGGTAACATCGACGAGGGCCGCTTCGTATCGCATGACATGTATGCGGCTGGCCATCCCGTCTTGCCCCCGTTTGATCTGCAAGTATTTTTAAACGCCATGCCTCCGCATTGGAGGACCCTTCAGGAAAAGTCCTCGTTTGAAAAGCAAGCGGAATACAATCGTGTTCATTTCGACATTGCGGGTAACACCGATGAGATCCAATTGGCGATCAAGGGGAGTTACGACAAAACACGTCGCAGCATGATCGGCGGGCTCGTCGCAAATGATCTAGGAATCGAGTTGATTCACCAGGGGGCAGCCCAACCCAATACTTGGGGGGACTACTCGATCTACAATTGCATGGGGTGCCATCAAGAATTAAAAAAGAACAGCACTCAAGTTAGGCCGGAATCCCGAATCCCTGGTCGACCGTTTCCTGCCAATTGGTTGACTCTCGAATACCCAACCATCCACGTCTCCAGTCGAGGCACGCATGAGACGCTAACACGTGAGTTGCTGACATCATTCAATTCCGTTCCGTTTGGCGATGTGCAGCGGCTCAATCAATTGAGCGACAGGCACCTACGATCTTTGTCCGATAGATTTCAGGATCGGCGCAAGATGGAAAAGCAAGTGATGTCCAAAAGAGACGTGCAGCAGTGGCTAGAGTTCCTGGTCCAGAGTCGCCAAAACGCTTTGACCGATTATTGGGTTGCCAAGCAGACGGCCTGGATGGTTTGTGTGGCGGTGGACGAACTGGTAGAACACGGCGACGTGGCACCCGACTTGGTGTCGCCGATGCAAAAGGAACTTCGCGATTCATTGCGACTAGAACTTCGGTTGCCGCAGCGGCAAAGCGTCTTAGCGGGTCAGATGGGCGTGCTAGAAACGGCGCAGACCTTTGATTCAAGACGATGCAAAGAGTTGCTCAACACGCTAGTTAGGCGAACGGCGGACTGAAAGCATAGACAGGGACGGCTTCCGTCTGTGCCAACTCCTTGCGAAGCTCGCGCAATCGGGAGAACACATCAATATCTTGAACTGGTATCAAAAAGAAGCGAAGTGCCATAGTGCATTGATACAACTAAGAATTAGGGTAGGCCGTAGTGGGTGTTTTTAAATTTACGCATAATGGCGGGATAGTTAAAATATACACAAAACAAAAAAAAATAAGGGACAAAGCAATAGTGGTTT
>JANPNA010000164.1:0-55030 GCA_031427235.1 Pirellula sp.
GACGATCGAAGCAGTTCCCGTACCAGTACTTTGCTGCGTACTTGAACGCGGACTTGGACGTTTCGCAGAAGATCCGCACTGCACTGCATAAGGCAGCCGAGATCGCCTGTGGAGACGTGCTGGAGTTGCCGGTACCGGTTGTGATTGGTCTGGATACGTCTGGATCGATGAGCAGCGAAGTAACGGGACACAGAGCTGGTCTCAATGGGGCCGAGGTGCGACTTCGAAAATGCGATGCATCGACGTGGCAGCGCTGTTCGCCGCAGCGATCCTGCGACGCAATCCGGACAGCGTTGTTGTTCCGTTCGATACGTCGGCTTACGTTGCCAAGATGGATCCAAACGATTCGATACACGAAGGTTTTCGAGCTCCTGATAGATCGAGTCAAACCATGAAATCGCCTGATCCGGTGAATGATTTTCTGCCCACCATTCTGCATTACGGAGAATGTCAGCTCGCGCCCGGGCCGCAAGGATTAACTCATACTTCATCGAACAAAATGCTCGACTAGCAAAGCTCGATCGGCTGTTCTCGCTTGATCAATTGATTGGGAACGTCCCACCTGCATGTCAGCGACGCCTTCCCTAATAGCATCCAAATCGGAGCGGCGTTCCAATTCGGCTAAAAAACCGCTGTCGATCACGTAATAAACGCGACGAGTAGTCGGATCGATAATCTGCATGGGGGCGTTTCCGCCTGCTTGCAGCGCTGACGCTTGTTCTGGAGTAAGGTAAGAAATCATGAGCTAAAGTATAAACCAACGTGAAATCAGATACAAACAGCCGTCGAATAGATTGTTCGCTGCTACTGGTAGCTGCCAACCAGAAGCACGCGAAGCGCAAGTTCGCCGGAATCGTTCTCGTTAGCGATAACGAGAGCTGGGTCGGAACGGGACGGCCCGGTTCGACCGGTGTGATGACGGCTTGGGGAGCCTTCGTTGCCAACCAGCGGCGAAATACATCAGCCGACAGCGCTAGCCACGGTTAACCCGAATCTGGTCTGCATCGATCTGCAACCGTACCAGACGGTTCAGGCTTGCGAGCGAGCTGACATTCTCAATATCGGTGGCTTCAGTGACGTCGTGTTCAACGTGATCAGTGCGTTCCTAGCCGACAACAACCAGCGCTTCGTCGCTGATGTCGCAGCGATCGAACTGTAGAAGCGTTGGGCTCTGGTCCAACCGCTGTATACTTGAAACTCAACACCCGTGAGTCGGATTTCCGATTCGCGGGTGTTGTTCGATTTTTTGCTACTCTGTTCCGCAGAATTCTTTCCTTCTAGACGGATTTGCCAGCGTACCGCGCTCATGGCTACTACGAACTAGTTTTTCGGGTAAAATCCAATCGTATTCAGATTCCTAAAAATTTCCGATAGTGACGAGGTTTAGAATGCCGCGATTTTCGTGCAATGCTTGCCTGTGTAGCGTCTTGTCTGGATTCAGGTTTGTTCACTCTGTCAAGGTTGGAATACTCATGACGACGTTTGCCTCCGTAGCACTCGCAGTTTCGAAACCTTGTTTGACACAGGATGCAACGGCGTCTTCTGAGTCTCGAAAGTCCGAGTTAGGCCAGTTCATGACGCCTTCTTCCATTGCCGAATATATGGCAAAGCAATTTCGTACGGACCGAATGCAGCAGGTTGTACTTCTTGATGCTGGTGCCGGACAGGGAGCGTTGAGTCTAGCATTTACAGAACGATGGGTGCAAATCAGTTTGGAACCGTCACAATTGACAATCGACGCCTACGAACTGGACAAGGCGATGATTGAATTTCTTGAGCCGAAGTTGAAATCGTTGGAAACTGACGGCAGAACAAAAACTCGAGTTATTGAGGGGGCCAGTAGTCGACTTTCGATTGAAAACGCATTTAAGAAGTTCTCCGAATTCGCATGACGCTCCGTTGCTGTATCCTGGGCATTTTGCTGGCGGCATTCTTTCTTGGCCCAGGGCTAATTTCAAGAAGCCAAATGCGATAGAGATCAACGAGTCCACAAAGCGCTGGCTTTTTCCCCCTGGGTATTATGTAGCCGTAAAGCGATTCACGGCCAAGGAGGAACAGCGAAGAGTTGTAGCGACACTAGTTGATCCATCGGCGCTCCCTGATTCACCGATCGGGTTTGAAAATCATCTGAACGTCTATCACGAAAATCGAGGACCTTTGTCTGAGGATTTGGCACGTGGGATTGTCGCTTTTTTGAACACGCAAGCCGTCGACGACTGGTTTCGTGAATTTAATGGTCATACTCAAGTGAATGCAACCGATCTTAGGGCGCTTTCCTATCCTGATCGCAACGCATTGATCGGACTCGGACGGACACAACGAGTGATCAGCTCCACTGGCTCGAAAGATCCTGAAGGTCTCAAGCGAATCATCCGAATCTTGACGCAGCGATAGCGATACTTTTGGCTCTCGGACTTCCAAGAGCCCAAATCAATTCTCGATCTGCATTGACTCTCTTGGCGCTCGCAGATATCAGTCCTTGCAAAACATTTGCGGATGCAAGCGGGTCACTAATCGGAATAACCCCAATCATGACTTGGGTTTTCGAGCATTACGACACGAAGTATGCTCCCAATACCCGCGAAACGTTTCGCCGGCAAACAATGCATCAATTCATGGCCGCAGGGTTAGTATTCTATAACCCTGATAAACCAAGCCGTCCTGTAAATAGTCCAGCAGCAGTTTATCGATTGACGCCAGAGACTCTTCAGTTGTTGAAGTCATTTGAGACGACCGATTGGCCGAATGAACTGGCGAGTTTCCTTTCGATTATGGGAAAGCTAGCCGAGCGATATGCAAGCGAGCGAGAATTGCTGCGCATTCCAGTCGTCCTTGAGAGTGGACTGAAACTTGAACTTAGCCCCGGCGGTCATAGTGAACTTATTCGCGATATCATTCAGGAGTTTGCACCCCGCTTTGCGCCGGGTAGTCGACTTGTTTACGCTGGCGATACAGGCGACAAAATGGCGTTCCTTGACAGCGCTTTATTGAATGCGCTCGGAGTTCAAGTGGACAACCACGGGAAAATGCCGGATGTTGTTTTGTACTACAAATCTCGCAACTGGCTGTTGCGTGTTGAGTCAGTTACAAGCCATGGGCCTATGGATGCAAAACGGCATCAAGAACTGATGAGACTTTTCCAAGGTTCATCCGCAGGACTTGTCTACGTCACAGCATTCCCTAAGCGCTCGATCATGGCAAGGTATCTTGCTGACATTGCTTGGGAAACAGAGGTATGGGTTGCAGATTCCCCGTCGCACCTGATTCATTTCAACGGACAACGATTTCTTGGACCTTACGCGGACGAAGATTGAATGGGACATGTAGCGGCGTATGTGGATCTCGGCTGGCCAGCGTACCAGTCCCTTGAGCAACGCACCGAACTTGTTTCGCACGGCGATGCCTCCGGTTTTGCCGTTGTGTTTGAGCGTCTTGTTGACGTTGTTCCAAAGTTCCTTCATCAGGTCGGAGACCAGAGACGGGAGGCCGGAGTGAGTTCAATCGCATTTTCCTTCGGCATGCCGTCTCTCGCCTCTTGCCTTGGCTAGAATTGTGGACGATAAAAGTCTTTGATTACCCCAGGCATTTGACCGGAGCCGTGACGACGGAGCGAGAAAAATTTGCATTTTCCCTCCAGCCTCCGGTCTACGGCCTCCGGCCTTCCTGTTATGGATTCCCTGACTGCGTCAAAGGAGAACATCGCATCTTCGACTTCTTGTTGGATCAGTCATTCGTTTAGGAACCAAATATTCGTTGACCGTCCTCGTAAAGCTCGATCAATTGATATGGCTTGGCTAGGTCACTGTTGCTGTAGATCACAACATGGGGAAGACGCTGAATGGCTCGTTCAAGATTCGCTCGGGTTCGCTCAAAACGCATCCTCAGCTTTTCATCGGGAACGTCATGCCCTCCTTGGCTGACGCGCATCGCTACTCGCCCGATGGAATCCTGCACGCTATCGAGCCGGATGAAGATGAGTACCACTGTGTACCCAAGTGATACATACGAAGCGAGCATGTCAACTTTGTCGCCGATCGGATCAGAAAGCACGGTCTCGAAGATAAAACTCTCATGTTGCCTCACCAGAGCAGTTCGAATCACTGATGCCATTTCTGCTGCTTCGTAGGCAAAGATTCCAAGCTTATCAGCCAAAACATCCGCGTTGACAAATCGCAATCCGCTGTCGGCGAGAAAGCTTTCGTAAAACGTTGATTTGCCCGCTCCGTTCGATCCGGCAATCGTGATGACAATTGGCCGTTTGTCGAGAAAACCAAACAGTAAGCTCAAAGGTCTGCCTCGACTCGCTCAAATTGCCGCTCGACAAACCGACCAATCGTCTCGCTACCATCGGCCTCGATGCGTCGAATCAAATCTGGGTGCCCAGGGACTGGTTTGTACTGCGGGTACGGGCGATTGTTCAAATAAGCTTCGACTCGCTTACGCCCCTTAGCAGTATCCACTTCGGACAGGATATGAGACAGCGATTTCGCTGCACCTGTCCTTTGCAGTACTAACATGCAGTCGCCACGCAGTAGCAGTTCTATCGATTTACCTAAACCTGCCCAAAACTCAATTTGGCCGGCAATACTACGCTGGGAGAACGGGACGACCGCACGCGCCTCGTCGACAAGTTCATCCGAAAGTTTGACTGGTTGACCCATGTTAATCACCTCTTCGCTGATCCATGGTAGCATTTTGCTACCCGCGAGTCTAGCGTGTTATTATGGATCGCTGAGCCGTGCAAAGGCTGCAAGGACAAGTCTTGCTAGGCTGTTTGCCCGTGCGAATGCTTCTATGAGGATTCCGAGATGGTGCATATTCATCTGGATGAGTGCGTCGACTGTGAAGCGTGCATTCCGGAATGTCCTGTTGAAGCGATATTCCATGAAGACAATGTGCCTGCGCAGTGGCAACATTTCATTGAACTCAACGCAAAGAAATCTAAGGAGTGCCCGCCAGCGAAGTCTCCCTGAGTAATCGCTGCCGATTGATGAAACGCAGCCAAGTAGCGATCATATTCGGACTGCGCAATCTCCGTGAGCATACCGGCATTGGCCTTGTCGGCAAATGCATCGACTCGCCTGACTATGACTCGATTTGGATTCTGCGTTAGGTTCAGGATTCTTCCTTGGATTGTCGTGGCTTGGGATAGCGGAAATGGTGTTTCAACCTAGGAGGGCGCTCGCAGTCCTACCATCTCTAAGAGTTTTAACGCATTGGTTGTCGGCGTTACACCTGGTCGCATGATGTAATCAAATCGCATCACTTGCTGACCCTGGACGATTTCAAAGTGCTCCCGAAAATGCACGACTTGTGCAATGCGTTCGATGCTCTCGTTGCTAGCCAATTCGAGGTCGTGTGTGCTGGTAATCACGATACAGCCACACTCGACCAACTTGTCCAACACATGTTCCACTGCGATCTGACGTTCGCGTGAATTCGTACCTTGAAGGATTTCATCGAGCAAGACGAGCATCTGTTTACCGCTTGCATGGTTCTCTTTTTGTGCGGAATCGACCACGCTTCGCAATCGTTTTAGTTCTGCCATGAAGAAAGAAACGCCATCCTGTAGGCTGTCTTGGACTCGAATACTCGAGGCCAATTCGCAAACCGCTCCTGACCAACTCCGGGCGCATACCGGTGCCCCAAGTCGCGACAACATGGAATTCACACCGATCGCGCGAAGCAGAGTTGACTTGCCAGCCATGTTGCTGCCTGTCACCAACAACAGAGGCTTTTCGCGAGTGATCGTTACGCTATTGGGAACTTGGCTTTCGTCCTTAAGCAACGGATGGGCTACACCCACAATCTCAAGCAATTGAGCTGTGCTGGCTTTCAATACATCCTTGTCAATCGTTTTTGGATAGGCCCAGGAGCGATATTCGTCGGCGATCGTGGCTGCCGAAAAGAGCGTTTCCGTCATTCCGATGGCTTCCAGCCATCCCGAGGAGCGGGCTCCGAATTTCATCTTCCAACGCTCCAGCAGTTCTAGGACTCGAACATCCCAAAGAAAGGCAATCTGCAAAAGGAGATAGGGGATGAACAGCAGAGGGCTGCGTTGCATTCCCGCCAAGGTCATGATACGTTGCAATTGCGCGAGAGCGTGTTCCGCCGAATGGCTTTCGTCAAAGCACTTTCCGCGAATGCGAGAAAGCAACCCTTGTTTCGACTCCAGCTTCTTGATGGCTCGAATCCTATTCAGCAGCGATTGCAACTCCCGATTGGCTGTCCCAATATTGACAAAGATATCGTGAATCGGACCAATAATTACCATGGTGAGTAAGAAATTGACCGCAACTCCTCCCAATACCATTCCTAAACCTACGCGTTGTCCAAGTTCGTATTCTTGAAACTGGAAGGCAACAATCAACGCAATTCCTGTGACGAGCACAACAGGACTTAACCAGGACAGCCATTGGACCCACGGACGTTTCGCAAAATGAAATCCATCCAGACACCAATCGGCGAGCCCCTCGGGGCTTGCTTGTTGGTTTCGATAGTCGCACGTCGTTTCGAAAAAGGACTCGCGCCAAGCCCGATTCTTGGCGAGTTCTTGAACTGCGACTTGCCGTTCTTCGATACATTCCGACGGTGCCCAGTTGGTTAACCATTCGCATAGATTCTTGGCTCCCGACTGAGTCATCGCAAGCGAGCACCATCGATATAAGCTTCTGTCACCGAACAAGTCCAGGTCACGACTCAGTTCAGAGTAATATTCCTTGCATAATTCTTCCGCAGGCAATGGAGTTAACTCAGCCCAATTTCGATGGCAACGGGCGAGCATTCGGCGGTAACCATAGAGCCGCTGGCGAAGCTGGGAAGCGAACCAAAGATTCATTTCATGCCAAGTAGCTGCCGCAAGAAACCCTACAAAAAGCAGAATGCCAATTTTCCAACTCCAACCGCTCTCCTCGTTGAGCGCAAGCCCACCCAAGATCAAGGCCAATCCAGGCAAAGCTAGCCCCAACCGAATCCAAACGAGACGCTGCATGATGCGGATTCGCTCTCGGATTTTCGACTCGAGCGATCGTACGTGGAGTAGGTAGACGTCAGCGGCCAGCATGGGTTGTTTTTCATCGGATTTCATAAGCAGCGATTCTAAAAGTGAAACAGCGTTTCCAAAATGGCATTTCAACTTTTGGAGCGATTTCCTCTTGTTTTAGGTAGGCAATTCCTGGTATCTCTTGCCATTGACGCACACGGGATCCGCAACTTTCGGGAGCTTTTTAGCGTCGGAAAGAGAACGAAACGCATGAATCCAAGCACCGACAAACGAAATACCAATACCCCAACACTTCTTGCTACCAGCGTATTTCTGGGTTCTCTATTTTGCTTTGGAGCGAGCGGATGCACGCGTTTTGCCCAGAACGGAACGGGCGTAACTCTCTACCAGCAGGGGCGTTACGCAGAAGCACTTCAGAGCTTTGAGCAGGCTAAGCAATCGGATCCAACCAATCCTGATACTTTTTACAATCTTGCGTCAACCTACCATCGCTTGGGTACAGCCGCGAAAGATCAGAAAATGCTCGAAAATGCGGAAGCGATTTATAATCAAGCTTTAGATTTATCGCCAAATCACGTGGAATGCCATAGAGCACTAGCCGTCCTCCTAGTCGAAACGGGCCGCTCAGACAAAGCATTTACGTTGCTGAAACACTGGGCTCAGCGCAGCCCCAACGTTTCCGACGCAAGAGTAGAATTGGCAAAACTCCACCAAGAGTTTAACCAAACCAAAATCTCTGAGCAGTATCTCGACGAAGCCTTGGCCATGGATCCAAACAATGCTAGGGCGTGGGCCGAACGTGGCCGTTTGCGAGAAAATTCTGGTGAGTTAATGCAGGCCGTTCAAAACTACCAACAAAGCATTGCGCTCAATTCTCTGCAACCCGATCTCTACCAGCGAATCGGGGCTCTCAACGTCCGTCTAACTCAAAATGTGTTGTCAACAACCGGAACGAGCATCGCTGGAGCACAGGCTGCTCCGGGAAATCTAGCTTCTAAGACAGGCCTATCGCCAACACCAACCTTAAACGCGTTAGCTCCGTCGCCGACTAATTCGGCGAGCAACACCGCCATCCCGCCAGCACAAACTCGCTACTAAGGGGAATGCATAGTGTCGCCTTTCGCTCCGCGAATGTGCGCCACTTCAACGCACTTTCGCAGAGCGAATGGCGACAATGCAGAGCGAAAGGCGACAATGCAGAGCGAAAGGCGACAATGCAGAGCGAAAGGCGACAAATGTGCCACACCGTGGCTTACACCTTTTGCAACTCTGGAACATTCCTCTTGTCTAAACAGGCGGAAATGTGCCGTACCGCTTGTCGCAATCTCGCTTCGTTTTCCACCAGCGACATTCGCAGGTAGCCTTCACCGACAGGTCCGAAGCCTCCCCCGGGACTAACCGCAACATTCCCGTGTTCCAGCAAATGCATTGCAAAATCGACCGAGTTCATTTGTGATGCCCAAGGCTCAGGGATCTTGGCCCACAGAAACATTCCGGCCTTGGGTACGTTTACTTGCCAGCCCAGTCTGCGAAGTCCGTCGACCAACACGTCGCGTCGGCCTTGATAGATCAACGATTGCTTTTCTACCGTGGCTTCCGTATCCCGCAAGGCAACGATGGCCGCGATTTGGATCGCCTGAAACATGCCATAATCGTAATATCCCTTGATGGTGGCCAATCCCTTTACCATGTCCGCATTGCCCACGCAAAAGCCAACTCGCCAACCGGCCATGTTGTAACCCTTGCTCATCGTCGTGAATTCGACTCCTACATCCTTTGCACCCGGCGCCGACAAAAAGGACGGCGGAACATAGCCATCGTAGGCGACGTCTGCATAGGCGAAGTCACTGATGACCATTAGCCCATACTTCTTTGCAAGTTTCACCACGTCAACAAAAAACTCCGGCTCCACGGTAACCGTAGACGGGTTGTGTGGATAATTGATAATGAGGAGCTTGGGACGCGGGTAAAAATGCTCGCAAGCGTATGCGATATTAGAAAGGTACTTTTCCGTATTGGAAACGTCGAGAGCCACCACATTGCCAGACGCAAGAATGACCGCATACATGTGGGCTGGAAAATAGGGTGCAGGTATAATCGCCGTGTCGCCTGCCCCCATCAAGGCCAAACACATATGCGAAAAACCTTCTTTGGATCCCAAGCAAACGATGGCTTCCGTTTCCGGGTCCAAGCGGACGCCATACTTCCGAAGGTATTTGCTGGTGCATTCGCGTCGCAAATTGAGGATCCCGTTAGCCTTGGAATAGCCATGGTTCCCAACATCCGAAGCGGCTTCCTTTAGTTTTGCAATCACCAAAGGGTCCGGTGGATCGGACGGGTTCCCCATCCCCATGTCGATGACATCCTGACCCGCCCGCCTCTTTTGGTACAACAAATTATTGATGCGGCCGAAAAGGTACGGGGGCAATCGGTGAACTCGTGGAGCCCACTCCACTTTGAAATTGCTATCGGTCATGGAAATAGGATTTTCATTACAAACGTGGGTAGATCAAGCCGGCCTGGATTTTGCGCCGGCCTGGATTTTGCAATAGATAGGATACGGCACTCAATGGTTCAAATAAAGTCTGAAATTCAGTCGCGCGACTCCAATCAACCCTTTCCCAAGCCTAGTATTACGGCTTTTGATACCGTCCGTTCCGACCAGGCAACGCCGTGCGGGATTTTCGGCAACGATTTCTCGGGTTGAGTCGGATTTTTCAGTCAACAGCCAAACCACAACGTGCGAACGGTACAATGAAAACGAACGAGTGCTTTGAGACAGCATGATTTTAGGGTAGTGGATCTTGTCAAAGATCCGGCAGGATTCGGATCTTTAACAAGATCCACTACTGCCAACCCTAATTCTTAGTTGTAACAAAGCACTAGAAAGGAATAAAAGAGCATGCTACACGAATTCTTTCGGCGGAAATTGGTACCGTTTTTATGTTTGTTGTGCTTAGGCTTCCAATGGTCTTACGCTCAAGACTTGATTCAACCTGCGCCGGATATGCCTGCTTACACGCTGGGAAGCGTCAATCAAGGCCAGGATGCCTTTGGTCGTCCGTCCGTTACCATCGAATACAAACGCACCAAGGAGGGTGCCGGGCTTGTATCTCTGTCTGGCAAAACTTCCGAGGGCTCCTTGACGATCATGGGATTCGGAATTTTGCATGACGCATCTGGAAAGCTGGAGCTCAGTGCGCTTTTCTCAGGCGAAAAGGGGCTCGATGTCGACTTGTACCTAACTGTCTCCGGTTCGTTTGCGGAGGAATGCCCATTTCAGTGCCTAATATCCAACGTCGTACAAGTCGGCACACCAAGAGGTACTCCCACGATTGCCAGAGAGTGGAACGCAAAAGAATCCGCTGCCTACCAAAAGGATTTGCTCGGCCGAAAACCTCCTTTCGCACCTCCGGCAGGCTATCAACTTGTCCAGGGTGTCACCAAGCTGCTGGCTGGGATGCCAGTCCAAGTTGGGCGATACGGTGAATGGGTGGATGCAGAAGCATTAACCAATGGCGCGCTGGTAACCGTAAAGATTTCTGGCGTTACTACCTTACGCACCATGACTCGCGGCGGCTGGATTGCTGTCAAGCCGTCGGTCCTGCAACAAGCAGCATCCTCGCCGTCTTCGTTCCAACCCAGTTTCCAAGTGATTCCGGGAACAACCGAGACTCTCGAGGAATTAGCAAAGCCTGACGCAGCGCAACGTTTTGAAAGCCGCATTCCTAAGAAATCTTCTTTCGAAGAGGAGATGGAGAAGGATTCAAAACGAATGGCAGAAGAGATGAAGCTGGCTCGCGAAGAATTTGATCGTATTTCCGCAAAAAATCAAAAGCGGATGGCTTCGGCCGGAAATTTCAATGGCTTCGACGGATTCCCAACCCCGCCACTCATTGTTCAAAACAATCCTATTGATCTTGCAATTCCTAAAGTAGCGGAGATGCTGCCGTTGGATTTTCCTTTGCCTCAAGGGACCAAGCTGGCGGTTTGTTGGGGTCGAAAGTGGAATTACGTGACGGTGCTCAAGGATAGCACGGAGGAGACGGTTCCGATCCATTGGGATGATCGCCCACCTCAGTTCGATGGATTGATCCATCGCAGCCAACTCATCATTCGAAAAACCGATTTGAAGAAGCTGCGCAGCAAAGCAGCTAAATTAGAGAAACGAACTTGGACCGATGTTACTGGCAAACATTCGGTCGAAGCAAAACTGTCGTCACGAACGGCCACGCACGTAACACTTGTTAAGGAGGACGGCAAGGAAGTCAAACTTCCGATCGACAAGCTTAGCGGCCCCGATCAAAAATGGCTCACGGAGAATCCTTAGTTTTTGTGGATGCGTGGCTGAGCGAGGCTCTCGCTCAGTTCTAGGGCGAGCGGCAGGTCGAATTATCCCAACCCGAAGTGTAAGCGAGGGATAATTTCGCAGGTCCCTCACTTACGTATCGGGTTGTGATTGGTAGTTTTCACATCGCCGCTCGCCTGGAAGGAAACCAACGTACCAAACTCGCTACGAGAAAAGCCCATTGGCGAAATCTTTAGGGTTGAAGACGGAAAGGTCTTCAAGCTTTTCGCCGATGCCAACGAATTTCACTGGGAGGCCGAATTGTTCGGCGATCGGAACAATGACGCCACCTTTGGCGCTCCCATCTAGTTTGGCTAAAACAATGCCCGTGCAGCCAGCCGCCTCGGAAAAACCCTTGGCTTGACTGATGGCGTTTTGACCTGCGGTCGCGTCGAGCACCAGCAATACTTCGTGGGGAGCGCCTTCGATTTGCTTTTCGATGACTCGTTTGATTTTTTCGAGCTGCTGCATCAAATTGCTTTGTGTCTGCAATCGACCGGCCGTGTCCAAGATGCAAACGTCAAAGGATTCGGCAACCGCTCGTTGGACCGTTTTGTAAACAACGCTCCCTGGATCGGCTCCGTGTTCTCCATGTACGATTTCGCAGCCAATCCGCTTGGACCATATCTTGAGTTGCTCGACAGCGGCGGCTCGAAACGTATCTCCGGCACCGAGCAATACTCGGTTGCCGTCTGACGTGAGTCGATGTGCTAGCTTTGCAATCGAAGTTGTTTTGCCCGAACCGTTGACCCCCACGACAAGAATGACGGTGGGGCCCGAGGCAGCCATCTTCAGCGCTGCGCCCTTGCTTTTTAGCGACTCCCCCACTTGGTCGCGAATCACATTGAGAACATCGGACAACTCGATGCGCCGACTGCGGTAAGTTTCGCCAATCGAGTCCCGGATTTTGGCCGCGGTCGAACCACCCATATCGGTGCGGACCAAGGTCGCAAACAACTGACTTAAAAACTCGTCGTCGACAATCTGCCCTTCGCTCTTCCAAAGGTCGCGAATGTCGGTCCGAAGCAGGTCGCTTGTCTTCGTAAGAGCTCGCCGCCACCAACTCACGGATGAGTTGGTTTCGGCATCCGTATCCGTCGTCACGGATGGCTGGGTGGATTGTTGCGAAATCGCCTCCTTTGGCTGACTTACTGGTGGGGAGTCGCTCTGTTTGATTGGGTTGCTATCGTCAGGCTCGATCGGTTTCTTTTTTCGCCAAAATACCATTCGTTGCTTTCGATCTAAGTATGAGCGGCAATACGAAATCTACCTGCCGAGTCTTCTAGCGGGAGAGCGAGGCTCCCGCCGAGCTGGCGCCGCGTTGGTTCGGCAGGAGCCTCACCCTCCCGAGTTATGAATTGGTTGGACAAAGTCGATGTGAACATGTTTACAGGGGTGGCCTCGCCCTCCCGGTAAAGGCAAAACTGCCGCTCGCCCAAAGCTGACATATTCTTATCGATAACAGGCCAGCAGGATATCCCATTTGAACGTGAAAAGAGTCCTGACGTCGGTTTTATGCCGAGGGTTTTAGACTATCGGTTCTAGAGCTATGGTAAAGATCCCCCGAGTAAACTCGGGGGCATTGCCTTGCAGCCGAAATGTTCTGACATTTTTTTACTAAGTCCTTACGAATTCCTTACGGAAATAGTGAAACCACAAGACTGCGGCGAACGTCTACTCGGTGTAGGATTGATATTGGCAACGCCTCTTTTCACCGAGAACTACCTCCGAACTCTGGATGCTCCTCATGCTCTCGTCGCTTATTTTTCGCCAACAACACCACGTTTTCCTGTCGGTTCGAGCTTTTTGGCTCCAGTTCCTGGCGACGTTGGCCGTGCTCTGTTCTTCCGCGACCGCAGCCGCGCCGCTGCAAGAACCGGAAACACCGAATTCAGAACGCGGGCCGAAAAACGAACAGACAATCTACATCCCGTACGACAAACTCAGAGATGTTTTTGAAAAAGAGGGACGAGGCGTTTTTCTACCCTATGACCAATTCCAAAAACTCTGGCAAGAAGCTCGATCCGCCAAAGGCGGTTCGCCAGCCGACTCACCGCCCGTCGATGTGATTCTCGTATCCGCAGAAAACACGGCCACCATCGAAAAAGAGGTCATGGTCGTGCGGGCCGTGATCACCGTTGAACTTCTTCGAACCGGTTGGCAAAAAATCCCATTGCAATTGAATGACGCGGCGATCTTGACCGCGACCGTCGACAAGGAACCCGCCCGGATCGTGCACGATCCCGCCACCGGCTATTCACTACTGTTTCAAAACAAAGTGACCATACCCACCCGCATTCAAGTCGACTTGGAATACGCCAAGGCATACGAAAAAACACCAGGCCAAAACAGCGTCTCGTTCATGGCCCCCCAAGCTCCCGTCAACAAATGGTTGATCCGAATCCCCGACTCGGGTGTCAAAGTCCAAGTCGATCCAATGCTTGCAACGACTGAGTCACCAGCCAAATTAGGCGATCCCGAAAAAGGCGACGACGACAAAAAACCCGGTACCGAAGTCTTAGCATTCGTGGGCGTTTCGCCCAACATTCGAATTCGATGGGTCCCAAAATCCGAGGGGGCCACCGGCATGACACCCCTAGCCAGCGTCCAAATGCAGCACCGCGTCTCCATCGAGGAAGGAATGGCTCGAACGACCGCCCAATTTACGTACAAAATCGACCGAGCCGAACTTACTCAGCTTTCGATCACGCTGCCACCGGAACAAAAAGTCATCAATGTCTTCGATCCGAACGTTCGCAAATGGTCGGTCGAAGCCGCCGACAAAGAACAGAAAATTGCGCCGAAGTTAGTAATCGAGCTGTTCGAACCCGCCAGACAATCCCAAAATCTGGTGGTCGAACTGGAATCCGCACTGGATGCAAAAGCACTTGCCGTTCGATCGATGGTTTCGTTCGATTGCTTGGATGCAAACCGACAGCAAGGAGTTTTGGCCGTACGGGTTGGGCAAGGACTGCGTGCAGAACCAACCGATCGAAAAGGATTAATGCAACTAGACCCGGCCGAGCTGCCCCCCCCTTTGAATACCGAAGCATGGACTTTTGCCTACCGATTCACCTCCGTCCCCTACGAGCTCAAGCTGAAACTGGACAAGGTGCTCCCAACCATTCGTGTGGATCAATTTGTCGAAGCTTTCATCGATCCGCAAACGCTGACTATCGAATTGAACTCTACGCACAAGATCGAAAATGCTGGCGTATTCCAACTGGAATTTGACATCCCGCCAGATTTCGAACTCCTGCAAGTCTCGGGTCGAGGTGCGGCCAACGTGGAAGCCGCTTCGATCGACGCTTATCGTTTTTCCAACGATGCAAAGACCCGACTCGTTGTCAGCCTCAACCGTCGAGCAATCGGCCAAGTTGGGACGTTGATTCAGTTGAGACGGAAACTGAACGACCCGAATTTGCTGAACCCCACCGGCAGCGGCAGCACGATTGCCATTCCGATTCCGCGATCGGCAGGGGACTACGTCCAGTGGATCGACGGGATGATCTCCGTCTACGCACCCGAAAGCCTCCGCATCAATCCTAAGGAAAAGATCGGGGTTCGCGATGGAGTCATCGCCGAGTTGAGAGCAAAATGGCCCAGCACTTTCAAAGAACGTTTTCCGACGCTTTCGGAAGTATTGATCTTGGCCCATGCGATCGAGCCGGTAACGCTAACGTTGGAGATCGAACGCAAGAAGCCGTTTGTGACCATACGCCAAATGCTCGAATCCATGGTGGAACCGGGCTCTGTCAAATTCACATCGACCCTGTTCACTAAGGTGCAATACAGCAGTCTAGCGTCGTTGCGGTTGGACGTACCTGAAGGGCTCGTTCGCGAAATTCGCATCGCAACACCTGGCATTCGCGAAACCACGATCAATCCGCCACCTGCCGATGTCGCTGCTGGTTACGTTGCCTGGGAACTGATCGGCGATACGCCTTGGTTGGGGGAACGGACGGTGCAATTGAGCTGGCAACAGCGATTGGACGGTCTTGAGATTGGCAAACGTGTCAAAATCGATATCCCTCGTTTAGTTCCTCGCAATGTGGACCAAGCCTGGGGCCAAGTCGTGCTGAATCGAAAAGATTCCATTGATCTTCAATTAGAAGAAGGCAGCAGCGGACTACGGCCCATCGATCCGAGATACGATCTCATGCCAGGAACGTCGTTTCCCGATGCATCACGCGCCTTCGAATTCCAATCCGATTGGAACATGCAAATCGCAGCCACCCGTTACGCACTCGAACAGGTCAAGCAGACCAGTATCGAAAGGGCCTTTATACGCGCCGTGGTAACGCGCAGCAATCGAATCGGAGTGCATGCAACTTACCGCATGCGGAATGCGAGCCAACGGCTGTCGCTCAAGCTACCCGAGGGGGCCGAATTTGATTCGCAGCCCTTGCTCATCAATGGCCAAAGCGCCTCGCTGGAGCGTGGCGGTGCGAACCAGCTTTACATTCCGCTTGCCGGCAACGATCCAACACAAGCCTTGTTGGTGGAATTGAGATACACCGCTCCCGGCGACCACACGCAGATCGATCTTCCAGTGTTTCCAGATGCACCAGCCGTACAGACGGCTTATCTTGGCGTCTTCTTGCCCAAGGAACGGACTCTGCTTGCCTCGAATGGACCTTGGACCAACGAGTTTGAGTTGGTTGCCAATTCCTGGAAAGCAGAACCGAGATGCAATCGCGACGCGAACGCGCTCATGAGCTGGGTCAAAGAAGGGGTGAATACGACCAGGGCCACCGACTTCCAAACCGATGGCGTCATGTACCTCTACTCCACCTTGCGACCCGAAGAGGGAGCAGCGGGTGCATTAAAGCTAGTCGCCATCGATGAAAAATGGTGGACTGCCGCTATCCTCTTTGGCCTGCTTGGTTTCGGTTTGTTGTTCTTGTTTTATTCGGTCCAAACCAAGGTAGTAGCTGTCGCGGCCCTCGTAGCCATTCTCATAGCGGTCGGTGCGATTGCCTCGACGTTTGCAAGTCAATTGCTAAACACCCCGGCCATCCTCGGCGGACTGTTGGTGCTCGTCCTGTGGGGAAGTCGCGAGATTCTCTACGGATTTCGTAGATTGGAAAAGCGTAGAGCATCCATTGTTGCCCAGTCTGATGCTGCACCACCTATTGCAACACCAACCACGGAAACGCAAACAACCGCGACCGACGTGCAAGGGGACAACGAACATGTTTAAGCAACTGAAACAATTTTCTGCGTCACGTGTGGCAACATTGTTTCGTGTGGCAACATTGTCGCCTTTTGCTCCGCAAAAGTGCGTTAAGGCAGCGCACTTTCGCGGAGCGAAAGGCGACATTAAACAAACGTTGATCGCGATTCTTATCGCCATGGCTATGTCCTTGTTGGTCTTTCAAAAAGAGGCCATGGCCCAAGTCAAAGCACCGACCGACTTACCAAAATTGCCGACCCGAGAAATCCGAGTTCCCTTTGATGATTTGCCGGTCTTGCTCGGGGGCAAGAACGAACGCATGTTCATGACTCGCGCGGAATATGACGACCTTCTCAAGAAGGCAAATGTCACTCCCGAACAAATTGCCATCGCTCGCCAAGTACAACTGGACGAAAGCAAAATACCTACTAATGTGGTAATGCTCGATGCGTTAAACGCTGTTACCGTTGAAACAGGACGAGCTTCTATCCAGAGCGATTTGACCATCGAAATTCTCAAACCAGGGCTTCAGACGGTTCACTTGACCCTACAGCATGTTGGTCTTCTGGAAGCATTGCTCAATGATAAGCCAGCCATGCTCTCACCCTCCCTCGATGCGAACCTGCCTGGCGCGACTCTTTTTCTAGAAGGCAAGGGGCAGCATCGACTTCGCCTCAAGATGGTGGCGGCCGTGAGTACATCCGCCGCCCAACAAACATTAACCATCGCGTTGCCGCATGCAGCAGCCAACAAGTGGACGATGAAGGTGCCAGGCAACGTGGAAATCCTATCCGGCGCACATGTTCGCTCCCGGAAAGTGGATTCGGATGCGAACTTGACTGAGTTCGAATGGATTCCCAATCGAGCAGGTGCTGCGAATTTGCAAAGTCCGTTTAGTCTCGTCATGACGTTGAACAACAAGATGCTCCGGGACACACGAGCACTCGAGGCCAAAAGCATCCTTTTGACCGAAATCACGGATGCCTACGAACAGGTCACCCAGCGCGTCATGATCAACGTGCTGAACGGGGCTGAAAATCGATTTCAAATCGTGATCCCGAACGACTTTGAAGTGCGAAAGGTGCAATCGCCGCTCCTTTCTCGCTGGAATACGCTTGCTAAGCCGCAACCCGACAACCCATCGGAGCGCGTTTTGGAAATCGAATTGCGCGAGCCTGTTTCAGATCAAGTGGTCTTCGATATCGTGGCGAGCAAACCATCTAAAGGCAATTATGCAGAGCAACCGGTGGATTGGAGTTGGCCGGTCTGGCGTGTGCTCGAGGCGGAAAGCCAAACGGCCATCCTTGCGATCAGTCTCGAGAATGGACTTCGTATGCAATCGATCGAGTCTGGCAATCTTATCCTGCTAGACGTAGGAGTCCTCGATACGGCCATCCCGGCGGAAATGCGTGTCCGTGAACCGACTGCACCGAATGTTCGCCCGATTGCGACCCTGTACGCTCCGGACGCTTCGCAGTCGGTCACTGGTCAGATTACAAAGCCCAAAGCCACGTCCAAAACTGCGTTGAACACTTTGGCCATCGTTAGCGAGTCAGGCATTCGGGCAAGGGCGCTGATCGCGTTTGAATCCGGTAACGAAAGTATCGCCAATTTTGAAGTGTCGTTACCCACGCTCTGGCGACTGCAAACGGCAAAGCTGCTCGATGGAACAACACTGCCGTTTGAGGTCTTGAAGGAGGAAGGTGCCGTAACTAGCACAGCAGAGCAGACTGTTCCAACTCGAACACGGGTCCGGCTCGTACGTCCTTTTGCGCCCAAGACCATGACTCAAATCGTGTTGGAGTGCACCGCGGTTCCAAAGGGATGGTTGTCCGAATGGAGCGAGCAAGCGTTTGCGTTTCCAGCGATTTCGATTGTCGGAACAGAGATAGGGACGGGAGTTTTGTCGGCCATGGGCGAAGGAGACTTCACGCTTGAGGTGTCAAAAGTCGAGAACCTAATTGCCCTGTTCGAGAGCGAAAGAATTGCGTTGAAAATTCAAGGGAACGGAAGCGGTCCTTCGTTCTCGGCCCAAGGTTCCAATTGGTCGCTCGAGCTTTTGGCGAAGCGCAACAAACCGCAACTCACGGCGGAAGTCTTTTCGTTTTTCAAGATTGAATCCGAGGGAATCAAAACAGCTTACGAACTGCACCTGGAAATCAAGCAAGCCGCGACGGATAGCTTTCAGTTTTCGCTTCCCGACTCCACTCCGCAAGAACTTACGATTCGCGGTCTGGACGGCGTTGTCGTCAAAGAATCGACCAGTCGACTCGAAGACGGGAATCGCATCTGGACGATCAAGCTGGCCAATCGCGTTTCCGGAGCCGCAAAATTACAAGTCGAGTTTTTGAAGCTGTTAGAAACAGACGTTGATTTATCGCTTCCGATAGCCAGAGTCAGCGAGACCACTTACCAAACAGGTGTCATCGCGCTCGAGGGGGATGACGAATTGGAGGTCAAGGTGCTTCAGCATCCGAGAGTTGCCGATGTCGGTGAATTGACGGAGTCTAGTTATGCTGTTGGCAATCGATTGTTGGGAGTCTTCGGATACTCGGTGGGCGATCAAGGTGGAGATTCGGTATCGGTTCGCGCGACGCGACGGGAACTGCAATCGGTTCCAAATACCATCGTGGAGCGGGCGCAATTGAGTACCGCGTTGTCAGCTCACGGTGCAAGTCATCACGTTGCCGAGCTGCGAGTGAGAACGACGGGCGGTTTCATACAAGCCAAGCTTCCGTCGGATGCGGTTTTATGGTCGGTCATCGTGGATGGATTGCCATCGTTGCCACAGCGCAGCGATGGGCAGTTGCTGATCGAATTGCGATCCAGTTCCAAAGTTAGTCAGCCATATTCAGAACTACGGGGTGGCGATCCCAATCTACATGTGCTGCGTATCGCGTATGAAACACCCATCCGTTCGATTGGCATGCGGTCGGACATTGATCTGGTTGCTCCTTTGCTAGCGACCATGCAAACATCTACTAGTCCATCGACGCCGATACCAACCGCAGATATGGAATGGCAAATCTGGGTACCGGATCAATTGAGAATCATGGATTCCAAAGGTGATTTGCAACTTCTCGGAAATGAGGCGAGATTGGGCTTTCCGTATAACGTTTTTTCCACATTCGCATCAACGCTTAGGGTGCCGCTTGCCATTGAATTAAGGGGTGGTACAAGTTCGGTCGTCGACAATCCAATGTATTTGGAATCGACACGTACTTCGGCGACCCTATCGACCCAGAGTGCAAGTTCTAGCATCAGAACCGATCAGCAAGTGCAGATGTTGGTGGAGCAGTACAACGCATTGATATCGTCCAGTCGCTTCGCGGAAGCCGAGGCCGTTTCAAAACAGGTTCAATTGATTAGGCCAAACAGCGAGATTGCGTCCGTTCTCTATCAGAAAGCGAAGATTCAGAGCCGCGTCGAACCGCAAGAGTTGAGCAAAGCCCTTTCTGAGGATAGGTTTCATACCCATTTCAATTCCATTGAGGCGGCTTCCGTTCCTGCCATGTCAGACGTGAATAGACTACGTATGCCCCAAACTTCAGGTACTGCGCAACCACCACTACCTCAAAAACCTGCCGCGCCTAATACCTCGCCTATGACTGCTGAACCGCAAATAGATGATCTATTCGCTACGCCGACTCCGCAGCGAGGCTTTGATCAACCCCCGCAATTCAGTACAGCGGGGCGAGTCAACGCCAACGACTTCGACGGATTCGCGAGACAAAAATCGCTGGAAGGTCTACGCACGTTGCCGATCCTTTTCGAGGGGCCGACGACTTGGCACTCGTTCCAACTGATCGGCTTCGGCGACGATCCCAATATACGTCTGTCGGTCGTCAACAACTCTCGATTGCGTTGGATTGCGTACGCATTGGCTGCGTTCATCGTCACCCTTGGTTTGGCCTTGCTTGGCAGACCGATGGGGCTGGTCGTTCGATGGACGTTGGCCGTAATGGCTTTCTCAGTCGCACTTCCGTTGCTGAGCCCGTGGCCGATCGAGACCGGCATCCTTGCGAGCGGCTGCTTTTACGCTTCGCTTGCGGTTCTGATAGCCAGACTCTTGTTTGGAATTGTTCAACTTGCAGGTATAGGTCTGCATCGACCTCGCGTAGTCGCGAACGGCTTGCTCGCTTTCTTCGTTTCTACCATTTTAGTGATGGGTGTCACGTCCAGAGCCCAAGCACAAGAAGTTCCAGTAGGTAAAGACGTTCGCAACTTGGACGAGTTGATCGCCGTCATGCGATTGCATGCGACGACAGGCCATGGACCGATCGAAATCCCAGCCGATGCCATCTTGGTTCCGTATCAGTTGGATTCGCCCGTCACCGGCGGTGGGTTGGACAAAATTCTGGTCCCCTATGCGATCTACACGCAACTCATGAACTTGGCCAATCCAGACAAGGCCGATAAGAAACCAATTGAGCCCCCCGTCGACTACTCGCTATCGAACTTAGTTTATGAGGCGACGCTGGATCGAGATGACATGCTCGTGGTCAACTTGCAGCTCGACATAACAACTCATACGGAACGACGGATTTTGGTACCGTTCGGCTTCCAAGGGGCTGTATTGACATCCGCCAAACTCAACAACGAGTCCGCCTCCGTTAGTAGCGGGCCGAACGGCTTGGTCCTCGTTATGCAGGGGGCTGGCACGCAGTCCTTTTCCGCTGCGTTTCAGATCCCAATTCAACGGCAAGGAGGTTGGCGTATCGTGAACGCCACGTTGCCATCGGCACAGTCCGGCAAGATGAAATTGAGTGTTCCATCGGCAAACACAGAGGTCCGTCTGATCGGATTGCCGGACGCAGAACAAAGGGAAACAGCTCAAGCCAACGAAGTGATTGAGACCAGTGTCGCCACGGATGGCAAGTTGTCTCTTCAATGGCGTCCCAAGGTTTCGGAAAGCGTTGCCGACCAAGGCCTAAGCGTCGATGCGGAGTGTTCGCTCGCCATCGAAGAGCAAGGACTTCACACCGTTTGGGACGTGAAGTTGGATTTTCGACGAGGACGACGTGACCAGTTTGAGTTTGAGCTTCCGAAGGATCTTGTCGTCGAAAGGGTAACCGGAAAAAACATCCGGGGCTGGTCGATTGACACCAAGAACGAAAAGCAAATCGTCGAAGTGACGTTGCTCAAGTCGGCGGTCGAGTCGGAACGCCTTTCGATCATCGCATCGCGACCCATGCGACTGGGAGCAGCGGAGGAAGCGACCGCGATTGCTCCTCAGTTGCAGATGCCGGAGGCGATGTTGCAGCGAGGACGGATCACCATCTATCGCAGCACACTTTTGGATCTGGAAATTGCGGACTCCAGCGGACTCATTCGGGAGGATCTTCGAGCGGACGCACCACCGTTTGCCTCCAATAGCCCTGTTCCACTGAAAATGTTTCAGTCGTATCGATACGGGTCGCCAGAATATCAACTGAAAATAAAAGTTCGCGAAATTGGAAACAAACTGAAAAGCCAGACGGAAACGGTCTTGAGGGTCAGTCGCAACGATTCACGATTGCAATCGCGATTGAATCTCGCAGTCGGAAGTCGGCCATTGTATCGAGTCAAAATTGAAGTGCCAGCGGACTGGCAATGGGATGCTCCTCAATCAGGCGTACCGATGGAATGGACTCTTTCCGCGCCTAAGGATGGTTCGCGGCTATTTGATATCCTGTTCTTGAATGGTCGTAGCGGTAGCATTGCAATTCGACTTAGCGCCTCTCAGAACCGCAGCAGCGATATTCAGTCGAACGAATATACGCTTGATCTGCCAAGAATAAAGGTGTTGGATGCTGCGTCCGATCAGGGGGAAGTGCACGTGTACACGGATGTTGGGATCGATGTCCGACCGGAGCAATTAGTAGGTTGCGAGCTTGCCAGTGGAAGGACGGTGGCAATCGTTCCGAATCCGGCGGTTCAGGGAGCAGTGCTCGAGGGGGGCGCTTGGCCAGGGCCTGTCCAAGCTACATCAGCACCTGCTTTGGGGACGCCTCAAGCAATCATTCGATACTTGACTGGTGACTACAAAGGTTTGTTTCGCTTTCAATCGCGAGTACCGCAGATCACGGCCATGTCGATTAGCAACGTCAAGGTGACGCGTCGATCGCTTGAGGAGACCATCTACATGGAGTGGGAGATCAAGGAAGCGGGAGTGCACCGTTTCGAGTTTACCTTGCCCGCGAGGCTTAAGGATGCGGTGGTCGTGGCCCAAATGGTTCGCAACATTCAGCGCATTCCATCGACAGATCCGTCGGATGCGCCGCTGAAGTTCATTATCGAATTGCAAGAAGATGTCATGGGACAATACCGTATACTCGTTCAAAAAGATTCATCGCTCCCCTCGGGGCTACATACCGTGCCGATCCCCAGCATTCTGACAGGCTTGGTTCAGAACCGCTTCGTTACGTTAGAAAACTCAGGAAGAGACGAACTTGTGGTCGACTCGTTGAAAGGGGTCACTCAAATGGTGCGAGGGGACTCGCAATGGGTGAAGTTGCAATCCCTGTTGGGTGGAAAATCGGCAGAAGTGTACCGAGTCGATGAGCGCCCAGCGACACCAGCCAACGCTGAGCCAGCCACGGCAACAGCCACGGCAAACGAACCTTCGATGGCATTCAAGGCCCAGATCCGTTCGATTGTGGAGACGGCAAGTGCGAGGATCGGGTTGGCCCAATGCGTGATCTCGGTGGATGAAGCCAGCAACTATAGGGCAACGCAAGAATTTCGGATTGAGAATACCAGCGAAGCCTATTTGGAGCTGGAAATGCCAGCGGGAGCACAATTATGGACCGCCATGGTCGCAGGTACGCCGGTCAAACCGATCCAGTCGTCGAATAAACCAACCCGATCAGGATCTTCCCGATTAAGGCTGCCGCTTGTTCGCACTCAAACCGGAGACCTCGACTATGGGGTCGAACTCAAGTATGCGGGCAAACTAAAGAAGGGTGGATTCATGACCAAACTGGATTTTCCCTTGATCGAGTCGATCAATATCAACGTGGAGCTTAGTCAAGTCAAACTCTTGCTGCCGGAGAATCAACATTGGTATGGCTTTGACGGCACACTTGGTCAGGTGCGGGACGAGTCCGAATTCCTAGCAGGCTGGCTTTCGCACAAGAATAAGCAAATTGGTCGCTTGTCCGAGTTAACGACGAAGAGCACAGAGTTGTTTTCCAAAGCACGGGCTGAGGAGAACTTGAAGCAATTGGACTCGGTGGTCAAATTTGAACTCGGCAATTCCAAGTTCCATTTGAAGTCGAATCCCAACCTGGAACAGCAGGTGTTGCTTAACGCTTTTGTATCCAATGAAGCCAAGCAGCAGGTTGAAAAATCGGAGAGCGAAGCCGGTCAAAAAGTGGTTCGGGACAATCGGGATTTCTTTAATGGTCTAGTGGATTCGCAAACCAATTATCGTGCCAATGGCAACGTGCCGTGGACTACGCAAATCGATTCAGGCTTGATCGTTATGGATGCAGAGTCCAAGCCCGCTGACAAACCAAGCTCGGTCCCTCAAGTACAGGGAGTGACAACACTGCGATCGAGTGCTGTCGGCGATTCCAAGGACAACAAAGAGCTTGCCAGTCGTTACAAGAACAAGCTTCAAGGCCAATCCGGCTCGATGCAGAATGCCCAAGGATTTGACAATAACTCCAATCCTTACGGCAGTAACAATGGGCCGGGACAGGGTGGACACGGTGGTCAAGTCGGATCTGGCGGACCGGGTGGCATGGGAGATATGGGAATGGGAGGTATGGGTACGGGAGAAATGGCTGGCGGCTATGGTGGCGGACTGCCGCGTAACCGTACGGGCGGGCCAAGCAGTGGAGCACTTGGAGGTCAAACCGGTAAGGATGTCCGAAGCGATTTCGGCCTTTCGCCTGCATTCGGTGCGCCTGTCAGCGAGCTGGCAAAATCTGCCAGCGAGAAGAAAAACAAAGAGGCTCAAACGTACGAAGTTTTAGAGGGACGAATCAATGATGCGATTTCACCTAATGCGTGGCAGTCCACAAGTGGTACCTCTTCGATGAGGGAGTTTCGACAAAACCTTTCGCTTGCCGCAACCGCTGCGCAAGAGACCGATCAAGCGTACATGACAAGTTTGTCGATAACGCTTCCCGCACGAGGCAAGGAGTTTTACTTTACAACACCACGCGGCGAGGCAAAGTTAAGCGCAAACGGGATTTCCAAAACAGTCACTCAACGTGCCGTCGGAGTAATGGTACTATTATTGGGGATCGTGTTGGTTGCTGCCCGGCGAAAATCTAGGAGATCGGCCCGCTTATTGGCCAAGGTTCTCTAAGTAAGTCACCCTTCCTCGGCAACGCTGTGAAGCATTTTCACCAACAATTCGCTTAGGTTGAGCGGGAGCTTGCCTCCCCTCAACCTTGTTTTGGCGCCCTACGTGATACGCCAAAACGGCGTCCGTCGGAGGCAAGCTCCGATCGGACGAAAATGCTTCACAGCGTTGCTCCCTCGGGGTGGGTGACTAAGTCGGACGATTTCCCAGGGGGAGGGTGACTAAACCGGACCCGCTGTATTATTGCTCGCCACCAGCATTTGCAATTGCGAAACGAGTCCTCAAATGGCCACTCATAAAACTTGCGCAATTTGCGAAACCCTGCTTTCTTTGAATGGCGGGAACTCTCGTTTGCAACTGTGCGATTCCCCCAACTGTGAGTCTACCTTTCGCCATCATCTGAATTGCAAATGGCCTTGCTGTAGGGCGTGTGGTCGCCCCATGGGGAACTTCAAAGCGGCTCCTGGATTTCTATCCGTTTGCGCCAGGAGCGAATGCCAGACCAAGGCGACAGCGATCCGAAACCCGCACGCGGCCTTCTGTCGAATCTGTGGAATCTATCTCTCCAATCACAGCGAGAGCGGAACGCAACGCAACCCGTATGCCAGAGTCCATTTTGCCAACGATGGGATTCGAACAACAAGATGGCGGAATCTCAAAAGCTTCGCGCAACCACTTTTCTTAAGCGACGAAGCGAACTCGAAGAGCTTGCCCAAGAACGAGCAAAGGTTCTGCTTCCCGTTCGAAGCCAAGATACATTGCGAAAAACGGTGGTGCTGCCTTACTTAGAGTACAACCTTAAGCCATCGACGCCCGAAAGGCGGCAAAGCGTCGAAGCGGGCTTTCTCGCAAATGCTTTCGCAGCCTATGCTTTAAAGGAGGATTTTCCACCAGAGCCGGAAACCAATCCCGACCCGTCCGAGGCTGAGTTGTCGGCAGCGGAACCATCGTCGCTTGCGCCAATTACCGACGAATTGTTCGATCAACGCTTTGCTAGACTAAACGGATCCGCGTGTGCAACCTGTGGCGGACGCTGCTGCTAATTGGGTAGCGATCACGCTTTTTTAAGAGTGGATAAGTTTCGTGAGATTTTTCGCGAAAGACCAGACGCAACCCCCGAAGGAATTGTGGCGGAATACATGGCGAGGATCCTAGAGGAATCTTTCGAACATTCCTGTATATTCCATGGCCACCATGGCTGTAGTTTGACGCGCGAGCAGAGGTCAGTCACTTGCAATAACTATCTTTGCAGCAGCCTTGAATTGCTTCGAAACCACGTATGGGAAAACACGTCCAATTTCCTCTTGGCAGCTACTAACCTGCTCGATGAAGAAGATCCAGAACGGAAAGTTTATCGCATCAAGATCGTAGGGGATGACCATGAAAGGATGCTAGAAAGTGCCCCCAATTTGGAGTGTTTCGATTCATCGGAGCTTTGAGATTGCCGGAATTGTCACACCCTGGGGTTGAATTGTCACACCCTGGGGTTGGGGGGGAGCTTGTCTCCTCACAACCTTGTTTTGGCGTCCTAAGCACTATCGGAACGAGAGAGTTAATATAACCACAGCAGCGGCTGCGTGATACCAATGTTACGCTGCACTTCGGGTTCGATGGGGTCGGCGGCAAGCTTTTGCTAAAGATCAAGATCGTTTTTTCTTCCAGAGCCAGCCCGGCAAATCTGAAGGAGCATGGTCGGAGTAAATAGGAAAAGACGGCACGGAGTGCCGTTCTACACTCAGGAAATCACGGCACGGAGTGCCGTGCTACACTGTTGAGCCAGCCCTAGGAGTTGTGAGGGGCCAATTCCAATATGGACACCTCTGGGATGCATCCCCACCGATACGGATGGACTCCCGAGATTCCTCTGGAAACGTGCATTAGGGTTGAATCGGACGAAAATACCCCGGACGCATAACGAGTACCATACCGGCTAGGGGCAATGATTGGCCCCATGATGGGTAGTCGGATTTGGCCGCCATGGGTGTGGCCGCATAGCAGCAGTTTGCATCGATTGGCGATACCCCAAGCAAATTGATCCGGTGAATGTGATACACCCAGCTTCCAAGCGTTTTCGATCGATTCGTCCATGGGCTTGGTTGCGTTTCCCGGCGCATGCCTTCGAAACCATGGCAATTCGTTGCCAACCAAACGGATGGATGTCCCACCCTTTCTGGCTAGTCCTTCTGATTGGCCTAAGTCGGTCCAACCCATGGCACAAAGCTCGCTGCAAACATCGGTCGGATTGTTCAAGCGTTTATCATGGTTCCCTAAAATGAAGACCATACCTAAAGGTGCACGAAGCCCATCAAAGACGGGTCTGATTTGCTTTAGCGCTTTTTGATAGTCTACGATATCGCCTGAAACCACAATCAAGTCTGGAGACTGGTCAGACACCCAGTCGATGGCGAGCCGATAAAAGGCAGTAGAAAGCTGTCCCGTCAAATGCACGTCGGATAAATGTGCAATTCGCAATCCGACTAAGTCCTCCGGTAGACCATTCATCAATAGGCGTTTTGTGTTGCGTTGCAGCGAGACAATCTGATTGCCTGGAAGGTTGGCCATTCGTCCGAAGTGTCGGCCTGAAATGTACAAAGCCGCGTTGCCTTGCGGATGCTGAAGCTGACTTAGATTCTCGGTTTCAAGAAGTTGGTAACGGTCTTTTGCCGACGCAAACTGAGGGCGATCCGCAATCCAAAATGGCGCCAAGGCGATCGCAAAAAAGCCTACCAAAAGCGAATAGCCGATGGTAAGGGGACTTAGTTTGCCCCAGAGGATTCCCGGTTCGAAAAAAATTGCCGGATCATGAGAACCAAACTCGAGAATCAAAAGACCAATCGGTATCAGTCCGCACGCCAGCATGATGGACTTCTCGATACGCTTGATTGTCTTGCGTCGTAGTCCCGTAGCGTTGATGCGATTGAAGAGCCAGATAGAAAGGCCAAAATGCCCAATCGCGACGACCGTGAGGATCGCGCTGGACAACAATAAATCGAGGATCACGCTACCGCCGGAATCATTCAGAGGTTGGAGGACTATAGTCGAGAAGTGTTTCGGTTACGCTCAACAGTTGATCCAATCGAAACGGTTTATAAAGGATTGCCTTTGGATGCAGACCGGATTGACGAGCCTTGACGATGGAGTGCCCAGGGTCGTAACCAAAACCGGTCATGAGTGCAATTGGCACATGATTCATCAGTTTCTGCAGGCGCAACATCAATTGGTAGCCCGAGTAGTCGGGCAGCTTGATGTCCGAGATGATTACGTCGTAGGGTTCCTCGAGGCAATTGCGAACCATCGAGACAGCTTGATCCCCGTCATGGGCTGTTTCCACTGTGCAGCCATAGCGTTCAAGCAATGCGTGCGCATCATTCCGAACTTGTTCGTCTGCGTCGACGACCAAGATGCGTTTCCCCTGAAGCTTTGAGTGGGTCACGCTGCTGCTGCCCGCTGGACTCACATCGGTTGGGGCCATCGTTTGGCCGATTTCCTGGATCGATCGCTTGATGCTTCGGGCTTTTGCAAGAACATCTCGCAAGCGGGATACCGTCTCGGTATCGTGTCCGATGTACTTTTCCATCAAGTGGACCGCATCCAAAAGCAGGTCGTCGATTGGGAGTGCGACTGCCGCGTGGATGGCTTCGCAGCTTTGCTGAGCGGCATTGGTTCGCTGTGCGACGAGCAGTTCTAAGGTATTGAGGGCTACGGCCACATCGCGTGCGAAGATCTCGAGGAACTGCTGATCGCTCAAAGAGAACGCATCGAGCACCGGGCTTTCGACATTGATCGTGCCGATCACACTTTCATGCAATAGTATCGGGACCGTCAGAGAGCTTCTCGCGCCCTTGAAGGCTTCAAGGTATTTGGGATCTTTGGTGGTGTCGCGGCACAAATAGCTTTTGCCGCAGGCGGCAACGAATCCAGTAACACCATGGCCTTGCGGGCTAGCCATCAAACGGCGATCCGACGCGATTTGATCGATGCCAACTGAGAGCAGTGGGATCAAATTTCCAGTCGATTGTTCGAGAAGCCGGATTTCGATGACTTCTACGTTCAGCAAGTCTTGCGTGTAGTGCCGAATATTGTCTTTGAGCAATTCGATTCGTTGTTCGACATCCATCGCGAAGATTTCGTCGGGCTTGAGGTCGGTCAATTTCGCACCCGCTTGATGGATGGCTGCGAGTTTTTGCTCCTGTAAAATTTCTTCGGTCACATCGCTGATGGTCACGACGATTCGGTCTATTTCATTGGCGCTGGCGTCGCTGGACACGCGATTGCCAGAGTAGCTAGCCAGTGGGGCGGCGTGGATATGGTAGTAGCTCCCCTTTTGCGTTTGGAGGGTTGTACTGGCTTTCCGACCGCTAGAGAAACATGTTTGGAGTGGACATAAGCCAGCCCCAACCATTTCTGGATTGGCCAGAGCAGAATAGAAATTCTCCCCGGTTCGATCCACGCCTCCGAACCACTGTTGAAAGCACTGATTGGCCCATAGGATGGTCAAATCACCTCCCAATAGGGCGACCCCATCGGGCAAGCAGTTCAACACGTCCTCGGCTGCAATGCCAGCTACGCTGATTTTCGCCACCCGAGCCTCCAGACCGCAATTCGAATCATTTCAAATATTTTCCGCGCAAGGTACCCGCAATCCAGTGTTTTACGCACATTAAGCAGATCATAGAATCGTAACAACGTTTTCGTCGAAGATCGATCCAGGGAACGAAATAATTCCTAGAACTTTTGCTTGAACTCTACAAGTACTGTTGGTGACCAAGTTCGGTCAACTGCTTTACGGCCTCCCGCACTCTCTCTTCTTCTGACTTGGGGGCCACCAAAGTTGCGTCGGGAGTATGAACTACAATCGTGTCGTTCATACCGATCGTGACAATCAGGTGATCGGGTTCCGACCGAATAATATTATTGGTGGAGTCAATAGACAAGAATGGACCATCGACCGCATTGCCCCGCTCGTCGGGAGCGATCAAGCGCGCGATGGCTTGCCAGCTTCCAACATCGTCCCAAGAGAAGGGAGCTTCGATCACGACTACGTTTTCGTGGCGTTCCATCACCGCAAAGTCGATGGATTTCCCCTGGATTTTTTCGAAATGTTCGGCGAAGTTCCGTTGGAAATTGGCCGTTCCGATGTCGCCAGCGATGTTTTTGATATGCGCGTGCATTTCCGGCTCATACTTCTCCAATGCTTGCAAAATCGTGCTGGCTTTCCAAAGAAAGATCCCGCTGTTCCAGTAAAACGTACCCTGTTCCACGTAGTCCTCGGCCGTCTTGCGATCGGGTTTTTCCCGGAACCGAACCACCTCAAATGTCGATGTACCTGGCCCACTTGCGATCGCCTCTCCCCGTTGAATGTAGCCGAAGGATTCCGCCGGATAGTTTGGTCGGATCCCGAAGGTAACGATTCGCGTCGGATCGTCCTCCACCAATTTCGCCGCAGCGCGAACGGCTCTGTGGAATTCGGATCGAGGTTCAATGACGTGATCCGATGGCATGACTACCATGATGCCATCCGCGTCGGCCGCTTGAACCAAGGAGGCTGCAACGCCGATGCACGGTGCGGTATCTCGCTTGAATGGCTCGCCGATGATGTGCTCAATGGGCAAATTGGGGAGCTGCAGGGCTACGGCTTCTGTCAATTGTTGGTTGGTAGCGACCAACACGTGTTCACTCGATACTAAGCCTTGCAGCCTGTCGAAGGTGGTTTGCAACATGGTTCGTTGCCCACCCATTTTGAGCAATTGCTTCGGTTTGACCTGGCGACTTGCTGGCCAAAATCGAGTGCCGGAACCGCCGGCCATGATGACTGCGTGGAGCATGAAGTTTCCTCGTAAGTGCTATGCAAAATATGTGTCGACTAAAATGCTCGAAGGCGTTTGAATTCTCATCCGTACTTCTTCCGCGTCTAGAGCCCAATTTGGGTTAATCTCTACTTTCGCACTAGGGCTTAATGACACACCCGCTTGTTCTAGCCAACGCCGATGCTGTGCCACAATCGCAGCGCGGGCGGCAGAGGGGGTGTCCGTCGGAGCTCCTTCGGCGTTCTTTACCGGCGCAAACACCTCGGCAGCGTCCCCTTCAACGACCATCGTTCGGTCGGCCAGGGGTAGCAGGTCAAAGACAAATCGCTCGAATTTTATCGCATTTGGGCTCAATGCCCTATCAACAACACCAAGTTCATTGAAAAACGGAACCGCTTTTTTTGCGCGATGAAATGGCAAGCCATCTTTATTCTTTGCCGAAGCGGCTAAAAAGTCCAACTCCATTACATGCACGGCGATGTTTCCCGCCCAAAGACTGAGTTCCCCATCCGCACTGGTTCGATTGGCGGCATCCTCGGGCAGATCGCTGTATTCAATAATGTGAGTGCGATCATGGATGGAGACCACGTTTCCAACTTTTTCCTTTCCAAATCGTTTTTTGACGACTTGCGTCGTCATTTGTGATTTGGCGAGCAAGTGGTAGCCGATCAAAAGCGGATCGCAAGCGCGAACCAGTGGATTGTCGACTTGTGCGTAGAAGAAATGCTCAATGCCACGTTTCGAGGCTGATTTCAAGATTCCTTGCCGATCCAGAGCAGCTACAATTCCACCGTGGCCGTCCGGACTGAGAGCAATACTCGAGGCTGACTCCATTAGAACTTTGCCCGTCAAAGCGTCGATGGCTGGCATCGTTCCTTGGCAAAAGACGAGGAGTTCCTCTTTCTTGAGCCCCAAATGGTGGTGGTTATCGAAGTACTCGCGCGTCGGAACATCCGTGGAGGGACTAGTCATGACGAACAAAGGAATCGAGACCGAGAATCGACGCATGGCACCGCGAAGTGAATCGGCATGCATCTCAAAAAGACTCCGATTGGAAACAGGGCCGATGCAAAACATGCCTTTTGGCAAATCGAATCCCAGTCGAGTGCCCTGGCCACCCGCCACTAGAATCATCCCGACCTTGCCATCGCGTAGGGCTCGCTCTCCGCACGCGAGGGCTTCTGCCTTAGAAAATTTCGGATTCGGATCGTGCAGTCGAATGGCATCGGGCGGGACAGCCTTTCGCGAAAGCTCAGCCCAGTCTATCGTTGCTTCGGTTCCTGCAAAAAGATCTGCAAGTTCTTGAAAATCGATCGACTGGATTTGGGCAGCTAAGTGGCGACGTTCGTCCGCTGACAACTCATTCCAGTATCTTAGCAGGTGTGAATGTCCGAACTCATGCACTCGAGACATCCAGGTTTCCATCGCATCATGCATGGTTTTTTTGAACTCGGATCGTGGCTATTTTACAACGTCAAGCAATTCCAATTCGAAGATCAGGGCTTCGTTGGGTCCGATTCCAGCACGCGGTTCACCCTGTTCGCCATAGCCTAAATTGGGTGGCAACGTCAAGATCCATTTGTCCCCAACTTTCATTCGTTGAAGGGCTTCGGTCCATCCTGGAACCACCTTGCTAACCGGAAATGTCTCAGGTTTGTTTCGCTTAATGGAAGAGTCAAACACAGTTCCATTGATCATCTTGCCCTCGTAGTGACAAACTGCGCTGTCGGTAATTGTAGGCTGCTTGCCGGTGCCTGACTTGAGTACTTGGTATTGTAGGCCCGTCCTGGTGACTTGGACGCCATCTTTCTTCTTGTTGGCTTCGAGATAGGCATTGGACTTTTCCAAGTTTTGCTTGGCCGTTTCAATCATCTTGGATTGCATTCGCTGCTGAAGCGATTTCATGGCGTCCTGAAATTGCGGCTGTGTGAGTTTGGGATCTTTTTTGCTCAAGGCATCCAGCAAGCCAACGAGAAAATCATTGCTGTCCAAATCCTTGTTGTTGAATCCCCCCTGTGCTAGGTCACTGCCAATATTGAAGCCTAGGGCATAACTCGACGGATCCTTGAGGGCCGCATTACCTTGGACGATGGGAGCGGGGACTGCCCCGCCAACTTTTTCTTGCGCTTGGCTGTGCACCATTCCAATTACCAGCCAGGTGGAGAGTGCGACGGTAGCTCTAAGCAACATGAGCGGATATATCCTTTGAATCGGTAGTAAAAGCAAAACAGCCTGGAGGAAAAAACGGGTACAATTCCTGTGCACCCAGACTACCCCACAATTTGGCTTGTTTACAGTGCAGTTATGGGCGAAATCCCGCCCAAAAGCGATTTATTTGTACGGATCCATGCAGCCACAGTCAAAATCAAATGTGTTGTCGCTGGCCCATCGCGTGGCTGGACTGCATCTCGTTTCGATGCCCCCCGGATGAATTCTATGCGAGCGCACGTTCAACAGGTAAGGCAGGACTCTGCATTTTACCTCGCATCCCTCGAGGCTTCGCACTGGTTTTGGGAGCGTGGCTACGAAGTTGTCGCGTTTCCATCCTTCGGAACAAGATACTCAACGTAGCCAACTACAAAGGGGACCCGTTGCGATTCCCTGACGTGGCGACGGTGCAGTCGGCGATTGAAGCGTTTTCCGAACGCCCCATTGCGTTCGGAATGGATTGGGGAATAACAGCCGCTGGGCAAACGTTGCTGGTTGAAGTCAACGACGGGTACGCGCTTGGGAACATAGGCTTGAGCGGAATGCCCTACACCGCCATGATTGAAGCCCGATGGCGTGAACTGATGGGATTGCCGGATAATGGTGTCGGGGATTGCTTCACTATTTAGGCAAGGATTGAAACGTTAGCTATGGATTATCACGCTGGCCAAGGATTGACCAGAATCAGCTATACTTGCGGTCTAACACTCTGCCACTCGCCTTACAGTCTCACTGGACCGAAATGTCACAGACCAATCCCGATGGAAACGCTTACTCTGGCAATCCATACCAGCCGCTGATGCCGACATCTGTCTCGTCATCCGAGCCCCCGTTCCAGAACGTCGAGCGATCTGACTCGCTGCGATCTTTGGCGAATTGGCAAACTTTTTTTGCAGTGTTTGGGTTTCTCGCAACCGGTTTGCTCTTCCTGCTGGCGATCCTGCAGGTTGTATTCATGGGGCTTGGTCGCGCATCATTAATAGGTGGATTGTTTGTTGGCGTGTTTGTTTGTGCCATCACATTCTTTTGCTATCTGATACCGTCCTACTTGGTATTCAGGGCTGCCCAAACAGCCAGAGCCGCAGCCAACTCGGATTTAGATGCTTTAGCGCCGTTCATCCAAGCCCAGCGTTCCTTTTGGAGATACTGCGGCATTCTTGGGATTATCGTCCTCGTGTTGTACTTTGCGTTTTTTGTCTTGCTGCTCTTGTTCGGTGTGTCTACTGGGGTGTCTGATTTAAGCATGCCTTGAGGATTTTGAGAGGCCATACGTTTGGTTTATGTAGCTGAGCGAGGCCCTCGCTCAGGTTTGGGGAGGCTAGTGCTTTGTCCAGATTAAAAAGTGGGGTAGGCATCTTGCCTGCCATCGAATCGACCTTAGAAAATCGCAAGCTGGAAGCTTACGCCACTTTTATAAACTCAAAAATCGAAACTCGACGAAGCACTCCAAGGGCCGAACGAGCGAAGGGCCTCGCTCGTCCACAACGCCTCGCTCGTCCACAATGAAACGAAAAAACCCAGGGGAAAGTCCCCTGGGTCTCGCAAGTTTTAGAGGACATTCAAGCGTGGACTTGAAACGTCTTTACCAAGTGTACTCGGCACCAAGGGTGAATCCTTGCAGCCAGATCGAAGCATCGTCATTGATCGATGCTACTCTACCCGCATTCAGCCCAAAATCCGTCGGCGGAACCGGGTTGAAGTTATCGGTTGCGAGTGCAACCTTGTCGAGATAGATGGCTTGGTAGGACGAACGGAATGCCCACGAGTGGTTCAATCGATAGGATACTTGTGGCGATATCTGAGTCACCGTAGCGACCTGATTGGACAAGACTTCTTCCGTTACTGTGTTTGGTAACGAGTTGGCAAAGACAGCCGTGTTTTGATGGGCACGATTGTTGTAGAGACCTGTCTTGCCTTCGACTCCAAGTTTCACACCCGGAATCACGTTGTACCAAAGGTCTCCACCGACTTGAAATCCGACCAGCGAGTTCTGCGTATTGACCGTGTAGTCCAGAAAGCGTGGTCCGTTGTTTGCCAAGGCGTTGTTGTTTTCACCGCGAGCCGTGAACCTGGCTTGTTCGTCCATATCGAAATATCGGACGCCCATTAGGAAACTTCCTTGGAAGAACCCGGATGGCTCGGACCAGCGACGTCGGAGATTGATTTCGCCATTGTTCAACGTGGACGAATAGGTCAAAGTGTGTACAAAAGAACGGTCGGAATCGTCAAATCCGTTCGCAGGAAGTGTTCCGAAGTTGCTTAGGAATGAGAACAGGCTGGGCGTGGTCGACGTCGCGGATGCGGAGTTTTCCCACTTATTCAGACCAAAGTAGACCACCTCCAGGTTGGAACCTGCCCCAACTTGGATGTTGGCTTGCAAGCCCAAACCACCTTTGAGATCGTTTAGCGGAACGTTGCCCGTACCGAGAACGAAGTTGTTGCTACCGGCTCCAAGCGACGTCGTATTGAAGCTTGATGCGCCGGTGGTTCTGGCCAGGAAGATGGCTTCGGCGGAAACGTCGAACCATCGTTGAGTCGCAATGCCACCTTCGCCGTAAGGTCGCAAGGAACCGCGATATCCAGCCAATCGGCCTCGAAGCGCGCTGAAGAGCGCGAACGGAGAGCGACCAAATCGGTCACAAGGACCATCACACTGACCACCATAGCCTTCGGGGCCGCATGGCATCCCGTCCGGTCCGCAAGGAACTTGTGGTAAGTTCGGGTCCATTCCCATTCCCATCGGCATCCCCATGGAGGGGTCGCCTGACATTCCGGGATCGCCTGACATGCCTGGAGGTGGTCCGGGAATACGGTAGGAAGCGGGCCCGATTTGAGGTTGGCCCTGGCCCAGAATGCGTGGGTCTAAACTCCCAGGCTTTTGAGCTTGCAGATGCCCGCCAAGTGAAGCGAGTGCCAGTCCGGCGAATAGTTTTAGTTTCCAGCCTTTGAGCAACTTCATTGAAATCTCTCCAACGCAAATTTGCGATTGCAGCCTCTGGTTGTCTTCAGAAACCGCAATTCCCCCATTGGAACAGATGCTTTGGACACCTGCTGGTTGGCACTGTTATGCCTTGAAACCGTCGAATATTCGGCTTGACACACGTGTTCCGTACAATAAGAACAAGCGGTAAACCCGATACCACCGACTTTATCGGCACCACGAGTACCAAAAGTTCGCTGAAAGGATGGGATTTCTCGTTACAGTCCGCAAAATTCCCCGAAACGTAGCTTTCGTTGTTTGCAAGCAATTCAAGCAATTCAAGGAGTAGAGGAGTAGAGGAGTAGAGGAGTAGAGGAGCTTAACGCATGCACAAAGTGACCACTGTTTTGATTCCGATGTGCATCGTTACGTTGTTAGCGTTTTGGACGCGATCGTGGTCCATCCCGAGTCGCATCGTGGTCATCCTCGAGGGAGAAAGCCTTCTAAACGGCGCTTCGGGGCTAGTCGCTTTGTGACAGCTTAATTTTAGGGTAGTGGATCTTGTTAAAGATCCGGCAGGATTCGGATCTTAAACAAGATCCACTACGGCCAACCCTAATTCTTAGTGGTAACAAAGCACTCGTCGCTGACCGCGTTAAGTTGGCGGTGGCTCAATTCATCATCGAGGAGTCGTTGGTTCAAATATTAGAGCGCGCGATCGACATGGAAGAAAGTCGCATCAAATCGATCTCTAACGCGACTTGAATGTTGAAAACGTATTGACCAGACAATCTACGTTCCGCTAACTTGGGCAGTTGCGATCTGGGACAAGCTCGTTTGTGTGTGCGGCTTGGATTGGATCTGTTTTTCGATTGTTGTTTTCAGTTTTGGTTAAAAGGTGATTCAGTGACAATTACGCGTGTTGGAACGAATGAGAAGTATTCAGATGGCTGGGATGGAATTTTTGGAGGCAAAGCTTCGAGAAAGGTAGCTAGGGAAACTCCAGTTGCAACCGAAACGGCAGTCAAGAAGAGTGCAACCAAGTCGGTAGCTCCGGCGACAAAGAAGCCAACTGAGGTCAAGAAGACGTCTCCCAAGGCAGTCGCCCCTAAACCGGCAAAGAAAGAAGCCGCCGTAAAATCGATTCCGGCCAAATCGATTCCGGCCAAAACGACCGCCAAGACAGCCCCGGTGAAAACAGCAGTCAAAAAAGCGGCTAAGAAGAAATAATCCGATACGGATAAACAATCCGATACGGATAGCGCTAAACAAGGTAGACCAGAGGCGGAAAATGCATCCTGGTCTCGGAAGATTGAGCGGGAGCATGTCCCCCTCAACCTTGTTTTGGCGTTCACTCCAACCCGACGGTTTCGGCTAGCAATTCTCATTGAGTTTCGGCACAATCTAGTTATGTTCCGAAAATTCCTGAGATCGAAAATCCACCGCGCGACAGTTACCCAAGCCGACCTTCATTACGAAGGATCGTTGACTCTGCCCCCCGATTTGCTAATCGCGGCCGGAATTTCGCCATTTGAGGCTGTTCAAGTGTGGAACGTAACGCGGGGCACCCGACTGGAAACCTACGCCATCCTTGGCGAGCAGGGATCCAATGACGTCTGCATCAACGGAGCCGCGGCTCACCTCGTCCGGCCAGGCGACGTCATCATCGTGGCCACTTTTGGTTTCATTCAAGAAACCAATTCGGAACTACGCGTGCCAGATCCCAGAGTGGTTTTCGTCGATGCGAACAATCGCATTTCCTTTACGGGCAAAGAAATTCCTGGGCCGCGTCGACGCGGCGCGAGTGACTCACCGGCCGACTCCTGTTGTTAGCACCCTTGGGCGAGTTAAATATGTTAGATCGAGTTCTCGAACCTGAAATCATGAACAACCGAGAGGAGGCCATCGAATACAACGAGATGGATCACCAGGCGGTCAATTGCAATTTCGTAACCGACCTTATGGCCGCGGGTCCACTCGGCATCGACTGCCTGGACTTGGGCACGGGCACGGCGCTCATTCCGATTGAACTCTGCCAACGCGATGAAGTCGTTCGCGTGATGGCAAGCGACGCATCGACCGTAATGCTTGACTTGGCTCGCTATCGACTGGAGGTCAACAGCCTAACCGGTCGCATCCAACTCCATTTTGGTAATGCGAAAAAGCTAGTTTTTGAGAACGATTTTTTTGACACGGTGATGTCGAATTCCCTGGTGCACCATTTGCCTACGCATGCTACTTTTTTGCCGGAGGCATTGCGGGTCTTGAGGCCGGGTGGACTGCTGTTTATTCGCGACCTGTGTCGCCCGGAAAGCCTCGGTCAACTTGAGCAACTTGTTTCCACCTTCGCCGCTAACGAAAGCGATAGTTGCAAGCAGATGCTTCACCAGAGCCTGAATGCGGCACTCAGCCTTGTCGAAATTCGCGAACTTGCGGTGAAATCCGGTTTGTCCGCCGATTGTGTCGCCATGACAAGCGATCGGCATTGGACACTCAAGGCGAGGAAGTAGTTAACGCCTGGTTGCGTTGTAGCCGGAGAGATAACAATTCGGTCGAAACTTGAAGAAGTACGAGTACGAGAACAAAATCGGATGCTATCGATGGAACAAGCCTACCTAGACCTAATGAAACGCGTGCTTAACGACGGTGACATCAAGAGCGATCGAACGGGAACCGGGACGAGAAGTCTGTTCGGTGCTCAGATGCGATTCCGATTGTCGGACGGCTTTCCACTGCTCACGACCAAGAAGCTTCATTTGCGCAGCATCATTTATGAATTGCTTTGGTTTTTGAGGGGTGAGACCAATATTCGGTACCTTAAGGACAACCGTGTTTCGATTTGGGACGAATGGGCGGATGAGCGAGGGGAACTCGGGCCAGTCTACGGAAAGCAGTGGCGATCTTGGCAATGCCCAGACGGTAGGGTCATCGATCAAATCAAGCAAGTGGAACAACAAATCCGCCATACTCCCGATTCGAGACGATTGATTGTGAGCGCTTGGAATGTGGCCGACGTGGCGCAAATGGCGTTGCCACCCTGTCACCTTCTCTTTCAGTTTTATGTTGCCAGAGGTCGCTTGAGCTGCCAACTGTACCAGCGAAGCGCCGACCTTTTTTTGGGAGTTCCCTTCAACATCGCTTCGTATGCGTTGCTGACTACCATGATGGCCAAATCAACGGGCTTAGAGCTAGGCGATTTTGTGCATACCCTCGGTGATGTGCATCTGTACGACAATCATTTAGACCAAGCGAGAACCCAACTGGAACGGACTCCTCGTGCTGCCCCCAAACTGGTTATCAGAAACTCGCGTTCAGGCATTCTGGATTATGAGTTTGAGGATTTTGAATTGCTGGACTATCAGCCTCATCCTCACATCGCTGCACCAGTCGCCGTGTAAAGCGAGAAACGCCAGGATGGTTTAGTGCTTTGTGACAGCTTGATTTTAGGGTAGTGGATCTTGTAAAAGATCCGAAGCCTGCCGGATCCTGCCGAAATCCTGCCGGATCTTGAACAAGATCCACTACGGCCAACCTTATTTCTTAGTTGTAGCAAGGCGCTAGTTGAGATTGGGAATGGGCTGGGCAAAGATGGCTTGATGCCGACGCTGGCAGCGTCGGCCACGGTCGGCGTCGGCTACGGATCCATAATGGACGTGCATAGGTGCTCTCGCAGTATAAGTTTCGCAACTTCCGTTGGTAGGGAGGTCGAAAATGGCTCAGAGCTAGCCGAGTGCCATTACCGATATTTCTTTACGAAATTCTCAAAATCGCCGTCGGTTGGTCTAGGCGATGTGGCCTGGATCGGTACACTCTTGAAGTGAGCGTTGGCATAATTAGCAATTCAGATTCAGACAGTGGAGCTTGCGTCTTTCACTGTTTGAGCGTTAATTTGGGGGGAGAGCATTGGGCGGATACTTTGTTGTTCAGATTCAATCTGCTTTCTTATCAAATTCTTCGTGGCTTGAGGCTGATCGTAATTGGTCGGATATCTCGTCTATTTCCTCGACGGCTGAGTTCTGCGAAACGCCTTACTTCTATCGCCCGGAATCTACGTCTCTCCCGGTCGATGCGGGCAGTCGTGGCAATGTCTGTTGAGTCAAATCGACTAACTTACCGACCCGACGCTTCGAATCATCTTCCAATTCCTTTCAGATCCACTTTGAGAATTAGCTAGTCTCCATGGCAACATCCTCCAAGCGACGACTACAGACCAGCAGTATCCGCATTTTCGGTTCTGGCCGTAGTCAATTCCCTATTCCGAATTTGACCACATTGCAAACGTCGTCCTATGAGGCGTTTTTGCAAGAGGATATTCCTTCGGACAAGCGAAAAAACCAGGGGCTTGAGTCTGTCTTTCGCGAAATTTTCCCCGTTGAGAGTTACGACAAAACCGTAGCGCTTGAATACCTGCGCTATGATCTCGGTAAGCCACGCTATACGCCCGAGGAATGCCGTCAGCTTCGCCTGACCTATGGCAAGCCGTTAAAGGTGTGGTTTCGGCTCAAGCGGGATCAGCCCCTTGAGGAAGAAGTGTATTTGGGTGACGTCCCGATTATGCTCGGCGGTGGTGAGTTCATCATCAATGGTGCCGAGCGCGTGGTGGTAAGCCAGTTGCACCGTTCTCCAGGTGTCGATTTTGTTGAGGAGTCCGAGGGCACATCCGATCGAAAGTTGCCTTCCGCACGCGTGATTCCTGAGCGTGGTAGCTGGATTGAAATCAACGTTACCAAGAAAGATTCGTTGTCGGTACGTATCGACCAGAGCGGTAAGTTTTCGGTGATGACTCTGCTCAGAGCCATGTCGCCGAAGCTAAGTACGGAGCAGGATTTGCTCAACGCGTTTTACGACATCAAGCCAGAAAAGCTCTCGGGCGGCAGCAGCGTTTCCAAGATCGAAAACAAGATCGCCGGTGACGACGTCGTTTATCCGTCGGATCATGAGCGTGCTGGTGAAATCATCATTGAGGCTGGGCAGAAATTTACCACTGCTATCGCGGAAACGATTTGCACCTGCGGAGTTAAGAGTGTTCAGGTGATGGACGCTCCGAAAGTGCCGTACATCATCAACTCGATTGCTGAGGACAATACGAACTCGCACGAAGAAGCGTTGTTGCGAATCTATCAAAGGCTTCGTCCCGGCAATCCTCCAGCTCTCGAAAAGGCTCGAACGCTTTTTCACGAGAAGTTTTTCGATATTAATCGGTATCGACTGGGACGGGTTGGTCGGTTCCGAGTGAACCGCAAGCTTGGGCTAGAAGTTCCGGAAGACGAAATGGCATTGCGCCCCGAGGACTTGGTGGCGTCGATCCGTTACTTGATCGATTTGTTCGATAGTGAAACCGATGCTCGTTTCGATGACATCGACCACTTGGGCAATCGACGATTGCGAACGATCGACGAATTGGCTTGCGAAGAGCTGCGAAAGGGCTTTTTGAAGCTGCGTCGGACTGTGCAAGAGCGAATGAGTCTCAAAGAAGTTGAGGACATGACCCCTCGGTCGTTGGTCAATCCGAAGAGCATCAGCGCTGCCATCGAATACTTCTTTGGTCGTGGTGAGTTGTCGCAGGTGGTTGACCAGACCAACCCGCTTTCGCAATTGACCCATGAACGACGATTGTCGGCACTGGGGCCAGGCGGTTTGAATCGTAAGCGTGCGGGTTTCGAAGTTCGCGACGTTCACATTTCTCACTACGGTCGTATTTGTCCGATTGAGACGCCGGAAGGAACGAACATCGGTTTGATCAGTTCGCTCTCTATCTACGCAGGCGTAGATGAGTATGGCTTCCTGGTGACGCCCTATCGCAGGGTCGTCGAAGGCAAAGTCACCGAAGAAGTCGTATGGCTGCGAGCCGACGAAGAATCGGATGCATACATCGGACCCGCCGACTTAACCGTGAAAGACGGTGCGTTAGTCGCTGGGCCAAGTTTGATCGCTCGTCACCGAAGTGACTTTGAAATCGTAACTCCAGAAACAGTCCACTACATGGACATCGCACCGAGTCAGATGATCGGTGTGTCGGCTGGTTTGATTCCGTTCTTGGAGCATGACGACGCCAATCGCGCACTCATGGGCTCCAACATGCAACGCCAAGCGGTTCCATTGTTGGTGGCTGAGCCTGCCATCGTTGGTACGGGCCTTGAGCGAGAAGTAGCGGCCAACAGTTCTATGGTCGTGCGAGCTCGCAAAGCTGGCAAGGTAACCTACGTCGATTCGATGAGAATTGAAGTCGGCAATGACATCTATCACTTGAAAAAGTACCAAGGACTAAACGAACGTACTTGCCTCAATCAGCGGCCGATCATTCAAATGGGTGATAAGGTCGAAAAAGGGCAGATCATTGCGGACGGAGCGTCGACCCACCTAGGTGAACTCGCACTCGGACGAAATGTTCTCGTGGGCTTCATGTCGTTCGATGGTTACAACTACGAAGATGCGATCATCATTAGCGAAGAGTTGGTCAAGCAGGACGTGTACACCTCGATTCACATCGAAGAGTTCGACGTTGAAATTCGCGAAACCAAACTTGGCCGCGAAGAATTCACTCGCGACATTCCTAACGTGAGCGAAAAGGCACTTCGCAATCTCGACGAAAGCGGCATTGTTCAAATTGGAACGTACGTTGCTCCAGGCGACATTCTCGTTGGCAAGGTTTCGCCAAAGAGCAAAACCGAGCTAACCCCAGAAGAGAAATTGCTCCACGCGATTTTCGGTCGTGCTGGCGAAGATGTTAAGAACGATTCGCTCGAAGTCAGTTCCGGCGTTGAAGGTATAGTGATCGATACGCAAAAGTTCTCACGGCGGATGAGTCTCTCAGAAGAAGAACGGAAGGAATTCGAAAAGGAACTCAAGCGGGTTGAAACCGAAGGCAACAAAGAGATTGCAACTTCGTTCGCTTCGTTTGCCGAGGAGCTTGAAAAAGCCATCGGAGGCAAATTGACGGACGATGATGGCACTCCATTGACCGGTGGTCAGGATCCAAAGTACATCGCGGAAAAGGCACAAACGTTTAATTTGTCCCGATTGATCAATCGTCTCGACGGTGGACTGCACGCGGAAGTCAAAAAGGTTTACAAAAACCTTTGGCCAGCCGTGGAGGAAGCCCTCGACATTCGCGATCGTCAGCTCAATAGCATGAAACGCGGCGATGAGTTGCGAAGCGGCGTCCTGCAGATGGTCAAGGTGTACATTGCGACCAAACGCGTGATCAGCGTGGGTGACAAAATGGCCGGTCGACACGGTAACAAGGGGGTCATCTCCAAGGTGCTGCCGGTCGAAGATATGCCCTTCCTGCCGGACGGTACTCCATTGCAAATCATGTTGAATCCGCTCGGGGTGCCTAGCCGTATGAACGTCGGTCAGATTTTGGAAACTCACTTGGGTTGGGCGGGAGCCATGTCGGGCTTCCAAGCACTTACGCCGGTTTTCGACGGTGCCACCGAAACGGACATCAACGAAGCGCTCGAAGAGGCTGGATTGCCACGTCACGGCAAGATTAAGCTGTTCGACGGACGAACCGGCGAACAGATGAACCAGGAGACGACGGTTGGTTACATTTACATGCTCAAGTTGCATCACTTGGTCGACGACAAGGTCCACGCACGAAGCACTGGCCCTTACTCGCTGATCACCCAGCAACCGCTCGGTGGAAAAGCAAGATTCGGCGGACAGCGATTCGGCGAAATGGAAGTGTGGGCTCTCGAGGCGTACGGTGCCGCTTACATCCTCCAAGAGTTGCTCACGGTTAAGAGCGACGACGTTGAGGGTCGAACCAAGATTTACGAATCGATGGTTAAGGGCGAAAACACACTTGAAGCCGGAACGCCAGCCAGTTTCGATGTTTTGACCAACGAAATTCGCGGACTTGCCCTCAACATGCGACTCGAGAAACGGCGACTGTAGTCGACACAATCTCGCAGGCTTCGTTTAACGAGCGCTGACCACGTCCAATAGCAATCAACAAATACCGCGAGATTCAAACGAATCTCGCAAACCAGAACAAGCATTCTCCACCGTCACTTATCACCTTAGACGATTCACTTGTTTGGCTTGATTCCGAGTCGAATGCCGAATCGTTGAGAACAGGAGTTTTTCGTAATGGCCAATGCCGAAGCCACCTACGATCGCGTAAACGATTACACGTCCGTCAAGATTTCCCTCGCAAGACCACAGGACATCCGTTCTTGGTCGTTCGGTGAAGTCAAGAAGCCCGAGACAATCAACTACCGTACTTATCGTCCTGAAAAAGATGGACTATTCTGCGAACGTATTTTTGGCCCCGAAAAGGACTGGGAATGCGCTTGCGGCAAGTACCGCGGGATGAAGTACAAAGGCATGATCTGCGATCGATGCGGTGTGAAGGTTACACACTCTCGCGTTCGACGCAAACGCATGGGACACATTGAGTTGGCGGCGCCCGTGGCGCATATTTGGTTTTTTAAGGCCATGCCAAGCCGCTTGGGCAACTTGCTCGAGATGAAAACGACCAGTCTTGAAAAAGTCATCTACTTCCAGGATTACGTCGTTACCAATCCAGGTTCGACCGAACTCGAAGCTCAGCAACTGCTGACCGAAGAGGATTACCGCGCCGCTCGTGCCCAATACGGCGATAACTTCGAAGCCGACATGGGAGCCGAAGCTGTTCGCAAGCTTCTACAGTCGCTCGACTTAGTCAAGTTGTCCGAGGTGCTACGCGTAGAACTGGCTGAAACCAGCAGCAAACAACGCAAGAAGGATTTGATCAATCGCTTGAAGCTCGTTGAATCCATTCGCGACAGTGAAAACCGTCCCGAGTGGATGGTGCTAGACGTTATCCCTGTCATTCCGCCGGACCTGCGTCCATTGGTTCTACTGGACAGCGGAAACTTCGCCACCTCCGACTTGAACGACCTCTATCGTCGAATCATTAACCGCAACAATCGGTTGCGCAAGCTGGTGGATTTGAACGCCCCAGAAGTCATCATCCGAAATGAAAAGCGGATGCTGCAACAGTCCGTCGACGCTTTGTTTGATAACGGTCGATGCAAACGCCCAGTTTTGGGGAGTAGCAACCGACCGCTCAAGTCGCTCACCGACATGATCAAAGGCAAGCAAGGTCGATTCCGCGAAAATCTGCTCGGCAAGCGAGTCGACTACTCCGCTAGAAGCGTGATCGTGGTCGGGCCTCGGCTGCGATTGCACCAGTGCGGTCTGCCCAAGAAGATCGCTTTGGAATTGTACCAGCCGTTCATTATTCGCAAGCTGAAAGAACTCGGTCATGCCGATACGATCAAGTCGGCGAAGAAGATGCTCGAGCGCAAGGATGAAGAGGTTTGGGATATCCTCGAACAAGTGATTCGCAATCACCCAGTGCTCCTCAATCGAGCCCCAACGCTTCACCGAATGGGAATCCAAGCCTTCGAGCCGATCCTGGTGGAAGGCAACGCTATTCACCTGCACCCGCTCGTATGCAAAGGCTTCAATGCTGACTTCGACGGTGACCAGATGGCAGTTCACTTGCCTCTCTCCATTGAGGCCCAAGTGGAAGCTCACACGCTGATGATGAGCACGCACAACATCTTTGCACCGAGCAATGGTAAGCCGATCATGAGCCCGTCTCAGGATACGGTGATGGGTTGCTTTTATATCTCGGTCGAATTGCCCGATCAAAAGGGCGAGGGGATGGTCTTTGCAACCATGATGGAAGCAGACTACGCATACCAGCAAGGCATCATTGCGATGCACGCTAAGATCAAAGTGCGATTGCCAAAAGATCGTCGGCTCAAGTCGGAAGATCCCGGCGCAAAGTACGGTGCGGTCCTTCAAACCACCTACGGTCGAATCTTGTTCAACTCGATCTTGCCGCAGGGCATGGATTTCTACAACATGCCGCTCAAAGGCAGTGACTTGGCCGCGGTTATCAGCGACTGTTACCATCGCCTAGGCCGTCGTCCAACGATCAAGCTGTTGGACGACATGAATCAACTCGGCTTCCGCGAATCGACCCGAAGCGGTCTTTCCTTCGGTGCCGACGACCTTGTGACTCCGGATTCCAAGATCAAGCACATTGCGGACGCGGACAAGAAAGTCATGACGTTCCAAAAGAATTATCTCAAGGGGGTCATGACCGCTCAGGAACGTTACAACCAGGTGCTCGACGCTTGGACGGCAACGCGAGAGTTGATCACCAAGGACATGTTGGCCGCCATGGAAACGGACACGCACCGCGGCAAGTGGTACATCAACCCGGTGTTCTTGATGGCGTCCTCGGGTGCTCGAGGTGGTATCGAGCAGATCCGCCAATTGGCTGGCATGCGAGGTTTGATGGCTAAGCCAACTGGCGAAATCATCGAAACCCCAATCAAGTCGAATTTCCGCGAAGGTCTAACCGTTCTCGAATATTTCAGCTCGACCCACGGTGCACGCAAGGGTTTGGCGGATACGGCACTTAAGACAGCGGACTCGGGTTACTTGACCCGTAAGTTGGCCGACGTCGCTCAAAACGTGGTCATCACGATGAACGACTGCTTGACCACTCAAGGAATCACCAAGGGGGTCATCTATCGAGGCGAGAAAGTTGAAGTTCGACTAGCCGACTCGATCGCTGGTCGCGTAAGCCGCCAAAACATCGTCAATCTGATCACTGCGGAAACGATCGTCGCGGAAGATCAAATGATCACCCGCGAGATTGCCCGCAAGATCGAAGAAATGGGCTTGGAAAAAATCCAAGTTCGATCGCCGATGACCTGCGACGCTCCGCTCGGAATCTGCCGTACCTGCTATGGTATGGACATGAGTACAGGTGCCCTCGTCGAAGAAGGCATGGCCGTCGGAATCATCGCTGCTCAGAGTATCGGTGAACCCGGAACACAACTCACTATGCGCACGTTCCACCAAGGTGGTGCGGCTAGTACGAGCATGGAAGAAAGCGATATCAAGGCCAAGAAGGGCGGTATCGTGAAGTTCATGAAGATGCGATTGGTTACCAACGATGATGGCCACGATGTGGTCCTGACGCGAAACTGCGAAATTGCGCTGGTGGATGCAAAGGGACGAGAAATCGAACGCTACGACGTGCCATCCGGAGCACGATTGAGCGTCAAAGAGGACCAAGAAATCGTCAAGGGACAACAACTCTGCGAATGGAACCCTCACAAGATTCCAATCTTCTCAACGGCTGGCGGCAAGGTTTCCTTCGTCGATATTATCGAAGGCGAAACGCTCAAGTTGGAAAAAGATCCGAGCGGTAACATTCGACGTCGCATTATGGATGCTCGTGGTAAGTTCCACCCGCAAATCGTTATCGAAGATGCGGACGGAAAAGCCCTCGACGTTCACTACCTGCCCGACAAAGCGGTTATCAACTGCGCCGAAGGCAAGCTGGTTAATGCGGGTACCGAGTTGGCTGAAATGCCACGCGAAGCGACTGGCGTTCGCGACATCACGGGCGGTCTACCACGCGTTACCGAAATCTTCGAAGCACGAAAACCAAAGGATCCCGCTGTTGTGGCGGAACTCGACGGCATCGTCGAAATCTCGAAGGACCGCAAGCGAGGAAAACGATCCATTGTCGTTCGTAGCGAGAGCGGCGAGGAAATGGAACACTTGGTTCCACCAGGTAAGCGGTTCATGGTTACCTCTGGCGACACAGTCAAAGCCGGTCAGGCACTCGTCGAAGGGCCACTCGTGCCGCACGATATTCTGCGAGTCAGTGGCGAAGAAGCTGTTCAGCAATATCTCGTTCACGAAGTACAACAGGTCTATCGCCTGCAACGGGTGGAAATCAGCGACAAGCACATCGAAATCATCATTGCACGCATGTTGCGGAAGATTAAGATCACCAATGCCGGCGATACCAACTTGCTGTCCGGTTTGGTCATGGATCGATTCGAGTTCAAGCGACACAACGATCAACTAGCCAAGTGCTTGAAGATCTCCGATCCGGGCGATACCGAATTTGCACTCGGAGCGATTGTTCCGAAGGAAGCCTTTGAAACTTCCAATGCTCAATGCGAAGCGTTGGGAGGTAAGGCGGCCAAGGGCAAGAAGCCGAAGCCAGCTCACGGCGAAGTTCAACTGCTTGGAATCACCAAAGCGGCTGTTCAAAGCAATAGCTTTATCTCGGCGGCGAGCTTCCAAGAAACGACCAAGGTGTTGACCGAAGCGGCTTTGGCTGGCAAAGTCGACAGGCTGGTCGGTCTAAAGGAAAACGTCATTCTAGGTCACTTGATACCGGCCGGAACCGGCTTCCGGATCTTCCAAGACTCCGAAGTCAGTTACCGAAAGGAAGCGTTAGAAGACTTGGTCAATCGAGGCACGGCGGCGGCGGAACAGAGTTTCCCATTGCTTGCGGACGCACCGCGTCCACAGCTGGGTGCTGAAGCTGCACCTCCACCACCGGTTTCGGATGCGGAAGTCAACGAAGAATAAGTGTGGCACATTGTGTTGCCTTTCGCTCTGCGAAAGTGCGGCTCGCAAGCGCACTTGTGCGGGAAGAGCCTTCCTTTGGGGACCGTTCCGGCCGTCCCGATGGAGGCCTCAGTTGTCGGCTACATCCCTGTAAGGCGAGCTCGGCTCGCACATGAAGACTCGACAGATAGATTTAAATCTGCCGCTCGCCTAACTGTTTTGCCCAGCGGGCTTCCTAATCCCAAGCGAGGGCCTCGCTCGGCCTCAAGCTCTAAAACCGGTTGGACTCGAACGGTTGGAGATGAATGCTTGCATTGAACACGGCGGTCGGAATCGTAGGGAAGATCTTGCCCGTCTCGGGAGCCAAGGTCGGCTCCTCAAATTGCTGTTTGAGAACATTCCATTCGCAAATCGTTTGCACAACACCTGCGATCGAATTCGATTGCAGCTTTTTATAAAGCTTTTGGCGGCGAACCTCGACGGTTCGCAAGCTGACTACAAGTCGCGTTGCAATCGTTTTGTTTGGGATGCCTAAGAGGAGCATTTCGAGAACAATGGACTCTCGCTGCGATATGCTCCCGCAGAAAGATCGCATCAAAAGATACCGATTGTACCGAGTTCGAATATCGTCGGCATGGCGATTCGCCTGGTTCAAGAAGTCAACGAGTCGAGAGGTTGAACTGGATCTTTCTGCATAGACAAAAATGCCATTTCGCATCCAGTCAACCACGATTTCAGAAGGGACTCCATTCCCAATAAAGACCAAGGTAGGGAGTTTTCCCTGCCTACGGACAATTTCTAGTTTCTTGCTGAGGATGTTCAAGTATTGCGGATTTGCATGCGTTTCATTCTCATCCAATTCAATCACTACCACATTTCCCGGATGCAGCAGATCCAACTGGGAATCATCGCATTGTTCGAAAAGGGACATCCGTTCAATCTTAAACTCCTGAGACAGGTGCACAACTCGATTAATGATGTCAGTCGTCTTTGCGAACCAAGTGATCGCTGATGGATTATCAAGCAGATTCATTTTAATGGTCCTTCCTAGGATAGAATTGGAGATTCGATAATTGAGCCCCAAGTCATCGCGTTCGCATGCCTCATTCAACTGTCTGGCAACCGAGCGGATAACCTGAAACAGCGATCGCTTTCGACGTTGAGTCCAGTCTTCCTCATTGCGGATGAGAAGACCAATCTTATACTCCGTCGACATTTAAAGGAGGGTTAACTTTTTCACTTTGGCGGTTCTCGCCACGTGGGCATGACGACGTGGCGTTCCCCGCACGGACTCGTGCAGTCACCATATGCTTTTGGCATGATAAGGCGACCGACACATGTCGTCGGATAGACTTGTATTCGGCAAAGCAAGTTCAGTAGTTCAACTAAGTTCAGAATTCAACGTTCTTTTAACCATATGTCATAGGCTTGATCTGTCTCTTCTTTGGATTGCACTGCAGTGCACACCGCGTCATTGAACAGGTCGCTTGAAGTGTACAGCAAGATTGAAATACCCAACGTAGAGCGGTACGAAATTGGGATCGATGACTTTGGCAATCGAGGGTGCATCACATACTGACCACATCGCACATTCGAAACTCGCTTGGTTTACAATAGGAGGACAATGTCGTTTCCGAGGGCATTTCAAGTTTTCTGTCGATAACCCACCAGCGCATTCCATGTACAAAACATCTGTTCGAGTACTTGTTGTTTTTACGGCGTTCTTCTTTGGATTCCGCCTCCATTCGTTCGCTCAGGAAGGACTGATCAAGGTCGTTGTTGCGGCATCGGGGAAGGCTCCGTCGGACGCGATCGTGCTCTTCGATGGTCATAGCACCGATGCGTTCGTGGGTGTCGATGGCAATGTGTGCAAATGGCCAGTCAAGGATGGAGTGATGACGGTTGGGACTGGTTTCATAGTGACGAAGTTGCATTTTCGCGACGCTCAGATCCATGCCGAGTTTGCGGTACCTGCTAATGGACATGGCAACAGTGGCTTATACATTCATGGCCAGTACGAGATGCAGATATCCAACACGGCTGGCGTGAAGGAACCTAGCAAGGAAGTGATTGGATCGCTGTATCGATATGAATTACCGCTCGTCAATGCTGGCCGACCGGCCGAGGAATGGCAATCGTACGATATTATTTATCGTGCTCCGCGGTACAAGGATGGCAAGATCACCGAGCCAGGTACGATCACTTCCATTCTGAATGGTGTGCTGGTGCAAAACCACGTATCCTTTACCGAGCCCCGTTCGCCCTACACGCCGTATGTTTACCAATCGACGCCTTACACTGGCAGGATTCTTGAGAGTCTCAAACGCGCGGATTCGGGACCACTGTATCTGCAGGATCATCAGAGCCCAGTCCGCTACCGCAGCGTCTGGGTCCGACCACTAGATGATCGGTCTCATGTGTTTGAATAGGTAAATGCCGATAAATATTGTGAACGAGCGAGGCCCCAGGGGCAACGCGGTGTGGTATTCATGTGCTTGATTTGGAATAAGGCTATGCTGTGATTTTATCCGCGAGGTGCAATACATTGTCGCCTTTTGCTCCGCAAAGTGCGTTAACGAGACGCACTTTCGCGGAGCGAAAGGCGACAATAATTAAATCACAGCCTCAGCGATGCGGACCTACTAAGCTTTGAGCCATTGTGCGGCCTGAAGTGCGTAGTAACTCAAGACGCTAGTCGCGCCTGCACGCCGAAACGCCAGAAGACTTTCCAAGACGCACTCCCGCTCTTGGATGGCTCCGTTTAAGCTTGCGAACTTGAGCATCGCATATTCGCCAGAGACTTGGTAAGCCGCTATGGGAACGTGAAAAGCATCGTGGATTCGTCGAATGATATCCAAGTAGGGCATGCCTGGCTTGACCATGACGATGTCAGCTCCCTCGCTTAAGTCCATCGCAACTTCGCGAAGGGCTTCATCCGAGTTTGCCGGATCCATTTGATAGGTTTTCTTGTCCCCTTTGCCAAGGTTACTGGCCGATCCGACGGCGTCTCGAAACGGACCGTAAAACGACGAAGCGTACTTGGCCGCGTAGGACATGATCACGACGTCTTGATAGCCTGCTTCGTCCAGTGCCCTGCGGATGGCTCCGATTCGACCATCCATCATGTCCGAGGGGGCAATCACCGTCGCGCCGGCGGCAGCTTGATTGATGGCCTGTTGGCAAAGGACGACGGTTGTTTCGTCGTTGGCAATGACTCCATCGATCAAGAGGCCATCGTGACCATGCGAGGTGTAAGGGTCCAGAGCCACATCACACACGATACCAATCGAGGAACCGAGCTTTTGCGACACGGCACGGGTTGCGCGGCAAATGAGGTTGTCAGGATCGAACGAGTGTTTGCCGTCCTCCGACTTTTTGTCCAGAGGGGTCACGGGGAAAATGGCAATCGAAGCAATGCCCAGCAACACCGCTTGTTCGGCGGCATGAACGACCAAGTCAACGCTCATCCGCTCCACGCCTGGCATACTTGAAACCGGTTGTCGTTCGTTTTTGCCATCGATCACAAAAACGGGCCATATAAGATTGCTAGCGGAAAAATGCGTTTCTCGCAACATATCTCGGAGCCACGGCCAACGGCGATTTCGCCTCATGCGAGTTTCTGGAAAGGAACCATAGCAGTTGAATTCAGTCATTGGCGTTGGCTGGGTAGAAAAAAAGGGCGAATCGAGATAGACTGCTTTAAGGCGTGCTGCTGCTCGCCTTAAAAGAGACTCTATCCTCCCACGTATTGCAAGACGAGGTCTTCCATGCTCTGCCGCCTGTTCCAGTCTGCTTCTTATTCTTGTCTCTTCGCCTGTGCATATGTGGGAGCTCTCGTAGCCGATGATCCCAAGCCATCGAACCAAGGGGTAGTTCGTAACGAAAACGCGACTCCACCCAGTGTCCCGTCCGGCGAGGGCTGGACTGCATTGTTCTCCGGGAAAGACGTTGCAGGTTGGACTCAACGCAATGGATGGGCTGTTTATCGAATCGAGGGGGATAGCATTATGGGTACGACGGCTAAGGACAGCCCCAATTCCTTCTTGTGTTCAAATCAAGAGTATTCCGATTTCGAACTGCGGTTTGAAGTGAAAGTGGATCCAGCCTTGAATTCGGGAATACAAATCCGATCCAAGAGCATACTTGAGAAAGACAATGGCCGCGTCCATGGGCCGCAGGTAGAAATAATGCGAGGACCAGGTGAGTCCGGTTATATTTATGGAGAGGCAACGGGAAGAAATTGGATTTCTCCGACTCAACCGACCCACGAAAATCACAAGAACGATCAGTGGAATCAATACCATATTCGCGCCGTTGGAACTCGGATTCAGACTTGGATCAACGGGAAGCTGATCGAAGACATCACCGACCCTCAATCGTTTTTGTCTGGATTCATCGGCCTCCAAGTGCATGGCATCGGAAGGCACCAAGGGCCCTATAGGGTCCAATGGCGAAAAATCGAAATTCGCGATCTCTCGAAAAAGTAAAGAGTTGCAATATCATGATGACTCGTTTGAACTTTCCCGTCTTTTCAAGTCTCGCGCTATGCATGGTCACGCTTGCTGCGGGATGCAAACCGGCGGTTCCTCCTGCGGCCCTGTATGAACCAAACTACTTGTACTCGCATGCCTTGGAGATCAAGGAAGATATCAAATTGGACCAACCCCTTTCGGATTCGCAGGAACTGTTAACGGAATGGTTTGGTACGCTCGACGAGCCTAAATTGCCACCGCTTTTTGCCGAAGATGATTACAAAGCGCTTTTGACATTGTCGAAAATTGAGAAAGCTGCTGGGCCACCAGCCAACACCGTCGAACCGGGCGAAAAAGGCTTGTATAGGCAGCTTTGCGCTTCATGCCACGGTGAATCAGGACAAGGCCGAGGACCGGTTGCTGCATCTCAAAATCCCTACCCGCGTGAGTTTCGCCACGGCATTTTTAAATACAAGAGCACTGCTCGAAAGAATAAACCGATCAAGGCCGACATCGCACGAGCTCTTCGCAAAGGGATGTCTGGCTCACAAATGCCTTTGTTCAATAAACTGCCCGACGAAAAAATTGATGCGCTCGTAGACTACGTAGTCTTTCTGTCTATTCGAGGTGAATTCGAACGCAAACTTTTGTTTGCGGCTGCGTACGATCTCGATTTGGAAAAAGATCGCATTTACAATGTTGCCAACAAGAACAGCGCCGAGGCGGAACTCAAGAAAGTGTTGCAATCGGAGTTGGAAAAGGCCACCGAGATCCTCACCGGAATTGCAGACGCATGGGTGGAAGCGGTAGATGGAGTCGAAGAGTTTGAAAAGCCTGAATTCCCGTTGTTTGGATCCGAAACGGCAGACAACCGCCCCGAACTCTTGGATTCCATTGCCAAAGGGAGAAAGCTATTCTTGAGCGAAGAAGCGGCCTGCGCCAAATGCCATGGGGAATCGGCTCGCGGTGACGGAAAACAACTCCCTGACTACGATGATTGGACCAAGGATTGGACTTCGAAAATCGATTTGGACCCTAAAAAGTTAGATGATTTATTGCCACTCATGGCTCGCGGCGGTATGAAGCCGCAACCGCTCGTTCCGCGAAACATAGTTGAAGGTAAGTTTCGAGGAGGACGCGAGCCGATGGACCTTTATCGCCGAATCCGCTACGGCATCGTCGGTGCACCGATGCCTGCAGCAGCCATTATCAAGTCCAGCGATGATAAGGGAATTCACGAGGAAGACATCTGGCACCTGGTAAACTATGTTCTGTCGATTGTTGAACCAGAAGTGGTACCACCATCGCTCGAGGTGACGAAAAAATCGTAATGTTCAACTACTCGGCCAATGCTTTTTCGATGACAGCGATCATTTCTTTCGAATCTGGTTTCACTGCGCTCTTGAAGCGACCGACTACATTTCCCTTGCGATCGACGACGAACTTTTCAAAGTTCCAGCCGACAGGTCCTTTGCCGGCAGGTTTCGCGTCTTGTTCGGTCAGGTAGGCAAACAACTCGCAGGCCTTTTCTTTGCCTTCGTCTTTGACCTTAACTTTTTCGAGCATGTCAAAGGACACTTTGTAAGTGCTGGTACAGAATTCTCGAATTTCTTTGCTCGTGCCAGCTTCTTGACCACCAAATTGGTTGCAAGGCACGCCGACGACTACCAGTCCCTTGTCGCTAAAAGTCTCGTGAAGTTTTTGCAAGGCGGAGTATTGTGAGGTATAGCCGCACTTGCTGGCGACATTGACAAAAACAACCACTTTTCCAGCATATTTGCTTAGGTCTGCCGGTTCGCCATCAAGGGTTTTCGCCTTAAAAGTGAGGACTTTTGGAACATCGGGTTTGGCCGAGTCTGCTGCATTTGCAGAGCGTGGAGACGAAAGTGGGTTTTCGCCGTAGCTGGAAACGATAGCCATTGCTGCAATGCCTGCCATTAAAGTTTTTCGGTACATCTTTTAAGGTTCCTAAGAAATAGGTGGGAAACGAACATGGATCGTAGTATGTGATTTAAAACCTGCGACCAGATTATACCCGCAAATCAAGATCGAAGTGTCGCCGCGTTGCGGCTGGATTGAATGAATGTGATGCGTTCCAGGGGCTCACGCCCAATGGCTATTGACTAGTGCCACGTTGTGGCGGAAGACAATGGCATGGTGTCGTCCTTCGTCCCAACGGGACACATGTTAATGTCCTTCGTCCCGACAGGACACACGGTGTTGCACGTCGTCCCAACGGGATTCATGCTGTTGTCCTTCGTCCCAACGGGACGCAAGCCATTAGCCTTTGGGCGTGAGCCCCTGGGGGGCGTAAGCCCCTAGATCCAGCCCCACCCGCCATCCCAAGCCCCAAGGGGGCGGCAATTGTTGAGATGAGGCAAACATTGCACAAATAAAAGTTATTGATAAAGTCAAC
>JANPNA010000165.1:0-1902 GCA_031427235.1 Pirellula sp.
CCGGATCGAGTGGAGCTAAGGCGATTGACAACCAAAGGGTAGAATACCGCCCGTTGACAAGTTAGCAAAAACATTGCCATTCTGGCCCATTGACTGAATCGCACTGGCTACAATGTACATCTATGGTTGCACTTGCCCCGAACAATTCCGAAACAAGCACTTGGGATGTCCTCGACAGATTCCCAAAAATGCACTCGCGCGCACGCGAGGCAAAAACCAGCAATTGCACCGAAGCTCGCCACTCTAAGTCGTTGGGCCGCGTCGAGATATGGCTAATGATTTACGAAAGTTGTGTTGGATTGGAGTCTTTCACCAGAGACCCTATAGGGTTTGAGGGGAGTGAATGGGATCTGTATGAATACTGTGAATCAACACCCTTGGGGTACACGGATCCATTTGGGCTGAGGGGAGATGGGCACCACATTATTCCTTGGTCGGTGTTCGATGGTAAGGTAAGTGCTGAGGTCCAGGCAATTTTTGATGGAGCTGGGGGAAGAATGGCGCATCCGTGCTACACAAATCACAATGGGAAGATACTTAATGGTGTTGGTCATCCCACGTATACTTCGGCTGTGCAGCAGGAATTCCTCAACTTCTTAAACGGAAAGGATCCTGCGTTAATGACTCCAGCAGAAGCAGAGCGATTCCTCGCTCACATCAGAAATATGCCACCTAATTCGGCAATTGGAAAGTTCTTAATTGGCGTCCAAAAAGAGATACAAGAAGCAATTGAAAAGGCGGCGAAGTTGGCAGCGAAGAGCAGTGCACTGAAGTGTTGCAAAAAGATCGGCGCGACCATAGCAAAGAAGGCAGGGCCTGGTTGCGCTATCCTATTCTTTTGTAAGGATGCGCATGCAGGTGGAGTTGGGCATGCCTGTAATGAAGCGGCTTGGCCGGTGAGCCAGATATGGGTAAACCCTCAGGGATTCATTGATTTATTAACATGTCCTGATCCGGATGGAATGTTAGGAGTATTGAACTAGTGTTAAATTCCGTTACTTGACTGATGCAAATTTCCGTTTTCGACAATAGAGGGACCATAGTAAATTTGGGAGGTTGCCGATTGTCATGAGATCGTATGAAATTTCGAACAGCGATAGTAATGAAATTGAAAAGGCCTTGATCGTCGTGCATCGAGACCAAGAAAAGAAATCATGGAATCCAGTCAAATTACAGACACCGCTCAGAATTGTTTGGGCAGTAACGCAGGCGCAAGGAACAATCGATAATGGAGGGCTCCAGTATTTCTTTGAAAACGATTGGCCGAATACTCCGCCGTATTCAGTGTTTTCAGATGCACTACGAGTGATAGGCGCGACCGAAGCAGCGAAACTCATTGATAATGCGGTCGCATTGTTTCCTGTCAAATGCCCAGAAACCAATTTGGAAATGCGTCGCAACTTTATGGAAGCAAGTGAGAAAGAGGAAATGCGTCAATCGCCGTTCTACGAGATCTCATTAAGGCTCTTAGACGTTGGTGGTGAAACGATGACGGCACTTGCCGCCTACATTCGGCAACATCAAGGCCATTTTTTGACGTCTATATAGTTTGGAACCGGGTGTACTCGTTGGGATCAGGCCCGGGATTCGGGATTCAGTGTTGGGAATTCGAGTATGTCAATGCGCTGAACAGGCGGCGAACGGACGGCTTCTAACGAATGTATAAACTCCATCGCCGCCGCATGTCAGCTTCAGCAACCGTTTGCGGGGGTAACTTCGTTGGGGTCAGGTTCGGGATTCGGGATTGAGCGTTGCAAGTTCGGTAAGCGCCCACGTCAACCAGTAGGAATTTTGTCGCAAATCGGCTAGGCGGTCGCGTTCCGCTTTTCTTTCGCGGCGAGCAGTCGCTTGGCTCGGTCGTATTGCTTGCGTTCCGCTTTGTCGCGGCGCTCCTCGACACGG
>JANPNA010000166.1:0-15911 GCA_031427235.1 Pirellula sp.
CTTGATCGGCCAAATCCACTGGGAGGTGTCGTCGTTGAAGGCCCTGCTTTACGTGCGGGCTATGAGAGCTTCGTTGGAGCACATGACTTAGCGATCCGGCATGGACTGACGGTCGGTGAATTAGCGATGCTTTACCAACAAGAACTGAAACTTGGGCCGGGTGAAGTTCGCGTGATCGCTTGCGAAGGTTGGAAGCGGCAGGACTACTTCGACGCAACCAGACTCCCATGGGTACTTCCCTCACCGAACATGCCTACTTTGGAAACAGCGGTGGTCTATCCTGGCCAATGCTTGATCGAAGGAACAAATTTGAGTGAGGGGCGTGGAACGACCCGACCCTTTGAGATCTGCGGTGCACCTTGGTTGGATGCGGGTAAGCTCACTAACAAGATGAATGCGGAGAAACTGGCTGGCGTCACGTTTCGTCCCGCCTGGTTTCGTCCCACGTTTCAAAAGCATGCGGGTAAAGACTGTGGCGGAGTGCAGTTGCATGTGACGGACCGATCTGTCTTTCAACCGGTGCGAACGAGTTTGGCATTGTTGGCAACGATGCGCGAGATGTCAGGCGATTCTTTCGCTTGGCGGACTGAGGTTTATGAGTTCGTTAGCAGGCCGATTGCGATCGATTTGCTTTTCGGCTCAGATCGAGAGCGGATACAAATCGAAGCCGGTCGTCCATGGCGAGAAATCGCCGCAGCATGGGATTCGGAGGAACAAGCGTTCGATCATCGCAGGCATGCGGCGTGGATGTATTCGTAGAAGGTTTTGCCTTTCCGGGCGAAATGCAACGGTGACGGCGGTACCCAGGGCGGCGCTGCGCGACGTTCCGTCGCTGCGTTCTGCCCTGGGCTATGTTGTTGTTGCCCCATTCGGGGCGAATCGCATTAACCCAACCGTCCGATTCCTCGCCCAACGGTCCGATTCGTAACCCAACGGTCCGATTCGTAACCCAACGGCAGAGCGAAGCGCCGCCCTGGGTCAGCATTACAAACAAATCGTTGCCCTGAAAGGGCAAAACCGACCTGTCAGTCCCATACATACCGTTCATCAAATTCGACTTCATGGAGCCGAAACAATTCTCGTAGCTCATCTTGGAAGGATACTTTTCGATGATGCTCCTCTTGGTTTTGAATATACTTCCTGACTGCCTCGACCTTGGACTGGCTTACGGAAAATGCACCATAGCCGCCTTGCCAATAGAAATTGCTATTATTGGTTCCTTCCGAGGTCTTCATCCATTTGGAACTGCCCTTCTTGACTTCCTCGGCAATTTCCTTCATCGCATGGTTCTTCGACAACAAGAATAGAATGTGGACATGATCCTCCACGCCATTGATTTCGAGGACAGGGCTATCCAGTTTCTTGAAAATTCCTGATTGATGGGCGTACATTTTGGATCGACATTCAACAGGCATCCATGCGATGCGTTGCTTGGTACTGAAGACAAGATGGAGGTAGTTCTTCACGAGTGATTGAGACATGGATGCTCCATATTTGAGAAGGCAAGCGTTCTTTTGACAACGATTGTATTAATGTAGGGTCGTCCGGTGTACGGAATGTGTACCAAGTTTTGCCCTTTCAGGGCGAAATGCAACGGTGACGGCAGTACCCAGGGCGGCGCTGCGCGACGTTCCGTCCCTTCGCTCTGCCCTGGGCTATGTTGTTGCTGCCCCATTCGGGGCGAATCGCATTACTCCAACCGTCCCCTCCAATCCTCCAATCCTTCCGCTACTCCATTCCTCCGCCACTCCATTCCTCCGCCACTCCAATCCTTCCGCCACTCCAATCCTTCCGCCACTCCAATCCTTCCGCCACTCCATTCCTCCGCCACTCCATTCCTCCCCCACTCCGTTCCTCCGCCACTCCAATTCCTCCGCCTCCGCTGTCTCAATCGAATTCACCGTGCAGATACCATTTCTGTTCGCGGCGGTCTCGGTACACCCAGAGCCATGTGCCGGTTGATAGTTCGATACGAAAATACTCCCGTTGTTGCGTGGCACCTTGCCACCATCCGGTGTCGATACGTTCTGGGCCGGTTGCGCGAACCACAGCCAGCGGCGAACCTTGGTAGACCAATCGAAGAGGCGCACCGTTTCCATCGACCTTTTGCATTTCAATCAGCTTGGGGGGATGCAACAAACGCATTGGGCGGCGCCAAAGTTCGTCCGCCTTGGGCTCCATTCCTTGCTGCTCTGCAAAATTGCGCTTCGGTGCACGGGCTAGTTTGCGTTTGGTCTCTTGGCTCCTACCGTCCTGCCGCCAGCCGGTAAGTGGTCGCCATGAATACGCAAGTTCAGGTTGTGGGTCACGTTGAACCGAGGGCGCAACCACCGCGGTTCGCCCCATTCGAGCGCTGAGACTGTCGACCAACTTGGCAATGGATTCGCGATGAAGGACGGAGTGGCGATCGAACAAGTCACTTTGTTGCCAGGTTAGCGGTGCGGTGAGGGTCGCTTGAACCGAAATCGACCTTGCCCAATAGTGACTTGGGCCTTTGGTGTAGTGGGCATCTAGTTGGCCTGTCAGCAGCCACAGGATATGTTCAGGTTCGTTGGAGGGTTGGAAGAGCCCGATTTGAAAAACACGTGCTATCGGCGGCGGCTGTCCGTTTTGGTTTTCGATATCGGATTCGATGGGGATGGCATTGAGTTCCATTTCGATCCTGCAAACCAGTCGAACAACGCCGTGCCCTATTTCGTTGAGCGCGCGCGTGAGTCGATGGACTTGCTCGGTGACAATCAAATCGATCGTGGTGCGCAGCGGTGTCGGATGCTCCAAACATTCTTCGATAGCGAGTTCCGGAGAAGCGTGGAGAGTAAGGATTGGTTCGTATTGGTTGTGGAGTGCTTGGTCCATGCGTTGAAGCAATTGGTCGTTGAATCTCGAGGCCAGTCCGGCTCGAGGAAGTTCAACTAGCTGCCCAATTTTCCGGATGCCCAACCGATGCAATTTGGTCACGGTTGCTTGCGCCAGCCGCAATGCCTCAATTGGAAGCGGGTAGGTCGCGGTACCAATCGCTTCGTTCGGTTCGAAAATAGTGATTGCGGGTTGTACGAATTGGGTGTTTCCCGTCCGCTCGATTTCGGCCAAGTCCAATGCGATTTGGGAACGGTGCGTGTAGTTTGCGAGCGCCCACGCGGTACCAATGCTATTGGCGATGGCGATGGAAGCCCAGTAACCTTGATCGGCAACCCATTGATGTACGGTGGATGCAAATTTCGTATCACCTCCAAAGAGAGGTGAGATGCCGGTGATGTCCAGCAGGATCGATTGTGGTTGGTGCAGCGATCGACCCGCCCAAGGCTGGACATCGAGTTGTTCGATTCCGACAATCGGGCTAAAGCATTGCGACGACTCCGCCAAAGAGCAAAGAGATTCGATGTCCGCTTGTAGGTCGTGTTCGACCAGTTGTGCTTCTGCGCAAAGCATGCTGGCTTGGCTGAGTTGCATTTGGGGCACGATGCCAAAGGCTCGAGCCGTTGCGTTGGCAGCGGTCACCACGCGCCCTCGTCGCGCGTCGCGCGAGTGCAAGAGGATTGGCCCGATGCCCATTGGATTGGTTGTTTTGGGTTCAGCCTGCGATTTCGCGGCTGCGACGCGTTGGCTGGGCCAGTTGGGCAGCCAGATGCAAAGCACTCGCATGCTCATGTCGAGCTCCTTGCGTTGTTGGTAGGGTGGTGTCGCTCCGCGACTCCGCTGCCGAGTTGCGAAGTGCCCCAGCCACCCATTGACTGTGACCGTTCAAGCCCACGGTTAACCGTGCACCTGCTCGGCCGCCACTGCATCGAGCCAATTCTAAGTGGAACCATCGAATGTCGTCTTGATGTTGCATTTCAAGATGGTGGGCAATGTGCTCTTGTGTGGACGAGCGGACCAACCATTGAACATCCGCCCAACTTGGTTGCGCGCGAGCCAATCTCGCGTCGCGTAAAAAAATGCCTAATCCGCCACCTTGTTCGGCCGCCAATTGCAATTTGCGGGCGACCCGATCCTCTAGTGGTCCAACCTCAGCGATCACCGCTCCTACCGCAGGACATCGCAACACTTGAGCCAATCCCCAAACAGCGTCTGCATGGTTGGCTGGCTGCAATGCGATCACGCGTTCTAAAGGAATGCCGAGCGACTTCATCGCAGGTGGATAAAATTGTCGTTGCGCATCGACCACTACCAAATATTTTCCCTCAACCATGGCTTGCCGAGCAATCATCAAGCCGATCGAGGCGACTCCTGAACCTGGGCCGCTACGAAGCAACTCCAACATGCTGCCGCGCGCGTAACCGCCTTGAGGCAAATGCCGATCCATCGCGGAGCAGCCGCTCGAGATGCGTTCTTGGGTAGGACGGCCTGCCGTTTCCATGTCCCGAATCTGGCGAGTCAACTGCTCCAATTTTTGGAAAGCAGAAGACTCGAGCTGCTCGGTCGGAAGAGGTAGATTTGGAAGAGATGGATAAGGTTTCATGGTGCGACTTCGCAGGTTTCTGGCGATCCGTCTCTAATGCTAGCATTGGCCGTTTCCGGCGTCCATGGAATTCGTCCACCTGGAAGCACAGAAGAACAAGGGTGGGTGACACGGTTGGTCAAACGGTTGCCCGAATTGCCGAAAAATCGGCATGTCAGGGCTCTTTCTGAGCCATTTCTGCAACTTGCAGCTTGAGCAGGGTGCGCGGTTTTCCATCTTCTGAATTCTGGCAAAATCCGTTAGGGTAAGCTCAACAACGGCCACATTCCTGTTTCACTTACACGATCAAAACCCCTTGGATGTTTAGACAGCGACGATTTCAGACGAGAATGGCAGTCGGGGCGCTCGTCGCATTTGCCGTTGGATTGGTTTGCCAAGCTTGGGATTTGGAGATTTCTCAATTCGTTCAAAGAATGAAAATCCCAGGCGATCTTAGAAAAGCGATCGGTCTTTCCGAATCCTTCGCACACTCCAGCGGAGGCATAGTGATATTTGCAACCTTACTTTGGATCGATATCAAAAACCGACCGAAATTATGGCAGGCAGCATTTTTTACATTGATTTGTGGGGTCGTGTCCAACGTGGCCAAGATGATGATTCCCAGGTATCGACCACATTCGTTAGACCAGTCCGAAATTGAAATCGCGTCGAGCTGGCAAACTTGGGGGGTTCCCTGGACAGGGTCCTGGTTTGAAGAACAATTTCGCAGTTTTCCATCGGGTCACTCTGCGACCGCAGTTGCATTGGCGATAGGCTTAACGCAAGTGTACCCCCGTGGAAAATGGATTTTCGCTACATTGGCCGCAGCCGCCTGTTTTCAGCGGCTCGAATCAAGTGCCCATTTCCTATCCGATATCATGGGGGGAGCAGTGATTTCGCTAGTCATCTCGTTATGGTATTGGAGTTCAGCGAATCGTTCGAAGGACGAAGACGACTGTGAACTTCACCAATCGATCCATCACCCACCATTGTTGAAGACTGAATGAATTTACAGCTAGATTCCAAGGCCATTTTTCCATCGGCTGCTCAGGGTGGTGCGGTAACGATTGGAAACTTCGATGGGGTTCATCGCGGTCATCAAGCCATCGTTCAACAAGTTCGCAGGCTGGCGGACCAAGTTTCAGGTCCAGCAGTCGTCTTTACCTTTGATCCACCCCCTTCACGCATCTTGCGACCGGAATTTGCCCCGGCATCGCTCACTGGAATTGAGCGAAGGACGGAACTGCTTAAGAAACTCGGTATCGACTTCGTTATTGTCTATCCGACGAGCAAGGAACTTTTGGAGCTAGAGCCCGAGCAGTTTTTCGAAAGCATCGTCGTCCGATCCTTGAAAGCGAAAGCCATCGCGGAGGGTGAGAATTTCCAATTCGGCAAGAAGCGTAGAGGCGATGTCCCGATGCTGAAGCAACTGTGCAAAAAGCATGATTTGCAATTCTCATTGCTTGAACCACAACAAGACCAAGGCGAATGGATTTCCAGTACCCGGATCCGCTCGCTCATTGAGGCAGGAGATATCGCTGGCGCAAATCGCCTTCTCATCGAACCGTATCGTATTTCTGGGACCATCGCGCACGGTTCTAAACGCGGACGAACGTTGGGATTCCCAACCGCCAATCTTGAAAACATCCGAGTCCTATGCCCGCCAGTGGGAGTTTACGCAGGTCGAGTCACAGGCTGCAGCCTTCGAAATGAGAGTTCGATGGACGTAGCTAGTCCGATCGGCATGCCTGTCGCCATCAACATCGGTCCGAATCCAACCTTCGGCGAAGAGAAATTGAAGGTCGAAACGCACATCATCGGTTTCTCTGGCGACCTCTACGACCAAGAAATTGCCATCGAATTCTTGGCAAGACTGCGCGATGTCGAAAAATTTGAATCCAAACAGCAGTTGTTAAGTCAGCTCGGACTCGATATCGATCGAGCCAAGAATCTGGCTATCGCGTCCAAGTGAGCGTGCCGCAAGCCCGGATTATTCAGCGGAGGAGCGGACAACCGTGGCGAGCGCCAAACGGCTAATGAATAATCCGGGCAAGCAGCGAGCTTGCTTCATAAAATTGGATCGACTGGACGATTGTTGTGATTTCCAGACAGGTGAGAACTCACGCGCTCATCGTCGTTGCGGCTTGCCGGATGTGGGGAACCCAATTTGAGGTAGTGTTTCCGGTATGCTCGTAACGTCTACGCGAATCGGCTGCCCGGCCTGAAGCTGCCATGCCCCTTCGTGGGAGGCTGCCCTCGATTGAATCGTTAGCCGTGACGCAGGTGAACGAAGCATCCTCGCGCCCACCGACGCGTCGAACTCGAACGTGTGGATCGCCATCTTACTCTCGGTCTCAAATCGACGTATGATGCGGCTGGGCATATTCGATTCCTCTGTTTCCAGATTCACTCGAATCGATCCAATGCCACTAGATCGATCGTTATGCATCTCTGTCACGTGTATTTCCACACTCTCCGGTTTAGCGCGATTCTCCAAAACGCGAATACTTAACCTGACACCCTCAACTCCACTTACTTCCACACCATCTGAGTATCGCTGCGAATTTTGAAGCACTTGCACAAGGGGAATCGATTGTAAGTTAGGCGTCGGCTCGTACTTGGCCCATACGCGCACGTCTGCCGCAGTTGCCGCCCCAGGCCAATTGGATGCGTGCCAGTTGACCAAGGGAACTGGAGTCTTGGCTTCGTAATGCGTGTCGAAAAAATAGTAGGTTTGTCGCGGCAGTTTCGCATTGGCCACGACGGGAGTCACCTCGATCCAAAGCTGATTGGGGCGCGGAGTGAAGTGACTGTCTGGATCCTGTATCGAGATCGGGAAATTCACGCCATTCTTGTGTTGTGACGGACGATGGACACGCGCAATCATTCGACCACTATCCCCCGTCCGAACAAGTGTGGCGGAACGCGGTGATGATCTGTCGTACGGCTTGCTCACGATGTCCCTCGCGTCATCCGTCAAAAACAGTTCTACAGATTCACCTCCGCGGAGCTGTATTGATTTTATGATCGACTGAAACGAGACATCGTAGGGTGCTTGAGATATCTTAGTCAGTTCTATGGGTGTGTTGAGTTTGGCTTCCGCAAACGAATCAGCATTCTTCCCGTTCTGAACACCATCGGACTTGGTAACACGATAGGTTCCTAAAGAAAGTTGCTCAGAAAGAGCTCGTAGCAAATCGCTACCGTTTTCAATATCGTAGTACTTGCCCTTAGTACGCTCTGCCAACTCCTGCAACGTTTTGCGCGAATTCGCATTTTCCCGATCCGACACTCCAACCCCTAAAATAAACAACGGCACCTTGTTCGTACTCCACGCTCGATAGACTCCATCCAAGGTTGTGGTTGAACCCGGTTCGCCACCTGGACGTCCGGAAGCATTAAATTGAAAATTGTCACCATCGGTAATGATCACGATGCTCTTGGCCGTGGAATCGTCGTCTGCACTGAAATCCCGAAAGGACTCGATGATGGAAAGATAAAGGGGAGACTGTCCCCATGGTACAATTTTTGTGAGTTTGCTCGATAAACCACCGATCATGTCCGTGCTAAATCGCCCAAGAGGAAGAATCGCTTCAACGTCGCGGCTTGGCACAAGATCGTTTGGAATCGCGTCAGGGTAATTCGGTTGGACGAGTATCTGAGACTTTCCCTTTGTCGCGCCCGTCTTCTCGTCGATGGGCCGAGACCATCCCAAACGATGCCCAAACAGACGTACGCCAACCCTGGCGTCTGGCCGTGACGCAATTTGCCTAAGCATGCTCAACACGCTTTCTTTGGCAAGATCAAGCCGAGACTGCGATCTCAATGCGATCGCTTCCATGGGAATCTCTTCTCCCATGCTCCAAGAACAGTCGAGCACAAAAACAGTAGACGGCTGTCGCTGACGATCACCAAAAAGAACCAAGTCCGCCCAGTCGTATTGACTAGGCTTAAAATCAACCACGATCCCTTGCCTCACAAACATGGGGGCAGGAAATTCATGCCCTCGATAGACCACGACCACTTCATGTGTGAGCGACTGATCCAACGGAGGACACACCAGATTGTAACTTGGGGTTTGTCCCGTAACCGGCATGGAAATCCCAATTCTTCCCTCTCGCAAAATCCCTCTCGGATTGCGAACGAGGATGGTTGCGAGCCCGTCAGGAATCGGTAACTTCCACGGCAGTTCCGTCGATAACGTAGCAACTGTCGGCTGGACATTGACCTCAAACGGAATACGGTCGGATTCGGCAACCGGCGATCCCCGTTTTACCGATGCAATTATTCCATTGCGAGCGATGGGGCCGAGGATTTGCACTTGTTCGCCAATCGACTGAGCCGATTCGCTCATGCTTGCTGTCGACTCTTGGATTGACGAAGCGTAATTCAAAACCCGTTGAACCGCCCGTTCGAAGTAGGTCTCCGAACTTGTGCCAAAGAAACCTTCGGACTTCCCGTCCGCGTAAAAGTCATCGATCGTCCGACGTGCAAACCAAAGGAGGAGGTCCCTGAGTGCGAGCCTTCGAAATGACAACGCACTATTCGATTCGAATCGAATGGGGCAAAGTGGAATAATAGCACGTTCGTACTGTTCAGCAAACGCAGTTTTAGTCCAGTCATCGGACTCGGGTGCAATGGTTTGCTTAATTCCTGAACTCTGTCCCCAATCCTCTAGGCGGAACGCGTTAAACGATAGCATTGACTGATAACAACGGCGCAACCGAGAATTGGCTACATCGATCGCGACCAGTTCACGTTCCGAATCACTCACACGCGGATTTGCCAGACCGGCAGAGGCCTCAATCGATAAACCGTCTTTCAACTGCAATATCTCGCCAAGCGGGTGGGAAGCCCAAATCCGCATCCGTTCAGCGTATCTCACTCGTTGGAACTCTGGACTCTCGGTTCGTGCGCTCTCCAACTTTGTCGATCGCTTACCAAGCCCGAGCCGCTTCGTGACAGCCGAGACTCCGGACTCAGAATCCTCAATCTGCGTTCGTTGGCTTAGGAGAACGGAATCACGGATTAGCTGTTCGAGCTTCTTTCGAAGGGAGACTCTGTCGTAGGCCGATAGAAATGGCAAAGCCATAAGCGATTCGACTTGCCGAATGGTCACGCCGTTTGCCGCAGATGTTCGGAGTGCGCGATCCACGTGATCTCGGACTAACGCCTTTAGCGAATCGGAATCGCGGTGCACTTGACCAAAGACTTCATTGAGCTGTTCCTTTTTGCCGGTGCCAGGTTCTGAGACATTGCTAAGCAATTCCCCGAGCTCTTGAAGTCCACTGATCCATCGCTTCAATTCTTGGATTGCCAGTTGTTCACGATCTATGCCTTCCGGCTTGGCGTTGAGCAGTTGAGCTGCCGCCTCGGATTGCCCCTTTTCAACATCCGTCGACTTCCAATCTCCTAGGTTTTCAAACTCCGTCTCGGGGGAACAGATCCAAGCAGCTAAATAAGCTAGCTCAGAAAGCCCCTGATCCCGTATCTCGATGGCAGCTTCGATTCGGGAAGCGATGCTCTCCTTGTCGCCATCGATTGCGTCCAGCGACTTCCGAAAACCGCTCCAAGTTTGGCTCTCGTTTCCGATCAACAATAGATCGACGGGCCCAAGGATGAGTTGATCTTCCGCTTGGCGACGCTCTCGATCGGCGACCAACTGGGCAGGGCGACGCCAACGATGGCTTCGAACATCACCACGGATAGCCAACCGTTCACAACGGTCTCGCAATTCAAACAATTCCTGAATGATGTCGCGATCCGGCCAATGGGTTGCGCATTCATATTTCTTTGTCAGCTCAACAAAATTTAGTTCGTTCCATAGCGTCGTCTCGGGTGGGAGTCCAGCCGAAGCGACGACCTGAGCTAGGCTTTGATTCGCGTCCACAGCAGCACCAACGATGCTCGCTCGGAGTGTGTTGGCTGTACTGGAAGGAACTTCGCTAAGGAATTCTTGTAAGGCTAGGGAAGGCAAATGGGATGGGGTAACCTCGGTCTCTGCACCCTCCTGAAGTATCCGCGACTTGGCAACTTCATTGTGCGTGTTCGAAAGTTCCTTTGCTCGGGCGAGCGAGTCTTTGATACGTCGACTTAGCGCAGGAAAGACTTGTTTGGAAGTCAATTCGGCATAGGCTGAACCAGCAGCGGACAGTTGCTCGAGCCATAGAAGCTTGTGTTCGAGTTCCGCCCAATTCTTAGGATCATAGCGGTATGCTCCCAAATCTCTCAAGAAGTCCATCCCCCTCCAAAGTTCAGCCAGGTCCTCCGATGTCGTGTTGGAAACAGCAACATCGGTATGATGTGCGGCAGCGATTTGGCGTCCCAACTCGCCCGGCTTGAGCGACCATGCGACGCGAAAATCGACAAATCCTGGCGGCATGACGCGAGGTGTTTGAGATGTGCCACGATGCGATTGAGTCCAACCATCAACGCCTGAGATCAAGTAGTCCGCAAGCTCTCGGACGCTGACCGCCCCATCTCCATTGCCGTTTGCGGGCTCCGAATCGGTTGATCGATGGTCTGCCGCACCAGCCAGTCCGAGTCGCAGCTCACGACCAAAAATCGTGGAATGCAACTCTGGGCTGGACCATGACTGCTGATCCGGCGAGGATGAGGTTAGCACCACGATCGAATCCGAGCGGGGGAGCGCAGCCCAGGACTCCACTCGATTCACAAATGTGTTATTGAGTTGTGCCGTATTCCAATGGACCCTCTGATGAACACAGTCCAGGATAAGCAAAACCTTTACACCTGGCGGGGTGTTGGCGGCAATCGTCGATCCCAATTCCTCCATCGTAATCCACTGAGCCGTTGCCAGAGAACTTGCTGCAGGCGGAATGAAGCAAGCTTCTCCCTCCTCGTTCACCGCACCATGCATGTTGATATAGAGAATAATCGTACCAGCCCGCCGAGCTAACGAAGAGAGCTCGCGAAGCTGAGTTCGAAGATCGTCCAAACAAGACGATTTCGTTTGCCAGGATTTGCTTGAGTCTTTCCAGTGCAAAGCTTTTCCGTTCAAGGACGCCAATCCAGACACATCCTCTGAGGCCCATCCGTTGGGTGGAAGTGGCCAAACGTAATTCGTTGCAGCGACCGTAACTATTGGTGTCTTGATTGGGGCATGTAACAACAAGTAGACAAATGCGGAAAGCATGCAAACGGAAAGCAGTAGCAACAACGCGAGAGTTCTTCGAAACGATCGGACAGGAGACGGATCGTTGCTGTCTCGCCCAGCTTCGACTTGCCACCGATGCCGAACAGGCTCAACCACCCTCTCTGATTGGCCCTTCCAATTCCGTTGGCGCTCGCCACCATTTTTCATGTTAATTTCGCTGCCATTGTATCGAAGCTGGAATCACGTTTTGAGAGGTACTATTGTTGTCATTGGACTGAATCGTAGCATCAAAAACAGTCCAAATTTGACTTTGCGAACGAAGTTGTCCGATCAATCGCAACTCTGCGGTTCTCTTTCGTTCGCGGAGGAGCTCAATTCGAATGCGATCGACAACAATTGGCAACGGCAGATACCCCTCCTCTTGCCGCTCAAGAACGCGCAAAAGGTGAAGATTCCCGTGAACATCAATCGCTTGCGATACCTGGCCCGGCTGCAGATTTCTCAATGCGGACCGCAGCGGTGCTGGATCTACGCTGGTAATTTCGGACCAAGGATGGATTTCCGTTTCGATCTTATCCTTCGAAAAATCGGTCGGGGGCTCGATTGGAACTCCTAACGCACGGTTTCGCAAATACGCTGCAATCCTATTCGCCGATTCGCGATTGGAACATTGGTTGACCAGCACGGAAACCTGCTCCCATCGCAACTTTAGTGGAACTCGATAGCGTTCTCGATTTACTTCATAGTAGGCCAACAATTCTTGAGACGAGATGTCGGGTGCAATTTGAATGCGACGTTCAAACCAAGCTTGAATCTCTTGGGGACTAGGTGTGGGTGTGGCCATCCCCGCGCCCGCTACTCGAACTTCATTCCGAGTCTGTTGGCCTATCAATTTCCAATCAATGACTCGCGTCGTTTCAACAGTCAGTTGCTTGCGTCGAACGGTTGGATCGTTGGCGTTCAATGCATCTCCGCTTCGCAATCGGGCCTCGACCAAGGGCAGGACTTGGCTTTCGAAAACAGGTTCCCCATTCACCCTGGCAAGTATCATGTCTCCAGCCTGCGACGGTGTAGATGCGTTCTCAAAACTAACCAATTGAATGCCGTCGAAAAATGTGGGAGGAAGACTGTTGGTGGTGAAAGCCAGGTCGCCAGTTGGGGCGGGTGGACCTTCTCGCGGTATGTCCTCTTCCTCTAACGGCTTCGAATTGCAGCATGCCAACGCCATTCGAGCGACTCGGCGTATTCTCGCTGATGGTTCTTTCTCGCAAGTGGTAAGTTCGAGCAATCTTTTGCGAACTTTGGCGCTGCAGCACGATGGGGAACTGCAAAATTTGCAACCGCATTCCGGTTTGCATTGTAAGGCTTTGACGGCTTCAAATCGTACTTCTTCGGTGCAATCACTCATCCCTTCAAGCAACGCATCCTCGACTTTTTCGTAACAACCACCACATCCCAAGGTAGCGAGGTAGCGTATTGCCATGATTTTTTGAGGTGCTGCATCCTCTTCTTGCTTGATCTCGGCGGCAGCCTGTACGGCAGGTGGCGCACCTTCCTCCATATTGGCAGGATCTGTAATGGGAAGCACGGGCGGTTGTGGCTGCAAGCCAGGGAAGCGACCTGTCAGGTCCAGCCCACTGAGCAATCGGCTTCCGAGACGTTGTAGGATGCCGCCCGTTCCTTTGGCTAAACCGGGCAGTCCCAAAAATTCTGGCAAACTACAATTGCTGGCGGAGGGAGCTGGCGCAATGGCTACGATCGTTGTGTTGTTGCCAACAGCCGCGCTGGTCGGAGGAGTTGGTTTGGGAGACTTGGCGGTCGATGCGCAACCCACGAAAGTACCAATTACGCATGCAAAAGCCGCGTAAAGGGTCCAAGAAGCGAGTTTCCAGTTTGTTGACCGACCTAGCACTGCTACTACTCATTTGCTGTTAACAGGATTCCTATTTGCCCGAGCGCATCGGTATCATCATCAAAGTCCACCCAAGTGTATCGTCCTCCGCGATTGAACGACTTGAGTCTTGATATGTATAGGATTCAACAGAATGACGGTTTACTGCATCCGCAATAAGCTAGCAATGAGCGTGCGTTTTGAGCATCGGGAAAAGGTCAGCAACGAAAGCAGGCTTTGCGATCGCAGCTAAATGCCCCTGAGTTCATCTCAGGGGATGATTACCTTTTCTCTAAGCAGGAGGTCAGCCCCCCGGCGTGGGTGGGTGGAAACAAAGCAATAGGTACCAGGCACCTACCAGCAGGCGCTCGGTGCGTTTAGAACTATGAAGCGTTCAAAAGGTATTTCGAACTGATCGAGAAGCTTCGGCTGTCCTTGGTTTTGGGCAGCGATGGAGCTAGCCAGGGTAAGCTTAGCAGGTTCGTCCTTCGGCATATTTCCGACCTCCGTTCGGCATATTTCTCAATCGTTCTCAGGGAAACGTTGAAAATACCAGTCAAACAACGGAGTAGCAAGGAAATATGCGGAAGGATTTTAGGAAATATGCCGCATTCGGCATTTTCCGGAACTGCATTCGGCATATTTCGGGAGGGAAGCGAAGCGTGTTAGGGAAATGATTGACTTTTCAGCGACGAGCCGTCACGATATACGGAACGTTTCAAAATAAATTGCCGACGTCGGCATACTATTTGTTCTGCTGGAAATCAGTCAGGTCAGCTATCGCCTTAACTACCCCAGATTGAACGTCCTCCAAGTTGGTTGCATGATAGTGAGGGGTCACAACAGTCATAGCGCCAGCTAACAGTGAATAACCATCCTTTGTTTTGAAAATCGCCCAACTGGCCAGCCTGCCTGTAGCTAACTTTCCCATACCTCCATACACAAGAGACCCAAATTGACTGCTATCCAGATTTTCGATCGTGATTCCGCCACCCCTGTCGATATCTGGTGGAGTGGTGGCTTGCACCGCGTCCTTACAACTATCGTCAACAACATTTTGCATGTTAGCACTGAACCTTACTCTGAGAGTTTAGAAACATTCATCTTGAAAACCCATACCGATCCGGCACTGCGGATCAGTATGTTGCCACCTCACTACCTCATGGACGATCCTGATCGCGGCGAGTAATCGCAGAACAATCCATTGCAGCTAAGTGACGGATCACCCGTTTTGACTTTTTGAGTCATTACTTGCCGTCACTAGCTGAATGGGGTCGTTCTGCTCTGCTGTATCGCTGGACAACCCTACGAACCGATTTTTGATTATCCGTCCCTGCCATATAACAACACCAGCTTGCGTCGCTTCACACAAAGCCTCCGGAGCCAATCGCGACATAACATCGCCTTCACCAGCCAAAACATCTTCGCCATCCAACACAACACCTGCAAATCTCATCATAATGCAATCTCCAATTCAAATTGAAACCTACGTAATAACGTGGAGCACAAGCCAAAAATGCTTCCATATCGAAACTATCAAACAAATGCTGGCAACAAACCAGCATGCCTTCAAACACAAGTCAGAGCTTGATTTCATAGTGCTAGGCTTTGCCGCAACAAACGAAGCCGCTCAAGCCATTGCAGACACGCTGCGTGCACAACGGCAGTAATCGCAGAACAAGCGAATGCAGCTAAGCCCTCGGGTTACCGCACTAATTTGGAACTCGGTTACTTTCTCGGTCTAGCTGATCCCGAGCGTTCTGTTTTTCAAGTGCTCGACATTGATGCAGGTCCACTAAATAAGTTACTTGCCCGTGCATCGTTTCCCGACTGCCGTCCGGCTTAATCACAACTGCGGAATTATTTTCAAAATCGACTGACGTCAGGACGTGCTCGGGCCGCCTGTTGCCAACATAGAGTTGTACTGCCAACGTACCGCTAACTAAAAGAGCCATAATGATTTGCACCTACTATTTTGAGACTACCCGCCGGACGCCGCTACTCGGCGAGACGGATCTAACTGAAACTGATTGTAACTGCCGCCTGAAACTGCAAGACCAGGCCGCTAAGCTTGAAATTTGCGAGGCTGCGTCCGCCGCAGGACTCGGTAACTTTTTTCACGACTTCTGTTCGTTTAACCATGACTGGACTAAGTGCCCTAGATATTCGCCAAAACAATAAAACAGAACAATCCATTGCAGCTAAGTGACGGATCACCCGTTTTGACTTTTTGAGTCATTACTTGCCGTCACTAGCTGAATGGGGTCGTTCGGTTGCTCATCGCGTTTTGTTGCGATGGAGGGATATCTGCCACTTCAATACGCAGGGACGAACCAACTTACTCACGCAACAGCTCCTTTCCCTCAGCCATCGTCGGCAGGGAGTCGGCAGCTACCCTGTCTGCTTGAATGGCCTGAAGGGCCAAAACAATTTAGCCCAGGGCAAAGCGCAGCGCCGCCCTGGGT
>JANPNA010000167.1:0-12664 GCA_031427235.1 Pirellula sp.
ATCATTGCGAATGGAGTTGAGTTCGAATTCGTTAGGTTCTTCTGGCGACTTGTCCGGTTTCTTGCGTTTGGGGCAGAGCATGAGCCAGCGGCGTGCCACTTCGCTGTCATCCCAAGTTTCAACAACATCGGGCCGCGACCTGAGGATCAAGTGAAAATGGTTGGAGAGAATAGCGAACGCGAGGAGGTCAATCCCGAAGTTCGCCGAAAGAAGTTTGAGCTGATCTTCGATCCAAATCTTTCGGTGATCGTGGTTTTTTCCGGTAACCGGATCGACGCCAAAGAGAAAGCAACGACGAACTACCCTAGCGCACAGATGTAGAACAGCAACTTCGCTAGGATCGAACACTTCCGCACGCGCGAGTCTGGCCATGGCAGTAACCTCCGTGAAAGAATGATCAAGATCGTAATTTCGTACCGAAATTGAAACATATCGGAAACCGAAAAACAACTACCCACCCGAAAAAATGGTGTGTCCCCTTGCATTCCCATCCCCTTGCATTCCCATATTTCCGGATTTACATGAAGAGCCGAGTCGCACAACAGAGACGGCCGTCGTGAAAGATGGCGCAAACGAGTTTAATTTCGAAATAGCTTCCAAGTAGTATTTTCCTATCTTTAAGGGGTTAGTTGTTAGATGTGTGACATCCGTGGTTCAAATTGGTATTTCCCCGTACACAATCGCGGTTTTGCCAAACAGATCTAAAAGCGGAAATGAATTTCGGCACTCCAAAGGGATTTGACAACGACGGCTTGCGCTGCCAAGATCAATGGCCCGCTCAGTCCCGCCACTTCCCAATGCTCTGGAATTTGAACTGATGTTTACCATCGATGGTAAGTCTTGCAACCGCTTCTGCGACGGTCTCCCTCGTCGCAATTTTCTGAAGATCGGTGCGCTCGGGCTCGGCGGTCTTTCCATGACCCAATTGCTCAGGGCCGAAGCCGCCAATGGGATCGGCCATTCCAACAAGTCCGTCATCATGGTGTACCTGCCCGGCGGACCACCACACCAAGATATGTTCGATCTCAAAATGGATGCCCCGAGCGAGATCCGCGGCGAATTTCGGCCCATTAACACCAATGTTCCCGGCATTCAGATTTGCGAGCATCTGCCCCTCTTGGCAAAACTGACCGATAAGCTTGCTATCATCCGATCCATGGTCGGTGCCAAGGACCGGCACGAATCGTTTCAATGCATGACCGGTCGCCTTAACGAACGCAACCCGCCTGGCGGTTGGCCAGAGTTTGGTTCGGTCATCTCCAAGCTACAAGGAACGCAAGATCCAACGCTTGCGTCCTACGTAAATCTATCCCCGAAGATGAAACATACTCCCTACAACTTCGGCAAGTCGAGCTTTCTCGGCCACTCCCATACTCCCTTCAACCCCTCGGGCAATATCAAGGATGACATGGTACTGGGCAGTATCACCAAAGAGCGACTCGCGGATCGCAAAACACTGCTGGCTAGCGTCGATCGGTTCCGACGCGATCTCGATCTTAACGGAGCGATGGAGGGCTTCGATTCCTTTCAGCATCGCGCCTTCGATATCTTGACTTCCAGCCGAATGCTCGACGCCCTCGACCTTGCCTCCGAAGCTCCCAAACTTCGCGAACGTTATGGCAAAGGGACCGAAAAAGAACAAGGGGACGCAGCTCCCAGACTGAACGAGCAATTCTTACTCGCCCGCCGACTTGTGGAAGCTGGCGTCCGCGTTGTGACGCTTAGCTACTCTTTCTGGGACTGGCATGGAAGCAACTTCAAAATTGCCAAACAAAATCTCCCCGACTTTGACCAAGCCCTCAGCGCACTCATCGAGGACCTTCATGAACGCGGCATGTTGGAACATACCACCGTTATCGCTTGGGGTGAATTCGGGCGGACGCCCAAGATCAATAAAGACGGCGGACGGGACCATTGGCCAAACGTTTCCTGCGCGCTGCTGGCTGGCGGGGGCATGAAAACCGGGCAAGTCATCGGTGCCACCGATCGGCTAGGTGGCGAAGCGGTTCTGCGGCCTGTTACCTTTCAGGAAGTCTTCGCGACTCTCTATCACAACCTTGGCGTCAACGCTTCGACGACTACCGTGCCCGATGTGACTGGCCGACCTCATTATCTAGTCGACGACGGCTATCAGCCGATTGTGGAAGTCGTTTAGAAGTTGTCGTTTGTCGTTTGGCAGTTGGCGGTTGGCGGTTGGCAGTTGGTTATGATCGGTCGCTTGCTCAGCAGAAACGAAATTCAAATTTCAAATGGCAAAAAGTAAATGGCAAAAAGTAACGAGACTAGGACAACTTTGGCTTTAATCATGCAATGCTTCACGCTTACTAACATGCGATGCTTCTCACTTATGTCCTTTATGGCTTTTTTTTGTTTCGTTCCTTGTCTGGTCGTTCGAGCCGATAAGGGACCGGACCCGTTGACGATCGCCACATGGAACCTGGAATGGTTCTTCGATGACTTCCAAGCAAACAATCGAAGCGACATCGCCAAGGAACAGTCGGCCCCTAGCGCGGAAGAATGGCAATGGAAGCTCTACACGGTTGCAGCAGCTATCGCAAAATTCCAGCCAACTATCCTGGCTGTTCAGGAGATCGAAGATCGATCGGTCATGACCGCCCTCACCAAAGCCCTCAAGGACAAACACAACTTGACCTATCGTGTTGCCATCATCGAAGGTTTCGATTCCGCTACCGAACAGGATGTTGCCATCATCTATCAGTCGGGATTGGTCGAGTATTCTCGCCGGGAACAAACCCAAGAGATGTTTGCCTCCAAACAATTTTATAATCTGTCGAAGCATATGTTCGCAAAATTCGAGTGGCAGGCGAACGGCAAAACCGAGTCGCTGACGGCGCTCGTTCTTCACTTGCGAGCCACCGCCGATGCCGCAGATCTGCGACGTCAGCAAGCCACGTTGGCGCACACTTGGATGAGGGCCGGCATCGAAGCGGGCGAGAACCGGGTTATTTTGGGGGACCTCAACGTTGAAGAGTTGGCTGGCAAGGTTACCGCCAACGGGGATGGGATGTTCGAACTTCTTGGGCGGCGCACCGAAAAAACTTTGGATGACCTTTTTGACCTGCTCGAAATGGCCCCCGAAGGAAAACGTCAAACACACTTGATCCTCGAAAAGCAATTCGATCGGATTTTGGTTTCCAAGCCCATGCTGGCTACCACCGCCGGTCCGGGCATCAAATTCAAATCCATCGAAGTTCTCAGTCAATACAATATTCGTGGAGTTGGTGCGGACATGGATCATTGGGATACTCGCTATACCAAAGATCGAGCCGAACGCGATGTCAGCGACCACCATCCGGTTATGGCAACCTTCGCGTTCCGAAAGTAGCCATGCCCAGCCCTTCCAGCCGAACCAACGATCAATCGCGAGCTTCTTGGCAACTCCCCTCCGGAGTCTCGCGGGGGACGTGGGATTACGTTACCGAGCCCGCTATCGCAACCGATTACGACCGATTTCATGCGGGCCACCCTTTGCTGGAATTGGATCGGAAGTTGGTCGCCGAACATCTGGGGCCAACATCAACTAGGCTTGACGGAACTAGCCGTATCGCGGTGGATTGCGGATGTGGGACGGGTCGCAATTTGATCCCCTTGGCGGAACGAGGCTGGCGGGTGATTGGGGTCGATTTGAGTCAGGATATGCTACGTGAGTTCAAGACCAAGGCCAAATCCATGGGGCTGTCGGAAGTGGCCGCGATTCGGGCCAACATGGCGCACTTGGAATGTTTGGCGGACGGATTTGCGGACGCTGTCCTTTGTATGTACAGTTCGTTGGGGATGGTCCAGGGCCGAAAGAATCGACGCTCCTTTATGAAGCATGCACAGCGCATCCTAAACGCACAGGGGAAGTTCTTTGTTCATGTCCACAATCGTGGCTCATGGCTGCGCGATCCGGGTGGAGTGCGCAAGACCGTGCTGGATTGGATACGAGCCAAGCGTGATCCAACCTGGGAGCTTGGGGACAGTGTCTATGCGTATCGTGGTCTGCCATCGATGTTTTTGCACATCTACTCGGAGCGTGAGTTGCGAAGGGACTTGAAAACCAGCGGCTTGGTCGTGAAACGCTTATATCGATTGAATCGACAATCGAGCGAAGTGCTCAGAGGCGGATGGTTACCGCATTTGAGAAGCGGCGGGTTCCTGGCTGTGTGTGGCAAAAGCAATCCGTGATACTGCACTTTCGTTGATTATTGTCGCCTTTCGCGGAGCGAAAGTACACATTGCACACGCACTTTCGCGGAGCGAAAGGCGACAATGGATCAACTCACTTTGCGTCTTTTGGATTTGTTGTCAAGGGAAAGTTGCAGACGTTGGCACCGAATCGTTCGGCCGAAAACTCAAGTTGGTATTTGCCATTCGCATCCGTTTTACCAAACGAGCTTGAGCCATTTTCGGCTTTCGAAATGAAGGTCACAAGTGCGCCCTGGACCGGCTTCCCGTCCAGCGTCACAGTCCCTGTGACAGAACCAAGTTTCGGGCCACTCGGACTGCAGCCTGAAACAAACTTCTTGCCATGATATCAACCCTTAGTTGGTGATGAGGAACGAACCGTTGTTGGCAACTGGCAACAATGGCATCCCCTGGTTCCCCGAAACGGTTCGGCTGACGGCTTTTTTGCCAAGATAGAAAACCATTCCAACCGATGCGTTCCATTGCTCTTCAGAACTACCAACGAGTCCAGTGGCTGAGCCAGGTGCCACATACGTAAAATTACCGTAAAGCGAAGTGGAACTGCTCACAGGCGCCAAGTTGATCATCCCAAATTGCCAACTGGCTACGTCGGCACGGTCGACAACACCAGCGTATAGCATGCTGTTGCCGCCGAACGCCCATTGGTGTCGAAGGTAGGAGTTCGCTTGATTCATAGCACGTATGTTGCTGATCACGGCGTTCGGTGGAAATCCGAGCGCGGCGGCATCGTTATTGATATGAAACGTTCCCCAACTGCCTACTTCGTTCGTTTCATTAAGGGCATATCCCGTGATGCCGCGAATCTGGCCCAGTTGGACCTCGTTGTTTGCCCAGCCCCATTGATGTCCGATGAACTGATCGTAGACGGCGCCCCAGCTAATCCGATCGCCACCACACACGTCACTACGCTTGTAGAATCCAGCGGTAATGTACGTTTGCTGCTCGAGGGAGTCGTCTTTGAGTGGGGCTGTCGTTGTTCGCCCTTTGATATCGTAGACTCCATAGCTTGCGCCAACTTGACCTCGGATTCGGGACTCTCCGAGCCTGACCCCAGTATTGAATCCCGAGACTGCGCCGAAGCTATTTCCAAGTGAAAACGGCAGTGGATTAAATCCCGTTAGACCGCTATCTCCAAGCGATTTATAGCTGTCCGCACCAAAAGTTAGCTGTGTGTTGTCAAGCCAATTTCCCAAACCCTTTCCGCAACTATTTCCGCAACTATTTCCGAAACGCTGGCCGCGATTGTCACAATCGGGTGCTGACTCACAGAAACTAGCCAGGGCTACTTGGTCATTCGACTCAATACCCGATTTGACGGACAACTCCGTTTTAGGACCGATGAGTCCATGCATGGTATTGAACGACTGTGCGTGGGACGGACGAGCAATTACCATCGTCGTCATCCCGAACAAGAATAGATGGAACACTAACTTAGTCATCGAATTCACTCCATTGAATTGATTGTTTGAGCGAGTCGGGTCTTCCGCAAATGCAATGAAGATCGGACTCGGGTTACCCCGCATTGAATGCGGATTTGCAAGCTATTGCGGAGACATCCTGCCTCCACACACAACGGCCTCGACGGTACATCAACGCAGATCGAATTCTTCTGTCCAAAACCAATGGACATTTCAGGCCTACCCTATAATCCCAATAAAGCGTAGGGTCCCGCAGTGATGCTCGATGGAAGTGTTAAACTTTGAGCGTTAGTCGGTTTGAGACAAGCCCATGCGGTGAATTCGATGCGATAAAATCAATCCCAAGGCTTGGTCCGAGACGAAATTGGATCAGAATTGCTTCATCCGAAAATTGCTTTTTTCCGTTCATTACGGTTAATTCGGCGAACGGTACACTGGAGGGCAGTGATACAATCCAAAGAGTGCAGGGTATTGTCGCCTTTTGCTCCGCAAAAGTGCGTTTACGTGGCGCACTTTCGCGGAGCGAAAGGCGACAATAATCGAATCAAACCCTACGAGCGAATGGCGACTCGAACGCGGTCACCCCTCACCCCTCACCCCTCACCTGCCAACCGCCAACTGCCAACTGCCTATTGGAGATCAAATGACAAAAAGCAATCCCATTCAGTTTGGCATTGGAAGGCTGATGGTGGTGACGACGTTGGTTGCTTTTTGCATGGCCATCTCGATACGCTTCGACTCACCGACCGTCGCTCAGGGATTTTTCGCAGTTTATCTGATGTTTGTGGCAGGATGGGCCGTCGTGCGAGGACCAACCCTATTTGCCAGCTTGGTTGATGTGAATAAAAAACTACGCCAAATAAGGGGGCGCCGTGTGGAACTCGAACAAGAGCTTCACCAACGCCGACGCGCTCATGAATGCAAAGAGTCGCCTGACGGCTCAAGTGAGCTTTAAAAATGAGAGCATTCTCGGTTGGGACCCCTGAGCCACGATCTTAAAAATGCTACGATCAGCATGGCCCGCCACCTCCATGATCCTTCCTCCCAAAGAAAGAAATTCCCGATATGCATTTTAACCTACAGCGTATGAGGTTCCTGCTTACCATTGCGATATGGTACTTTCTGAGTTGTGCAGTGCAATCGCAGTGGAAACCGGCCGAAACGAGGTTGATGACCGAGTGGGGGCGTTCGCTCAAGCCGGACGCCGTGTGGAGCGAATATCCACGTCCTCAGTTTCAACGTGCAAATTGGACCAATCTCAATGGGCTTTGGTCCTACGCCGTCACCCCGAAAGACGCCGCGAAGCCAACCGTATGGAACGGCGAGATCTTGGTCCCCTTTTGTCCCGAGTCACCACTCTCGGGTGTTGGTCGTTTGATCGAACCGACGGAAACCCTCTGGTACCGACGTACGCTTCCTGCGGCCTCGGCCGGCATGCGAAGTATCTTGAACTTTGAAGCGGTCGACTACGCAACGACCGTTTGGGTCAACGGCAAAGAAACTTTCACCCATCAAGGGGGCCACACACCGTTTTCGTTCGACATCACCGATTCGCTCAAGAGCGCCGGTGACAATGAACTGGTCGTTCGTACAGAGGATGCCACCGAAGGCTATCAACTGCACGGTAAACAAAAGCTTCAAAACCAGGGCATCTGGTACACTCGCGTAACGGGCATCTGGCAAACCGTTTGGCTGGAGCAAGTACCTGCCATGCATTTGCTAGACCTAGACTATGCGTGCGACATCTCAGCCGGCACAGTTACCGTGACCCCATTCCTTGCCAACCCAGCCGATGGATGTAAAGTACGCGTCACCGCTTCCTTCAAAGGGCAACCGGTGGGTAAAGCCGAAGGGACTGGACCTGTCCGGTTGTCTTTTGAAAATCCACAACTGTGGAGTCCTAGTACGCCCAATCTTTATGACCTCAAGGTCGAACTTCTTGATGCTAAGAACACGATAGTTGATTCGGTGCAAGCTTACACGGCTTTGCGTTCGTTTGGCAAAGCCAAGGATGCGAACGGCCATTTGCAGTTGACTCTCAATGGCAAATCCATCTTCCATTGGGGGCCGCTCGATCAAGGTTGGTGGCCCGATGGTTTGCTGACTCCACCCTCGGACGCTGCGATGCTATCCGACATTGAGTTCTTGAAGTCGTGCGGATTCAACATGATCCGCAAGCACATCAAAGTCGAACCTCGTCGTTATTACTACCACTGCGATCGGCTCGGAATGATCATGTGGCAAGATCAGGTCAGCAGCGGCTATGGCCAACGGAGGCGCGATGGCGCCAGTAGTCCACCTTGGACACACTTGGTAGCGAATCCGGTCGATGCGGAATGGCCTGAGGCAGCTCACCAACAATGGGTCACCGAATACAAGCGCATGGTCGATCACCTTCGAGATGCGCCTTGCATTGGTGTTTGGGTGCCGTTCAATGAAGCATGGGGCCAACACGCTACCATGGACGTTGGCAAGATGGCGATGGAATACGATCCCACGCGGCTCGTCAATATTGCCAGCGGTGGAAATTTTTGGCCGATAGGGGACTTTGTTGACGAGCACAATTACCCGCATCCTTCCTTCCCATTCCATTTGGGAAATGGAGGGCGATTCAACGGCTTTGTGAAAGTCGTGGGTGAGTTCGGTGGCCATGGTTGGCCAGTCGAAGGACACCTTTGGAAGACGGACGCAAAGAATTGGGGCTACGGCGGGCTTCCCAAATCGAAAGAGGAATGGCAAGGCCGTTACAAGACTTCCATTGCGATCATCGCCGCACTTCGTGCGGAAGGAATTGCTGCAGGTGTCTATACGCAGACGACCGATGTTGAGGGAGAAATCAACGGACTGCTGACCTACGACCGCCAAAAGAAAATCGATACGGCTTGGCTGCGCGAGCAATCGGAATTGTTGCTATCCGCACCCACGTCACTCACCAACAAACGCGAGATCATCGCCACTGCGGAGTTGCAACCACAGAACTGGCAATACACGACCCGCGAACCAGGCGAATCCTGGATGAAACAAACATTCGACAGCAAGGGATGGAACGAAGGCAAAGCCGGTTTTGGGGCGGGTATTCCGGCACCTCCTGGTTCTCAAATCCACACCGATTGGTCCACTCCGGATATCTGGGTGCGACGCTCGTTCGATCTCAAGGAGTTGCCGACTGGCAAACTCTATTTGCGGTTGCATCACGATGAGGATTGTGTCATCTACGTCAACGGGACTGAGGTAGCGAGCCTAAACGGTTATGTAACCAATTATTTTAATCTAGCATTGGCTTCGAAGGATGTGTTGCGTAAAGGCACCAATGTCATTGCCATCCATTGTCGCCAAACGGGCGGTGGGCAGTACCTCGATGCTGGGTTATTCTTTGCGGATTAAGGCTTTGTACTGCCAAAGTGACGCTAAGGCGAGCGGCAGAGTGGAGTATCCCAACCCGAAGCGTAAGCGAGGGACAATTTCGCAGGTCCCTCACTTACGTATCGGGATATGATTGGTAGTTTTCACATCGCCGCTCGCCTAAAAGCGATCTCGCCTAACATTTTTGGAGTGCTTCGATTCATCGGAGCTTTCAGATCGTCCTGCGTCCAGAATCGATATAACTCTTTGGCAATGCCTTTTGCGACCATGGGCATCGGATCTCAATCCGCTCCTGCGTGATCTAAAAGCTGGGATGAATCCCAGCACTCCAAATCGGATTCGAATCACCGCTTGCGGCAGTGGACTAGTTGGGCGGCTTACTACCACCAGAATTCGGTACGCACGTACCGCGAGGCTTTGATCAGCAGAACGCTACCGATTGTACTCCAACCCCGATCGACTCTACCAAATCCGGTCATGCCGGATTTCAGTTTGCCTTCGGCGCAATCCACACGGCAATGCACGACAACCGTTTGCCGAAACGTCGGTTGATGCGATGTGACGGAATCTTCAGGTTTGGTAGTAGCTGGGGAAATGCGCTCGACGCTCCCCAAAAATGTTTCGAAGGGTAAAGCGCGAGCTTTGAAGTAAACGGGCTGGCCGGTTACGACCGCCATGGCGTCGTCTTCGGCCACGAAGATTTCGACGCGGGGTACGCCAGGCCGTTCCACCTGGCAAAGCAACGTTCCTTGCGTGTTAAATCGACCGACTCGTTCTCGAAGGCGCGGAGCTGAAACATAACCGTTGGTGGGTGCTACGACGATCAAACGCGAACGCTGGTTTTTGAGGAAGTCCAATTGTTCGATGAGACGTTCGCGCCTCGCTTCCTCTGCCGCGATATCCTCCGGTCTCGAACCAAGTTTCAGCAATTTCAGTTTGCCCTCGGCGTCGGCCTGCTCTTGCTCTCGGCGTGAGAGTTCCGCGATCGCGATTCGAATTCCTTCGGTCTCCCGTCCAGATTGCTCGGATTGTACTTCACCAAGACGTTCCTGCAAAACATCCAGTTGAGCTCGTTCCCGCTGCAACTGAACATCGGCCAAAGCACCGAGCTGGTTGAGACGCTGCGACTGCACGAAGGCGGTTTGAGCGTAAGTCAATTGGGTATGCGCTTGAGTCACGCGATGTTCAAGCGCCTTCAGTTGGTGCTTCAGGGCCGTACTCGTGGTCTCAACTTCCAAGCGTCCCAATTCACACCATGCTTTCATTCGGTTGACTCGCGATTCTTGGTCAGCCACCTCCTCGGCTCGCGGACCCGCTTTCAGCCGGGCTAGGTTGGCTTCCGACTCCTTCAGTTCAGCTTCCTTGGCTTCGATGTTGCTGAGCAAGTCAGGTGCATGCAACTCGACTAACGCATCCCCTTCGTTTACCAAGTTGCCGTCTTCTACCAGCACCCGCGAGATGAAACTATTGAGCGGAACCGGCACATCGATGCGTTCACCGGGTCTGACCTCAAAATCGCCAACGGTGTAGTGGGGTGTGGGGATGAAATACAACGAGACTGAAACAACAGCAATTCCGACGATCCAAGTTGTCGTTCTTAAGTATCGCGATCGAATCATGTTCATGAACTCTACGCCAAGAAAACCCCGGAACACACGACGAATTGCATAAGTGAGCAAAAGCCCGCCGAATAGAAAACCTATCCAGCCAAACTGCTTTCCAGCATATCTCATGATATTAATCAGGACCAAATTCAAAAACGCAATAGAAAACCACCAACTTACAAGTCCGTAAAAGAAAAGCAACTTTCCTTGCGGAATATTCCCAGGATATGGGGCACCCCACAGCCACCACTTAAGGTATTTCATCCAACGGGAGCGCCCTCGAGAATACAAATTTGGTATTCGGAGAAAATCGCTCAATAGGTAATACCCGTCCAAACGGAGCAAGGGGTTGAAATTGATCAAGCCGCGGGTACCGCATGTTGTCAACACGACAAAGCTCAGATAGCTGGGCAAAGTCCCCGGGAGGGTGATGCGCCAGGCAAACACACCTAAAAACCAGAGGCATAAATCCATGTAACCACCTGCAGCGGTGATCAATAGTCGCTTTCTACGATCTGCCATCAGCCAGGCGTCCGACACATTGACGTAAAGACAAGGCATCAGCATGATGAAGAGCACGCCTGCCTCACGAACCTCTCCGCCAAATCGCTTGCAAGTGGCTCCATGCGCAAGTTCATGCAAGATGGTAACCACGAGAGTGGTGAAACCCAACAACAACAGTGTTTCCCAACGCAATGCCGATTGAAACGAGGTCGCCAATTCGGCGCGCATACTCACCATGATGGTGAGCGCGAACACCATGCATCCCAACGTTATCGCGAGAAATGTTTTTGACCAAACCCAGGGAACTAGTTGAGCGATCGCGGTTAAGTGTTTATCCGGGTTTACCAGCGGTACCCGGTAAAAAAAAATCGACCCGCTCGGCTTGCGATGTTCGAAAACCGAGTTGTCCTCAGGCGTGTCCTCGTCCTCGTCCTCGTCGTCGAGGATTTTGTGGGTAGGCCGATCCGACGTTTGCCAGCGCCGGGAACTAGGAACCAGCCCACGCTGCGTGATGGACTGCAAAAAATCATCGATATCCTTCCACTGCAATTCCTCGCCGAATTGTTGTTGGAAGCCCTGCTGGAGCTGCCGAAATGTGCATGGAGCCTGCAATGACTTTAGAAGAAAAAACTCCTGCGCGCCCGCGTGAAAATAACTGGCGTTCCGCGAGTTTTTGATTACGAATTCGTTCGCACCGAGATCGCACAGCAAAATCCAAGGATTCAACTGTGGCAACATTTCGTCGAGCTCAATAGGATCGCTCAGAGACTCTGAAACCGTCGGCGCTGTCATCAAGTCTTTATCGCTTTGACCGATGGGGATTTTTCTTTTTAAGGGCGGGAGCCCGTTTCACCTTAGTTGGCTTGGCCGGTGCTTGCAAGTCCGGAGCTCGGAGTATCACTTGACGACTTTCCTCTTCCGATAGGACGTGAATAAAAAACGGAACATTGAGTTCAAGCGTCCTGGCTGCCCGGTGGTGTCCATCAATGAGCACAGTACCGTGCAACACGGTTCCATCCTTCTCCGGATACCAGTAGTGTGCCACAATTCCTGGAAACTGTACGTCGACATGCGCCACGTGTTGCTTGCAGATTCGGCTCCATTCCACTGCGTACTTGACGTCTTCCGGCTCCAATTCGACAGACTCTCTTCCATCCGACACCAACTTGCGAGCTAGGTCGACATCGAATTTAAAGAGGCTAAAGTACATTCGATAGAATTCCGGTCCATCCTTGCAATTCGGGCATTCCTCTTCTTTTTTTTTCTTACGTGCTCCCATAGGACGCTTCACTTCTTGATTCTGCAAGGATGGCAATGAATAAAAACTAAGCATCCAATATTAGGTGGTTAAATAATCGCTCCCTGTAAGTCACCACCGCGGTGACGCACAGGGAGCTTTAAGTTGAAATGAACCTGTAAATAAACAGGCGTCGATCTTAAGGCGGGCCGATTTAAATCGTAGCGGAAGCTGTCAAAGCTTTCGTGAATGCTGGACGCCAACGAAATGCTTGACGCATTCCGCTACTATGGAACGCTAGCGAAAGTGTTTCGCGGCCCAGCTTAAGA
>JANPNA010000168.1:0-11360 GCA_031427235.1 Pirellula sp.
AACTCGGCCCGCTTTATTATCGCCGCCGTTTTGTGCCTTTTTATTTTTTGGTTTGTGTATTTTTTTAATTATCGGGCTGTATTTGTATATTTAAAAAGACCCACTACGGCCAACCTTAATTCTTAGTTGTAACAAAGCAGTCGTCCAAATCAATCGATGCTGTCGCGTTTGCCACGTTCGCTTTCGTTCAACTCGCCGAAGGAAACGACACTGGTTGGCGCTTTGGCGTTTGCCTCATACTGTTCGTTAATCAGTTCGATTAAAACTTGTTCCACTTCGATTGCTTTACCCGTTTCGATAGCCAGCCGTAATCGCTTCTGAGAACTTTCGCGTAGAATCCAATTCAGGGGCTCGAAGTACTTCTGGTGCTTAAGTCGAACGAGATACCCGATCAGACATACAAGCACCTCAGCCGCAGTTTTGCCTCCGGAAAGCCTGAAAACGCCTCGAGGCAACATGACAGCCAGCCGACTAATCGCGTTCAAGATCGGTGGCCGGGCACCGTTGTTGGCTGGATTCAGAATGTACTTATACAAGGCCTCGTAAGCATCCGGATTCAGTTGCAAGTTTGCACCCAACTGGGAAGCCTTAATCAGCAAATCACGACCTGCGATTTGAAAAAAGGAAGTTGGCCATTCAGGGCGAAATCCAGCGTGCCGCCTATTGCATTCAATTGCGATCCCGAAGAGATCCGAAATCTTGATTTGATCGAATTGCCCCGCTCGCTCCGAGTCAAAGTCCTCTAGGCAATACCAAACAAAATCTCGAATCAACAATTGATGTTCGGAAGCGGTTTCATACCGATGCACACAACAAAGTGTGACTGGAAGTACTTGGTCTACATTTAACATCCAACCAATTCCAGCATCGTCGTTCGCAAACGCGGATTCTTGCCGACATTCATTCCGATAGGTGGAACAAAACGCATCTTCTAAGCGACGAATACGATAGTCTCGTAATTCCGGCTCAGATAGCCTGACCGTCTGAGCCTTGTGCTTTATGCTGGAAGGACAATCGTAGGCATCCACATCGCGGCAAAGTAAACGGCCGATATGCTCCCCCAACTGCCGAAACGATTCGACTTGGTCTGGAGTGTAAAACTGATTCGAAATGGGTTCGTCCGGAAAGCTGGGATTGGTTCGCCGGAACTGTTCAATATCAATGTTCTCGTCCCCAGTCAGAGACATTTGCACGTAAACTAAGAGAGCATCTAGTTGAGGCGCGGATTCGCTCACGGCAGGAATCTGCCCCGAATTTTTTTCGGGGTAGCGTATCCGACCCACGACAAAGTGTTGTGGCGAACGACCCTCCAATTCGTCTGATCGCTTGAGTCGTCGGGTATCCAGTGGCCGGTCGTGATCCAAATCCAAAACCTCGATGGAGTGGTCGAGCCGCAACTTACGAATCAAATCGGCCAGGACCCCAAATTCGTAAAGGCCATTATTGCAACCGGCATCGGAGACGATCAAAATCCTGCAGCGTCGAGCGACCAATTCCTCAACACCAAGAAATTCGCGGAACCCACCGTCGGCAACAACCCCATAACTCCACGAATCCGGCCCCCAAGCGGCTTGATTTTTCCACTCATTTCCCATATCGATCAGGGAAAATGACAGTTCGTTACGATGTTCGAGCATACGTGGATTAGGAAGCCATTGTTCCAAGCGAATATTGAAAAGATGCATGAGCGCTTTGAGACAAGGATTCGACGCCATAAACGGTGTCATGGCCGCCCCGGAAAGCACAACCGCATCATCCACCCCTAATTCGCCAGATAAGTACTCCGTGGTTGGTCGGTATGTTTCTAGCTTTGCATTCTTGGTGTTCTTGCCCGTCGGCAACCATCCGCAATACAAAGGTGACAGAAGATAGGAATACCAATTTGAAGCGAAACTTTCGTCAAGCTTGCACGGGTTGGCGTGTTTCGAACGCAGTTTCGGACTGCGATGATACGATGGAGCCTGAGGTAATATCATGGCAGAAACAAACAAGGGATAGGGATATCCATTCTTGGTCGGATTCAGTTCTCGAAGCTTCATGATCCCATCCCGATGAGCCTTTTGCAAAAACGTTTCGCCAATGCGCCGTCGATAGAACTGAAACCATGGAGATAGTTTGTTGAGGTCGAGAAAGCAGAAACCGATTACCGCAACGGCAGTTGAAAACGCGAGAATGACCAACCGAAACTCTTGATCGGGACCAACAACCACCGACGTGCTAATCATGGCCCTCTCCTTAAAGATGGTCGGGTAGGCTATTTCGAGGAACATCCGATTCAACTGCCACTCTTCCAAGTCGGTCAGCGGCTCGCTATCGAATTGGCTTGGTTGGTGAAAGCACTTGCGGAGCAATACGCTGAAACTGGATATGTCTTTGTACGGTTTGAGGTCCTTCTTGACCATTTTCCCCCCAGCTTCGATCCACGCGATGGCTTTTTTCATCGACTCCGTCCTGCTTTTGTCGTTTGCGTCCTTCGCTGCTGAATCCTCGTTCGCTTCGGCTATCACAGCTCGATTGACTGTGGGGGATTTCAAGTCGTTGATCGCTTTCCCCTTTAGCGAACTGGAGGAAATTCTTGCGACGGCGAGGTCGAATAGAGTATTGGTAAGTACATGTCGAGCCTCACCCTTTTTTGTCATCTTGTCATTGTTCTCAATGGAACTTGTCGAGAGGGTCGATGGATTGATCAGTCGGTCGACATAGTTGCTCAAAAGTACTCCGTTATCACGCATTCGTCTGCTCGATTCAATATATTCATTTACGCTACTCGTCGAGGAATTAGACAATCTGCTGGCGAGCGTGTTGGCCCAACGCGCAAGTGATTGGCTGCTAAAGTTGCTCCACGAGTCCCATACGCGATCTTCTTGGCGCAAAGCAGTTTCGGCCGATTCTTTGATCTTTTGGGATTGCCACACTTTCACCACCAATTCGTCCAAGTTGCTTTGAAGGAATTCTTGTTTTGGTTTTATTTGTGCCAGCTTGTTTTCCTTAAAGGGGAGGTTTTGATTGATTTGCATTCGCAAACTGGCACCGGATGTATCTCCTGGTTTCCTTTCCAATAGGAGCGCGAGCTCTCCAAAGTTCAGGATATCGTCAACGACAAATGTCGGTGGGCGGTTGTCGATGAACCCAGAAATGTTTTCACGTCCCACCCAACCGACGATGCCGAGCACGATTCCCCAAGATGTTCCAAAAAGCACAATCCACAGCACGAGCTTTTGCGATAAAGTTGCATTGACTTTCTCGCTCTGCAGCAGCTTCCCAAACCTGAGCATTGGGGAAAACAAAAGGATCGAGACGACTAAGATTGGCAATTGCAAGGACTTCAAGTCCAGTTTTTCGGGAAGGAATCCCATCCCGTTGGAGACATAGAAATCTCCGTTGCCGATCATGATGGATACGCCCAACAGGAAGATCGCAAGTGTTAACACCGCCCACTGGCCAGGGGCTAGCTGCATCGGACGCCCAAAGGCAGCAGCCAGCCTTCTTATCACAAAGCGACTTACCAAAACGATGAACGCCAGGACAAAACAAGAGAATAATCCGACGCGAAGATCCGAATTCAAATCCAACAAGCCCAACCAAGTTCGCACGCCAGGATTATCAAAGCATCGGAAATAGAGGGCAGTCAAACTGGCTGCTGCAAGAAGTCCGGCGATGGCAGTAAACAGTATGACCGCGGTCTTAAGTAAATAGTCGGTCAAAAACTCGATTGGACGATTTAGGTATTGACCATCAAGCAGGAATTGTGCGTCGCGTGCCGATAGACCTTCCGGAGAGTCACTCGTGGCGGCATCCGCAGAGTCGGTGGTCTTCTCGGATGTCGGCTCCGGGCAAACATCAGTGTCCATCTTTCCTGTATGTCGAAAGTGACCCAACGTAGAGTAGTAACCGTTGGTGTACCCGCCACCGGATACCGACGAAAGGTAATCCACATGCTTCATTAATCCAGATCGCTGGAACGCTTGCAGCAGCCCTAGATTGAACATCGACGAACGAATACCGCCGCCAGACAGGGCCACACCAACCAAATCGTTCCCATCCGAGGGCGGATAGTTTTGTTGCGTCGACTTAGCTTGTGCGGCCTTGTCCCAATACGCGCGACGTTCCTGAATTGGAGTTCTGACTTCACTTTCAAGAACTTCGTGAAACGTCTTGCAGTGGTGCTTGGGCATAAAACACTTGTCCGAATCGGGAAGGATAGAAGCATCCATGCCTTGGTTGAAGTTCGCCAACATCCCTGACAGAGTCAGCCTACACCTGGCAATTGAATAAATCAACTAGTCGACGGTAAAGAACCATCAAAAATAAAAACTGGCCAGAAAGACTGCTCTATATTCCTTGCAGAAGTTTCGTGTAGCATCCGCGGGATTGGAAGGACTATAGGGATGGCTTATTTTGCTCGCCAGAAACGGCAATCGAAATTCTACTGGGCGGAACTTGGTTTCATGGCCCTTGGATTACTTGGCTTGCAGCCCAGTCTCTTTACCAATCTCGTTTTGAGTTTCCAGACCAAGTCGATTTCCTACAAAGAGCCGTATTACCAGGCTGCTAGTTACCAGCCATTTGACGGCTATCGTGATGGGGCCTCCGGACAAATAGCTTCCCTGCTTCCGGTTCAACCTGCATCTAGCCCGTTCAACTCGGCTCAAGGTTGGATGGCACAGAACTCCAACCCTTATTTGCCTTCAACGAGTTACACCCCATCCGCCTATCAGCTACCGTCCAACTTCGCTCAACAGCAATCCTACGCGCAACCATCCTACACGCAATCCCTCTATGCTCAACAGCCGACTAGCACCGGAGTGACAGGGTATGCACAACAGCAGAATTACTTACCTCAGGCGGCTTACAATCAGCAGCCACAGCAGTATTCGCCTTCCGCCTATCAGGCCGCCCCCAACGCATGGGCAAACCAGCCAGCCTATCTGGCTCAAGCCAATACCGGTTACTCAACTCCCAGTGCAACAGCCAATAACAATTGGTTAGGAGTGCAACCAAACCTCTATGGAAACATCAATAGAGATTATCAGCCCACCACCAATTATCCATCCAGCTTGTATCCCACCAATACGAATTCTAAAGCAAGCGTCTATCCTTACAACGCACTTGCTCCGAGGTCGGCACAGCAGCAAACGTTCGGGAACAACACAAGCTATTACAACTCCGGACCAACCAACAGTGGTTCGTGGCAACGCTATCAGGCTCCGGGCAGCCCTCTCTACCGATAATAGCGAGCCGAGTGATTTTCAATTTGGAGTGCTGGGATTAATCCCAGCTTTAAGATCGCACTGTCCCTCTAAGCGGCGACGAAAAAACGGGCTGACACGTTGGTTCTATGGAGTCGGGATTTGTTTATCGTCGAAGTCCATTTCGGAATACGCCCCGAATGGGGCAGCAACATCCTAGCCCAGGGCAAAGCGCAGCGACGAACGTCGCGAAGCGCCGCCCTGGGGAGCCGCAAAACGTCTCGCATTGCCCTGAAGGGGCAACACAAAATAGATACGTTAACGATGGTTTGTTTGTTTCGCCCCTTCAGGGCATTTGGCATCGTGTCTGATGCATACCCAGGGCGGCGCTTCGCTCTGCCCTGGGCTGATATGTGAAAGCCCGTCGGGCTAAAATCGCTTGAGTCCGACTAACTCTTTAGTTCGCCGGAGGCGTCTGGATAAGTAGACCTTCGCTGCCAAGACCGCCCTTGAGTTCCATTTGCGGCTTGTCGGACTTAGGCTGCTGAGCTTGCTCTTTTTCCTTCTCAGCTTCAGCCAAGTGTTGCTCTTCCGACCAATCAACGCGTTTGCGTGATAGGCCGATCTTGCGTTCTTCGCTGTCCACTCGCAACACTTTGACTTCGATTTCATCGCCGACCTTGACGATATCCTCTGGGTTTTCGACCTTGTGATCGGCCAATTCCGAGATATGCAACAAGCCTTCCAGAGAATCCTCGAGTCCAACAAAGACACCAAAGTTGGTGATCTTCGTAACTTTGCCACTGACCAACTGACCTGGTTGGTACTTGGCAGGAATCGTGGTATTCCATGGATCGTCATCAAGCTGCTTGAGCCCCAGAGCGATACGACGACGTGTTTGGTCGACGCTCAAAACGCGGCAGCGTACTTGTTGCCCCTTGGTGAGCAATTCGCTTGGATGACTGATCTTGCGAGTCCAGGACATGTCCGAGACGTGGAGAAGACCATCGATCCCTTCCTCGAGTTCGATAAACGCACCGTAGTTGGTGAGATTGCGAACCTTGCCCGTGACCTGTGCGTTTTCTGGGTACTTTTCCATGACGACATCCCATGGGTTGGATTGCGTCTGCTTGATACCGAGAGATAGCTGTTGACCTTGGGCATCGACACCCAGGATCTTGACGTCGATCTTGTCGCCGATTTGGACCATCTCGCTTGGATGGTTGATTCGGCGAGTCCATGACATTTCGCTGATGTGAACGAGACCTTCGATGCCTGGTTCGAGTTTCACGAACGCACCGTAACTCATGACATTGACAACTTCGCCTGGGATCGTCGTGCCGACTGGATACTTTTCGGCGATGTTGGTCCATGGGTTGTTTTGCTTTTGCTTGAGTCCCAAAGCGATCTTCTGCTTTTCGCGATCGATTTGGAGAATCTTGACTTCGATTTCTTGATCGATCGAAACCATTTCGGTTGGGTGCCCGATTCGTTCCCAGCTCATGTCGGTAATGTGGAGCAAACCATCGATGCCGCCCAAGTCGACGAACGCACCGAAGTCGGCGATGTTCTTGACAATACCCTTGCGGATTTGACCGATTTCGAGTTCGGCCATGAGGTGCTCGCGATCTTCCTCGCGTTGCTTTTCGATGAGCGAACGTCGGCTGACAACGATGTTGCGACGTGTTTCGTCGATTTTGAGGACTTCGCATTGAACAACGCGACCGATGTAATCGCCGATGTCGTTCGGGCGACGGATGTCCACTTGGCTAGCTGGCAAGAAAACAGGCACGCCGATATCGACGAGCAAACCGCCCTTGATTTTGCGGGTGACGGTACCAGTGACCACTTGGCCTTCCTGGACCGAGAGCATCATCTGTTCCCATTGGATGATCTTTTCAGCTTTGCGTTTGCTGAGGCTGATCATGGCCCGGACGTCTTCTGGAGCACCGTGCTGGTCTTCGACTTCTTCGATCAGAACCTTGACGGTTTGGCCGATTTCCGGCGGCGGCTCATTTTCGTCCCATTCATTCTTATGAATCGCACCTTCGCTCTTAAAGCCGACGTCGACTACGACGAACTCGTCGTTGATTTCGACAATCTTGCCTTCGACAATTTGGTTGACGTCAAACTGCTTGTTGGCATCTAAGAGTGACTCGTCAAACAATGATTCGGCAGTATCGCCGAACATCATTTCGAGTTCCTGCTCCAAGAGTTCATCCTCTAGGGAGCGAATAAGGGTGCGATTGACCATGCGTAAAAGTCCTTGGGTATGCTAGCGGGAGAAAATCGGCTAGACGCATGGGAAAGAGATACAACCGACTAAAGATCGATTTACGTGAATCCTTCTTGGCGATAAAGTTCTGGGACCGACTCTCGACGCAGCGTAAATAAAAAGAGTAATTCGTCGCTTGAGGGTTCGGCGACTGGCCGAAAACCTAAAAACTCATGCAACTTGGGCTACGGAGTGTAACAACGTTTCACAAGGACGGCAACAGCGACTACCATGTCGCCACCCCTACTTTTCCTGTAGTTCTTGATGAGATTCGCAAGGCTAGGCCGAAAACGACGTCAACCTGCACTTATCCTTAAATCCCGAACCAAGCATTCTTTCATGACAAACACGGCTCCCCTCCGCTACGCGATTGGCGGCGACCACGCTGGCTTCCTGCTCAAGAACGACGTTTATAAGCTGCTGGTTGGACTATCGGCGGACGTAGTCGACTACGGGACCCACACGGCGGAATCGTGCGATTTCCCTGATTTTGCAGAATTGGTTGCGTCAAAAATCATCAACGGGGAAATCGACCGGGGAATTCTGGTTTGCGGGTCAGGAGTTGGCGTTAGCGTGGCGGCGAACAAGTTTCCCGGCATCCGGGCTAGTCTTTGCCACGACACTTACTCCGCTCGCCAAGGCGTCGAGCACGATGACATGAATGTCCTCTGCATCGGAGCACGTGTCATTGGTCCGGAATCGGCCTTCGAAGTCGTCCGGTCGTTTCTTGGTGCACGCTATAGCCCCGCCCCCCGTCACGCTGCTCGCCTCGCCAAGATTGTCGACATCGAGCGCCGCGTTCTGCTGGGCGAGTTTTCGCACGGCCAGCATCAAAGCTAGCATCGCAAGTGGAAGTGCGACCATCCAAAGGGGCGCCGGACCAACGCCAAATCGTGAGGCGATCGACGCGATGACGGTTGCCGTCGTGTAACCAATCGATTGCGCGAGTGTCATGGAAGCGACCCCCATAACACTCGGATTCATCCTATGTGCATGCTCGTTGGTTGAGATCTGGAACGGGCAGTTTAACGCCAATGCCAATCCAAACAGTCCAAAGGCCCCGAAGCCTTGCGTTGCCATCAAGCATCCACTGAATAATAGGATCCACCCGAGCGGGCCTACAAACAACAACTGCCGCCTCAATCCCGGAACAAACGGCATCGTCGTAAGCACCGCAATTTCAATGGCTACAGCCCCAGCGAATACAAAGTAACCATAGTTTCCATAAGTGTTCGTCAAGAATTCGTGTGCATACAAACCATAAGACATCTCGCAGATCGCCACCATATAAACCAGTAGCAAAAGGCCAAACCACTCCAACCGATTCGATTTCGCCAGCAAGTTTTTTCGAAAATTCGGTGCAGCATGTTCGGATGGATCCGTTGAATCAGTCAACGCGTTTTTCGGTGTCGTTATCGGCAAAAGACGCCATGCTAAAAAGGCGAAAATCGCATGACAAAGGCTGATGGCTGCCCCGATAAACAAGTGATACTCAGCGACCAACTCAGCGCTGCTGCCAAACGAACCCATCAACAGGAGCGCGACCATATAACCTGCTGAACCTGCGGCTCGAACCGAATACGCATGGTTTCCCATGGTGGAAACACCAATATGATTCAGCAATGTCATGGTGCTGGACTGGACACAACCGAGCATCAACATGCACATGGCAATATCGACCACCGGCCCAAGTAAAGTGGTACCAACCGAAGTCTGATTCAATCGCCAACCCAAAATCAATTGCAAAAAAGCCACTCCGACAGCCACAACGAACAATACCATTCGTGGTGATTGGGTCCATCCACGCGATTCGGCGTACCGAAAAAAGAAGTAAGTGATGCAAGCGGCGATAGGCGCGATGCTCGCAACCAAACTTGCAGAAGCTGGCGTTAGCACATTTCTCAAATGGGTTTGCAATGGGAACGAACTGAATCCCAATGCCAGAAAATGCACGAAGTAAGTTGTGCCAGCAAAAAAAACCGAAGAAGCCGTTCGTTCCGTCGGCAAAGAGCTCGTATTCACAGGTTGTCCAAATTAATAAGTAATATGCCGGTCCCATCCATGTTCCCCTATATTGCACCAATTGGCCGTTTAAGTCCAGGCACATTTAGGGACAAACCATTCAGGCTTTTGCACGCCATCAACCGGAGTCTCCAAAGACTCCGTTAAGCTGGCATTGGTTCGCACAAACAAATACAAGTGGTGCCACCGAGAAATGCCCGATCACCATCGTGCGGTAAAATGCCCCCGAGTTTACTCGGGGGATCGTTACCTTCACTCTAGTTCGACTGTCCTATATCCGCCGTCGTTCTAAGTTGCACGGTGGTAAGCGTTTATGTTTTTTCCAATGATAAAGCCTTGCGAGCTGATTTCGTAAAAGTCGTTTCGTAATCCTGTGTGACACGACGCGGGATGAATCGCATTCGTACCGTACACGTATGATCGATGCGATTGCCACTCGCGCTTGGTTGAATGTTATTGCCGGTGTCTTTTTTTTCCGCCCGCCGAGTTTCGACGTTAAGGAACCAACTTGCTATGAGGGACATCGTCTGGTGATGATGCCAGCCTGTCCAATTGCGAACCTCATAGTCCGCCATCCCTGCTTCCCCCTTTCCTCGTTCAAAGCATTCTTCGATGCGATGTTCGGCCTTGGCTACTCTAGCGTATTCGCTCTCTGTCGTCGTTGGCCCAGCATTGCTCAAGTAGTAGTCTTGCTTGATGACGGATTGATCTCGGTCTATGTAGCGAATCGCAATTGCCATCTCCATGGCGATACCCGCTTTGCTCCGATGGCCAGTCTCAACTTGACACTTTATTAGCTCAACGATGAGTGGGCCTTTCTCAGTATCGCGCACATCGATCTTGATCCATTTATCTTCCGTTTGTGCAGCAACCCATTTTGAAATTTGGATACTTGAACTCGCAGAAGGCGGTTGAACTTTCTCTGTTTCGGAAGTGTCGTTTTCCACGACGTTGATTTTCGTATTTCGCGGAACCGCTAGCATGTACTGTTCCCCCAACGAGTGCAATGTCCTGCGAAATGCAATGGGACGACCCATTTCGTCGTCACCTGTTAGCCATTGATGTGGAAGATCCTTGCCATGTCGAGCGAGCATTTCCAAGAAGGTTACGTGACGTGTTTGGTACTTCTGTCTGTCCTTCGGAATCCCCGCTTTTTCCATGCGTAATTTATCGTCCGTCCACTCCTTGGGTAGATAAATCTCTCCGTCAACCAATGCATGCCCTTTACTGCTTGCGTATGCCAAATACAGCCCTAGCTGACAGTTATCAACCTTGCCCAATCGGCCACACCATTGACGGGCAACTCCAACCGATGCCTTGCCCGACTTTACGAACGCGGATGGATCAAGAATGATGATGCCATTGGCTTCACCTAACTGAATTGCAATTTGCGACGTTAGCTCTGCTCGTAGAGGTACATCATCCCATTTTGACTGCCCAATAAAATTTTGCATCGCTTTGCGATCAAGTTCAAAATGGTATGCGATTGACTCCGCATTCTTGCATTCCAAATCGGAGCAAAGGCCACTGACGAACTTCGTCGCGTGGTCGCATTGTTCTTGTCTGTACAAACTTTGTACGAAAGGAAACATGAAATCATCCAACCGATCCAAGCAAGCTTCGAAGAGATTTGGTTTCACTACGCACTCGCGTTCCAACTGCTGCTTCCGTTCATCAAACGTGCATTCCATCGCACCACTCCCTATCCAAGACCCTCAATCAAAAAACCACTTAACATCTTTACACAAAACCACTTGCGGAGGATATAGTGATATGGGACAGTCGAAATACTGTAATGTACAATCACACCGGTAGCTATTAAACGCGTATTCAACCTCGGAAAGAAAGGTCATCCAATTCTCAAAGCCTTGCAG
>JANPNA010000169.1:0-6100 GCA_031427235.1 Pirellula sp.
ATTCTATCCTCTTTCGTATTAATAAAACGGAACACCGAGCATGATGCAGGATAAAACGCGAAACACTCCCTAAAAAGAAGCGACCGATGGCGGATCGCCCCTTGTCCCCTAGAACGACGATATCCGTTGGGTGTTTCTCGATGAAATCAAGAATGCAACTCCCAACATGCACTTTTTCAAACACATGTTTTTCAATATTAGCAGAAGTTGATTCCAGTTGTTTCGCCAACCGATCCATAGCTAATTTCGTATCCTGAGTGATTTGGGCATCGTACTCAATGGCAGGTTCCAGCAGGTAGGGATGTTCGATTACCGAGACCAAATCGAGCTTTGCTTCATTCGGTAGGCCAAGCCCGCTGACGTGAGCCACAATTTGGGCATCCACATCGGAGCAGTCCGACGCGATGGTAAGATGCGGCGGTTTGCCCTCTTCGGAATGCGCCTCATGTTTGCCGCGTACGATGAGCACAGAACAGGGCGCATGACGCGCGACGGTTTCGCTCGTGCTTCCAAGAAGCATGCGAGTCAATTGACTTCGGCCATGTGCACCGACCACAATGAGATCCGCTTTGGATTCTTTCGCAAACTTGGTGATCTCGTCAGCGGGCTGCCCTAAGGAGGGCACTTGGACAGCCGCCAGCCCGACCTCCTGCAGGATGGCTGCTGCACGCTGAAACGAGTCGAGAGCACGAGCGGATTCCAGTCGGACAAACTCATCGTGGACATTGACGGACACCATGCCGTAAACTTGATAACTTCCGACGGTGATGATCTCGTACGATCGACTGTGTGCGATCGGCAAGCGGGAGAACCAACGGAGCGATTGTTCTGCGGATTCGGAGCCGTCCGTGGTGAGAAGCACTTTCATTTTCAAACTCGTTTCTGCGAAGGTTAGTCTCAATAATTGCTTCCGTCGATGGTCACTTCCAACTCATCGGCGGTCAGTGGTTCTTGGGCCATCAGTTGATTGGCCAGAATTGTCAAGGTCGCGTCCGACGCATCGTTTTGCGTCAACCTTCGATGGGCGATACGCTGCTTCAGCGTCTCCTCATCCACTCGAAAGTTGACGATACGAAATTCGGCATGCTCTAACTTGGCCAACATTTGAAAACGCTGTCGATCGGATTGTTTTAAAAAGGTTGCATCGACCACCACCGGAAAATCGGCTCGCAGGATGTCTTTTGCGACGTCGAATAGTCGGCGATACGTCGCCTCGGAAGCGGTCGGAGAGTACATGCCCTCGCCCGGTTCGTTGCCCGATTGCATTGTGTTGCCCAATTGCATTGTGCCTGATGTTTTGAAGAGCCTCTTGCGTTCCACATCCGAGCGAATTCGAACGGCACCTTCCCTTTCAATGATCCTTTGACTTGCCGTCGTTTTACCGCTTCCACTCACACCATGAGTGATCCACAGATGTCGCTTGACCGGCTTGATCATTCGATTGGCAAGTTGGATGTACCCCTGGGCTGGAACCATTTGTTCCAAGTCCAGTCGCTGCACCTGGTTCCGTTGCCGTGCGCGCATCACCGCAATCTTGGCCCGCACCAAGGCTCGGTACACAAGGTACCATCGCAATACCAACAACGAGCGGTAGTCGCCTGTTTGTTCCAAATAGGCATTCAGGAAAATCGCTGACAAATCTGCATGTCCTCGCTCGTCAAGATCCATGACCAAAAAGCTGATATCACTAGCCACGTCAATCCATGAGTATTCGGAATTGAATTCGATGCCGTCGAAGGGCACCCAATGTCCAGCCCAAAAAACGACGTTGTCGCAGTGCAGATCCCCATGGCATTCCCGAATAAACCCGTCGAATATTCGGCTCCGAAATTGCGACTGATGGCTTGTAAAGAAAGCCGCGGTCCAATTTTCTAGACGCAGAAGCATTGGATCCAAGCGGAGCAAAGGTTCATTTCGCAGAAAATTGAAATTCTCTTTGGCTTGGTCAAAAACTTTCAAAACTGTTTCCCCACTTGGCCGCTCAAGCCTCCACGCAATAGCGTGGAATCCTGCAATGTTTTTGGCCAGTTGGATCATGTGTTCTCTCGAGACGAGATTCTCGCATAGTTGCCTGCTACTTAGATGCCTGCTAAGCAACGCGTCCTCAGGGAATCGCCGCATCCGGACTGCGAATTCGATGGGTTGTGCATCGCCATCCATTCGGATTTGACCATCCTCAAACGTAACCGGAACTACGTCGAGATACAAACCCGTTGCATAACGGTTTCCTAGCCTCAGTTCTTCACAACATGCGTGATGCCGTTTTGGAAGGGTTCCGTAATCGAGAAAGTCCGTGACGATCGGCTTCTTTATCTTGTAAGCAAAGTTGCCAGCAAGCAACACCCAGGAAATATGCGTCTCATGCAGGGCGACTGGTCCGATCACGGAGTGAACGTAAGCCGACGGATCTAATAGCGATTCAATTACGGCATCGTGTGTCAGAAGGTTGTTCTCGAGTGCGCTGTTCATTTTACTGCCTTCGGATCGCTTTTCAGAGGTGCAGAAGAGTCGGTTCTATGCGCGATTCTTGCGTCACACTTCCCTACGTCGGTCGTTTCGAAGATCGCAGCCAACAGCTCGCACGACGTCCAAGGAGACTTGAGCCATCGAACTAGCGGGCCAGCAAACTCCGGGAGATGCCGCTGGTGCATTGACTCAGATGGAGTAATGATGACGACCAGTTCCTTTTGGAGACAACACTCCTGGATGGCCTCAAGCACTTCGCTACTGTCGGTAATGGTCGATTCCGTGACGACAATTACGTCAGTCGCATGAGCCGTGACGTGATCTATGAGCAACTCGCCACCTGCCACAACTCGCACTTCAAAGCCACATCCCGATAATAGTCTTTCCAGCAAACCTCCGGAATCGGAATTGCTATCCGCAATCGAAATGCGAATGGACATAGTGTCAGGAACCCTTCACCGTAATCTTCTTGGTCTTGGCCCCCTCAGCCTTCGGAAGTGTTAATGACAACACTCCATTCGTATACTCGGCGACTGCCTCGCTCTCGTTGACACCGCAAGGTAGGGAAACCGTTCGAGAGAAGCTTCCGTGACGCCTTTCCATGCGATAAAAAGTTTTGTCCTTCGTTTCCTTTTCTTCGTTGCGCTGACCACTCAATGTCAACGTGTTACCATGCACTTGAACGTTGATGTCTTTGGCTTGAAGTCCAGGAGCATCCATTTTGATCATGAATGAGTTCTCCGACTCGACGACATCCAAAGGTGGCGACATGGACTGCGAAAGCCAGTTGGATTGACTGTTGCCCCAAAAATTAGAAATCAAATCATCCATTTCCTTACGCAACAACGAAAATGATTCTCGAGGATTCCCAGCGGATGTGGAACGCGTGGGAGTAAGTGTTGTAGCCATAACGTATCTCCAAAATTCTAAACGTCCGAAAGGCTAAAATCCGTTCGCCGCACCGTGCGGCTGGTTTGTTTGCCCTAGTTAACACTGCATGAAGCAAAACAAGTACCAAAGGGTTAGCGATTGGCTTTATTCGCCTAGTCCTATGCAAAAGACGAAATCCTACGTTCGCAAACATGCGCCAATTTGACACAGGGTAATGAGCGAAAGTAGTCAATTGTAGTGTGCATCTATGGCTAGATAAAATGGGCGTTCAAGAGAAAGGGAGGTAATCAATTGCGTCGCCAAGCGGTAAAGCTGTCGGAGTTGGCGGATCAGCAAAACCTGGATAGGGCGGCGTTCAACACCATTCAAGCGATCTCCACCTGCGTGAGCTGTCACTCCCATTAGAGTGTGGCACGGTTCTGACTTCTTGAAACACAACTTGCAGTAGGTTGCGACCCTCTAGAGCACTGGACTTTGACTCCCATCCATGATTTCGCATGCGCGAGTCCTTGGAGTTAAACGAACCTACATCAAGGAAACTTTTGGATGACCATCAACACGATTCTGGTCCCCTTTGATTTTAGCCCGAGCAGCACTCTGGCACTTGAAAAAGCCTGTCAGCTTGGGCAACAACTGGAGGCGCAGCTACATCTGGTTAACGTCAGGGAAGGATCGCCGGATGTGGATTTTCAGCGTCATGCGTTGGATCGCGGGGGCGGTCTGGAGTTCTACGGCTATAGCTGGCTCGAACGAAAAACCCCGACTGCAAATTAGATTTCGCAATCGGGGTTTGGTACTAGGGTGAGCCAAACATGTAATTGCGCTGATTTGACTGCAGACGAGCAAGTTCTCGTCGAAGCTCATCTGACCGATTGCGAACAGTGTCGCTCGCGAATCGATCTGTTAGATGTGATGCCCGAAATGCAAGGGATCGCTGGCGCGAAGACACTTTTGGCCAAGACGGAATCACCTCGCTTGCGCGTCGTAATGGAGCGACTGTCGATCGAATCGCAGTTGTCGACCTGTTCCGCGAACTTCACCGCGAGCGCTAGCCGTGATGTGCTTCCGATCCTTCAGCCAACCACCCGTCGCGGGTTCATCGGCCGACTTGGAGATATCGAAGTTCTCAAAGTGATCGGGCGGGGCGGAATGGGTGTCGTCTTCGAAGGAATCGACTCTATTCTCAACCGTACGGTCGCAGTCAAAGTTCTCTCGCCTCATCTCGTTGGTAATGGTGAAGCGAAAAGTCGATTTCTCCGCGAAGCTCAAGCTGCTGCGGCCCTATCCCACGAAAACGTTGTTGCTATCCATTCTATCGAAGAGGCCGACGGAATGCCGTATCTTGTGCTTCAATTTGTTGATGGCGAGTCTCTGGCTCAGAGGCTCATTCACGACCCTAAGCTGGCTTTTCCCGATGTCGTTCGAATGGGGATCCAGTTAGCCCGTGGGCTGGCGGCCGCCCACAAACATGGACTCGTTCATCGTGACATCAAACCAGCCAACATCTTGATTGAAGTCGCTACCGGTGATGTTCGCATCGCAGATTTCGGACTCGCAAAACACACCGGTTCAGATACGATAACTGTCGAGGGGACCATCGCTGGGACTCCCGCGTATATGTCGCCCGAACAGACGATCAACGCCGACCTTGACGCGCGTTCGGACCTGTTCAGCCTTGGCGTTGTTCTCTATGAGGCGAGTACGGGCATTTCGCCCTTCGTTGCAGACTCATCATTTGTCGTGCTCGACAGAATACGCAACGCAAACCCGCTCCCTATGTGTGAAGTGAACTCCGAAATTCCGGCATGGTTCGGCTCGGTCGTGCAACGCTTGCTTGAGAAGAATGCTGATGACAGAATTCAAACCGCTGCGGAAATTGTTGAGTTACTTGTCAATCAAACCACCGTCGCGCCTGCGATCCGGTTAAACAAATACAGATCGCGACGACTGTTTGTCGGCGCGACACTCGTTGGCGCGGCACTCGTCGGGGCTATCGGCTTATTGATTGGACTGTCTATGTTTAGTGTCAAGCCGAAGCCACCAACATTCGATCCACCAAGTGTTGGATTTGTAGTCAACGGTCCCAATGGTACCAATTCGATTTTTCAATCCCTCGCGGAAGCTATCCATTTAGCACTCGACGGGAGCGTCATCGACGTTTACGGGAATGGACCTTTTATCACACCTGCTATATCAATCGAAGGCAAGAGACTGACGATTCGAGCCGCCCTTGGTGCGACTCCTTGTTTCGTGCCGGATATGAGTGGTGACCAACGGCCCTCGCAATTCTTAAGCTCAGACGAGGACCTCCAACTGGAAGGGATCGAAGTGATCTGGCCGATTTCCGTTAGCCAAAACTTATCCGAGGATTTTTCTCAGCGATGTGTCATCGGAAACTCCAATGGCAAGCTCTCGCTGGCGTATTGTCGCATTCTGGCCGGAACAAATGCTGTCTGCGTCGCTTCATCTGGACGTGAAATCGACGTAAAACACAGCCACCTCGTTTCTCAAACCGGTGCTTTCCGGACGCAATGGCGTGGCAAGATTATTTTAAGAAATATTTGCCTCTAAATCAATTGCGTTTGAATTGTTGGCGTTCAAGGGCGTCGATCTTAAGGCGGGCCGATTTAAATCGTAGCGGAAGCTGTCAAAGCTTTCGTGAATGCTGGACGCCAACGAAATGCTTGACGCATTCCGCTACTAGGGAACGCTAGCGAAAGTGTTTCGCGGCCCAGCTTAAGAT
>JANPNA010000170.1:0-30321 GCA_031427235.1 Pirellula sp.
CGTTGCGTTGGCGTCCCGAAGCACGCGCTGCGTCAACGGCAGCACGCGGCGAATGTGATCGCGCGAGGCAAGCTCCGGCACCACGCCGCCGTAGTCCGCATGCATTGCGAGTTGGGTGTGCAGCGCGTGACCGAGCAAGCCGCGCTCGGTGTGATAGAGCGCGATGCCGGTTTCGTCGCAGGACGTTTCAATGCCTAGGACTAACATGGGTTTTAACGACGCGAATTTCGGATCGCTATTCTAAGGCGAATTGCGCGACTCGGCTTTGATTAAATCCGGTTGCGTAAAAAAATACAGGCTGTCATTCCCGCGAAAGCGGGAATCCATTTCGCGACTCAAAGTCAACAGGGATTCCCGCCTTCGCGGGAATGCCAAGAATGAAACTAAGCGCGTGTGAAATTTTCGTTAGTCAAATCACGGCAACAACATCCCTAGTTTTTCACTCAGCTTGCGCGCAATTTTTTCGTAACCGTTTTTGTTGGGATGGATTTCATTCAGCCAATCGTTGCTCTCGCCGACGGAACCGAGCGCCGCGCGGGTGATCGTTCCCTGGGTATCGACGACATGAAAATTCGCGAGTTGTTTTACGCCCGGCTTGGCTAACCCGACTATGGTGTCGCGCAGTGCCGCCAGCAGATAATCCGCCAGCGCAATCCAATCGGGTTCCGGGATTTTTGCGCGCGTTAACGCCGGAAAAAGCCAGGGTCCCAAGGTGATCGGCCCGATGGTCGCCGGAGAATTCGTCGGCGTAACCCGATCATAAGTGTGAACGACAATCGGCGCACCGGCGCAGGAACTTTTCGGCGCATCGCGCAACGCAACGATGCGCCGATAGCCTTCTTGGATATACGCCATCAGTTGCGCGAGCTTGCTCTGCTCGACATAATCCGCCGCGCCGTTTACCGCGCCGCGCTCATTGGGCGGAATGAGAATGCTGTCTTCACTCGTTTTACCGCTAGCGTAGTCGATAAGATCGTTGCCGCCGGCGCTGAGCAATATCGCGTCCCATTTATAGCCGTGCAGTTTATCCATGGCGAACCGAAGCTCGGAGTTATTGCAAATGTCCGCCATGCTTTTCAGCGTATCGCCCGGTTTGGCGAGTGTCACCACGATATTGGTTTTTGGTAACCTCTGGCGTGAAGCCGTGAAGCCGTGAAGCCAGGGGCATACAGTAAAGCACCGAATGACAAACCATCCGTGCGTGACGTAACAATTCCAGGTTGCGGCACTAGTGGTCTGTGACAGCTTGATTTTAGGGTAGCGGATCTTGTTAAAGATCCGGCTGGATTCGGATCTTTAACAAGATCCACTACGGCCAACCCTAATTCTTAATTGTAACAAAGCACTTGCCATAGATATCGTCTATCCCACATGAAGACTCGGCGGATATTGCGGTAAGGGATCCGATGTCATTGCCGAGATCATCGACGCGTCTTTACCAACTCCCAAGCCGTGCGGTGACAATCATGACCAGCGTCTTGGCGCGATCTTTGCCCGAGGACTCAAAGAGTTTGTTTGCATCGTCTCGCTCCAATCGAGTTGGAAATCTCGCATCCGTGGCTAAGTACACGTGCTCGAGAAGCATTTGCCAAGACATGGGACTTTTAGCCCAACGTTCCGAAAGTGCCTTTAGCTGACTGTACGGTTCTTCAATGGACACAAGATATCGAACCTGATCTTCACTGTAGTCGAGCTTGAGAGTCTTCGGGCCCTTGCCCGATGGCTTGCCGCTTGTCCCTTGTGCCAAAGTCGCATCATTGGCTTTCTGAAACGATCGTTTTTGATCGATCCATGAGGCCACCCGGCCCAAGGAAAGTTTGCCGGACTCGGCAATCAGCGACTCCGTCGCGGCGAAACCCGCAAACATCCTCATCTTCCGTTGCGATTCTGCGATTTGCGATTCCGTCGATTTGAGGTACCACGGAGCATCGGTTTTGAATCCTTCGATTCGAAAGGACTTTGAAAACACAATCCAACGAACCAACGATCCCAAATCCGCTTTCCGCAGTTGCATTTGGCTCGCAAGCAACTCTCGAAGATCCACTCGTTCATTTAATCCCTCTTCCTCCGAAAGCCCCATGACCGGCACCAAAGGTTGTTTGAATATCTGCCCCCAAACCATCTCGACAATCGCGCGACGCGGTTCTGCCGACGAATCCAACCACTCGTCGAGCGGCTTGTTGCCATTCTGAATTTTCTGAAGCGATGGCGGACCCGCAATCGCTAGCTTCATACGGCCTTCGCCATCTTCGAAGAAAAAGTCGGCCGGTGGCTCCGTCCGAAGCGTGCGTTCAAAAGTTTGATGCAACAGCGTCAGTCCAGACAAGCTTGCCGGAACCGACCAAAACGAATTCGAGCCCGCCGCAACTTGCGTTTTCGACATCGATATGTAGCCTCGCAAATCCGAACCACCCGTTTCGTCCGTATGGCATTGCGAACACACCATGGATGGATTTCCACTGATTCGCATGAGTTGCCGCGAAACCCCAATCAGGGATTCCTGTTGGGGTTGACGTCGTTTGGCCGGTGGAACTAATTGGTCCACGGACTCGCCATGGTTCGTTGCGGTTCGTTCCATCGTTTCCGCGATCCAGTAAGACGCTGGGTCCTTGCGAACACGCGAACCGATGGAGCGGTCTACAACCGGTCCAGAAATCATGGTTCGCTCTGTCTCGCCGATAAAAACCTTTTCGGACAGCGATTCATCCAGCCATTCCACGAAAGCATACTCCGAGACCGACAAGTCGCGTGTTGTCGGGAGTCGTTTTCCTAAATAGTGTTCGGCCAATCTCGTCGACCAATACCGTGAGAACTCAGAACTTGAAACCAGATGGTCAACATAATTGGCGACTCGATTCTCCCCTTTACTCAAACGGAAGGCTTCTTTTTCTGCAGAGGTTGCTTGACGACCAAGAATGGCGGACGCAGCTCGATCCAACCAAACATCTATCTGGACACTTGCGGCCGCAGTCAACCCAACTCGATCCCAAAGAAAACTCAATTGGCTGTCGATCACAGAAACAATCTCTGCGTCGCTCATGGCTTTGCTGACAACACTGGCTGCTGGCATGTTCGAGACAATCGGCTCTGCATTTTGTCCTTTCGGTTTGTTCGAACGACTTGCAACGGATTCGAGCAATCCATGAACCGGAGGCTTTCCCTGTTCATCGATAGTTTCTTCATTCGTTTTTGGAGTCGTTGCCGCCACACCTTCATTGACATTGTTTGGCCTATCGTTGGTTGGCCCGTTGTTGGACTGGTCGATTGCGACGATCGCGTCCGGTGATTTCGTATCAATGGCTTGCGTATCAATGGATTTCGTATCAATGGATTTCGTATCAATGGCTTGCGATGACTTCGCAATATCCGTGCGGATTTCTGCCGTAGTCCGAGACTTCAAGGCACTTGGTGCGAAGATGGTGCCCATTACGGCTGCGGCCAACGCTAATGCTAGATACACGCCCCGACGGATCCAAACCATCGTCCCATCCGCAGAGCGTGACGCTAGGTCAGGCGTTTCGAGCAATGCCGGAATCGACGTTCCATATCCGTTCTTTAAATCCTCCGACGCTGCCCGGATAGCTTCGTCGTAGTCCGCAGTTGAACATCTTGCGTTTGCAAGCCCAACCTGAGTTGGCAGGCCATTTCCCGACACGGTTGTCTCCAAACTTGCAAGGAGTCTGGACTTCAAATCCGGAGGTACTTCTTCGCCTAGGAAGTCTTCCAGCAACAATGTCAGCATAAAGTCACTGGGACTTCGCACCAACGCGTCATCTGGCAATTCATCATCCCGTTGCTTATTCACGATTCAGTTTCTCGTCCAAACATTGTTTTAGTTGTGCCTTGGCACGTTGCATAAGGTTCTTTGCGCCATGCTCTGAGATACCCAACTCTTTTGCGATATGCTCCCGAGAAGCACCTTCGCTAAATCTTAGCTTCAACGACATCTGAGCTCTCGCCGTCAAGCGACCAAAGCACTCTGCAAGTCGATCCGCTAAATCATTGCCGCTTCCTTCAGAACCAGCCCATCGCAACCATTGAGAATCCAATTGTTCCAACTCGCTGGTCACCGTCATCTTCTTTTGCCGTCGTCGGTAAGAGATTAACAAGTGGTATGCCACACGCCGCAGGTAACTGCTGGTTGCGTTCGGATTGACTTGAACAAAAGGTCGCCGCAACACAGCAAAAAACGTTTCCTGAGTCAAATCATCGGCCAGAGACTGGTCGCATCCAATCGCGCGCAAGTATCTCCACACCCCGGCTTGATGGTCGGTAATCAAAGCCGTTGCATCCAGTGTTGCATCTGTTTTGGGCGATTGTAGGGGCTTGGTGCTCAATACGATTATCCAAAAAGGTCTTTAATAACTTTCCCGCTATTGGCTATTTTCATCGGTCGTCCATTGCGACTCGTGAAAGTCGTTTCCAGAGAAATGCCCAATGCATGGCAAACCGAGGCCATCAAATCCTCAGAGGAATAAGGCTCGCCAACCACTTCGGTTCCATCCGCGTTGGTTGCGCCAACCGCTTTGCCACCCGCAAATGCACCCCCTCCCACCACAACGCTCCATGCCTTGGCCCAATGATCTCGACCAGCGTCGGCATTGATTCGTGGCGTTCTGGCAAACTCGCCCATCCAAACGATACAAGTGTCCTCAAGCAACCCGCGTTGCGATAAATCCTCGACCAACGCGCTCATGGCTTTGTCCAATACCGGCAAACGATCGTTCTCCAATGTCCGGAAGATTCCTTGATGATTGTCCCATCCTCCCAAATCGACTTCCGCAAACGGCACCCCAGCTTCCACCAGCCGACGAGCCAGCAAACATCCCTGGCCGAAATTGTTCTTTCCATATCGCTCCTTGGCCTCCTCAGGCTCCTTGTCGACATCGAAGGCTTTCATCTGTGAGCTGGTCATCAAATCAAACGTCTTCCCCTGAACCTTGCGATGGTCCTCAAGTACCGCGCCACGGTTCTGTGCGATAAACGAATTCTCGATCAACTCCAGGGCAATCCGACGTTGCGTCAACCGATCGTTCTCAAGCTTCATCTCAAGGTTTCGAATACGCCCATTGCTGGAAACCCCAAGCGGTGCCCAAGACATACCTAGAAAACCAGGCCCCTCACTCGCCCCACCAATCGAAACAAACGGTGGAATCTGCAACTCCGATCGTTGCGAAGCCAATTCATGCGATATGACTGAGCCGTAGCTTGGATAGTCCACGTTGGCATCTGGTACATACCCAGTGTGCATGTAGTATCGGCCGCGATTGTGGTCGGCCTCCCGTGTGCTCATCGAACGAACAATGCTCATGTGATGCATTTGCTTTGCCATCAAGGGCATATGCTCGCAAATCTGGACATCCCCGGACGTGGATATGGCCTTGAACGGACCTCCATTGTCGGTCCCAGGTTTCAAATCCCAAATGTCCATGCTAGACGGCCCACCACCCATCCAAAGCAAGATACACGACTTGTGATTCTTCTTGAGTGTGTCAGCATGCACTCGCAACGAATGTCCCAGCGACAGCGAGGAACCGAGCAGCGCACTCGCACCCGCCATGTGGCTCAGAAAGTGCCGTCGGTCCATTCCTACAGGAGGTGCAAATCGAGACCACATATTCTTTTCCCTTGTAACTACAGTTAAAACCAAACCCACTCGTATTTCAAACAACCGAAACGAAAACCGAACATCAATGATTGAAAATGAACTCGTTGCTATTCAGAATCGCCCACCACATGTCCTGTAACATTCCACCCACATCGTTCTTTCTTGCGACTAGAAGCTGCTGAGCCACGTTGACTTCCTCAGGTCTCGCGCGACGCCCAAGTCCAGCTATGTACAGGTACTGGATCTTATCTGCCATCGACCCCTTATTCTGAACCATCCCATGTAGCCAGCTACCCGCTTCGGTCGAAATGGCCTCTCGTATCAGATCACCATTGAACAGCATCAAACTCTGCGGAATCGAGCCATTAAAGGTTGTTGTCTCGTCCCCCTCATCTGTACCAAAGGCAACCACGAATTGACGCATCCAGTCCTCACGCTTTTTCTGTTGCTCCTCTAAGTTCCCTTTTCGGTTTGCCTGAGTCGCAACAGCCAACGATTGAAATAATTGCTCTGCATTCATTTGCCGCGTATAAAAATGCGAGAACTTGGGTGCCTCACCCAACGTTGGATCATCGGAAGCGTTGTCCTTGGTGATCTTGGACGAAAGCTGGTAGGGCTGCGACATCGTAATCCAAACGATCAATTGCTTTAGGTCATAACTCGCAGTCCGGAAATCGGCTGAAATTTCCTCGAAGAGTTCCGGCTGTGTAGTTGGACTATGCGGACCAAGATCGTCGATTGGTTTCGTGAATCCATAACCGAGAAAATGAGCCCACATGCGATTGACAATCGCCTTGTCCAGAAACGGACTCTCCATCATCAGCTTGCCTAGCTCGTTGCGTCGGTTGACTTGGCTAACGTATCCGCTTTTGCCGATCTCCGTTCCATCGACAAACGCCGGATACGCGACCTTGGTCAAACCATTTCGTAACTGATAATAGATTTCCGCTTGTTCGGGTCTGCGACCTTCGCCAGCAAAGTCTTCGTTCACGATCTCAACGTGATCAATGTCGCGAGTCGTCGAACCCGAAACGTACCGTCGTAGGGCTCTCGACTGACGAAAGAACGCGTTGAATTCCCAGAACTTTTGCTGCTTCCACTGATTGAACGGGTGATTATGGCACTGCGTGCATTGCACCTGAAGACCCAAGAATATACGCGAAACCGCAGCCGTGGCCTGCGTTCCATTTTCCTCGTTCACCTTCATGGCCAAAAAATTGGTGGCACCGTTGAATCCTTCGGTCCCCGGCTTGGTCGTTCCTGTGGCCGTGACCAATTCAATCACCATCTCGTTGTACGGCTTGTTCTGGGCGAAGCAATCTCGCAGGTACTTTTGCATGCCGCTTCGATTCGTTAAACTCCGATTCTCCATGCCCCCATTGCGACCGATTAGAATGTTGGTCCAAACCGTGGACCATTGGTTTGCATATTCCTCGGTGTAGCGATCGTCGTTGAGCAACCGATTGACCAGCGAAAACTTTTTGTCCGGCGACTTGTCTTTCGCGAACTCCGCAAATTCTTCGTAGCTCGGAATCCGACCGATGACGTCGAGAAAAACGCGACGACACCATTTCACGTCATCTTCGAAAGGGGATGGCTTGATCTTATTGTCGGCCCACGAAGCCGCCATGGATGCGTCGATTTTCTTTACTTGGACAGGAAGTGTCGCACGTCTGGAATCCTTTTTGGCCGCCACTTTCCCCGGCTCGTCATCGGCAGCTCGCAACCAAGATTGCCAAGGACTAGCAAGTAGCAAACCCAACATGGCCATCGCGAAAATACGTACCCATGGACTGGATAAGGTAGAAACCTGAAAACATCGTTCTGGAAGGACCCGTGCCATATTCGCGTACTCGGTGTGTGTTGCGTTCGGGGAAAACCCAGCAAACTTACATGGGAAGCGTAAACCACCCCCTCATTGTACTCAATTGCTTTGGTTTCTCGTGCGAACCTTTTGGTTTTCGTACAACTCGCGTTAGTGCAACCCTTGTTTTTCGCGGCTCTTTGACAATGCTATAAAGATCATGACAGAGCAAGAATTCCTGGCCCATCACCAACTCACCCGAAACCCCTTCGCGGACGAAGATGCCCAAACCGATTCCGTTTTCAGGGAATTCTGTATTTCCGCGACGTTCCACCCCTCTTGGAGCAAAGTCGTTGGCGATTCCAAGCAACCTGCCACCGCCGTTGTTTTCGGCCCAAAAGGCTCCGGCAAAACCGCCATGCGGCTGCAACTGGTCCGCCATATCACCGAACACAATCAGCAATTCCCTGAGAATCGCGTCTTTCTAATCGAATTTGATGATTTCAATAGTTACCTCGGACCACTTCAAGAACACTTGCCACGCCGCATGCAGTCTTCACCAGACCGAGTGCTCTCCTCACTGCGGCTGTGGGATCATATGGACGCCATCCTCAGCCAAGGTGTCACCCAATTGGTCGATCGCGTTTTGCAAACTTCGGCCAACCACAATGTCCCTTCCATCAATGTTCGCCAAGACTCTATCGATCGCCTGGATCGTGGTCAACGCCGCGATCTGCTACTGCTGACCGCCTGCTACGATCGTTCGAAAACAGGCAACCTCCATGATCGTTTTTCGGCCATTCGAAGGCGATTGCGGTTCTATTCGCCATCAACCTGGCTGCATCTTTCCATTGGAATCGTACTCAGTATCGTCGCCATCTGGCTCAGTGTCTTCCTTTATCGTACCGAAACCGTCTCCACCAAGACCTTGTTGTGGCTATTCCCATTGACGCTCCTGGCCGCCTGGGGAATGTACGCATATCGATGGATTCGACATCATTGGATGGCCATCCGTGTATGCAAAAACTTGAGAGTGATTCAACGCGACCGCGGACAATTGCGACAACTCCTGATGCAGTTCTCCGACAAAGAGCTCGATGAACAACCACTACCGCATTCGCAACGCTCAGACGACCGCTACGCACTGCTGGAAAAAATGCAGTTGCTGCTCCGATCCTTGGGCTTCCCCGGAATGATCGTAATCGTCGATCGAGTCGATGAACCCGATCTGGTGAACGGCCACGCGGAACGGATGAAGCAATTGGTATGGCCGTTGCTCGACAACAAACTGCTCAAACACAATGACTTCGGTATCAAATTGCTATTGCCCAGTGAACTGCAGTATTTTATCGACCGGGAGTCTCGCGAATTCCACGAACGCGCACGCCTAGATAAGCAAAATGTCGTGGCCTCGTTCGATTGGACAGGCGAAGCCCTCTACGACCTTTTGGCCGCTCGCATGCGCGCCTGTGCGAACGCCAGCGCGCGACCGAGCCCTCAAGAACTGTTTGAATCCGAACTTTCCGAATCGCGTTTCATCACCGCTTTGCAATCGCTTCAGACCCCTCGCAATCTGTTTCGATTCTTGTACCGACTCATTACCGAGCATTGCAAACGCTTCCGCTCCGATACACCTCAATTCAAGATTTCGTCCGAACTGTTCGAATCAACGTTGGCGGTCGTTCAAGCGGAAGATCGACGGCAATAAAGCATGTATAAATCATTGTCCCTTCGTTTCCGTCTTCACTACCTTGCATTCTTATTTGGAACCCTAACGTGTTGCAGTTGCACGCCAAACAGGAAGTTGTCCGAACCCCTCTCGGATACCCCTAATCGAACTGTCGGTGCATCCGATTCAATCCCGTCCGAACCTTTGCAGGAACGGATCGTCGAGACGCTTCAAAGCAACTTGGATAAACGCGAACTCTCGGCAGAACGAAACGCCGCATGGCAAGTGGTCCACGGTGCCGTGGCCTACGGCGATCAACTCCCATTGATAGTCGATGGCAAATCCGTCCTGGCAATTGACTTCCTGCTATCAGGCGGGCCCATGAACGGCTGGGAGATCTCCGCTGGACCAGTCCTATCCACCACCAAGCGGTCTGGCGTCATGGCTCGCGTTGAGGCCGGTAGCTTCATCGGACAAGGGCACACGGACCAATGGCTCGGGTACTTTTCCCAGATACCGCTCACTCTCGATAGAAAAGTAACCATCCAGGACCAAACGCTCACGCTCGAGGATTGGGCTCGTCAGGCCCAATGGGATGTGCCCAAGAATCCATTCAAGGAGTATTCGTGGACGCTGATTGCACTTACCAATTTTTTCCCGAATGAAACCGATTGGCAAGCCAGCGACGGAAACACTTGGACGCTCGAACCGCTCGTTCGCTTTGAAGCTCAACAAGACCTATCTGAAAGTGCCTGCGGTGGGATGCATCGACTGATGGGCCTGGCTCACGCTGTCCGATATCGGAAACGACTCAAAGGGATTTTTGACGAGGGTTGGGGAATGGCCAGGAAAATAGTCGAAACCTCGGTCGAAAGCGCCCGAAGCTTTCAAAACTCCGATGGCTCCTTTTCCACCAACTACACTTCACGACCAGGAAACAGCAGCGACTTAAGCACCGGCATCAGCGCGACCGGGCACACGTTTGAATTCTTGTCCTATGCATTGGACGACACCGAGCTCGCCAAGCCATGGATGGAACGCGCGGCGACCCGATTATGCGCCATGCTCAAAGCGGGTGAAGGGATCGATTTGGAATGCGGCGGTGCCTACCACGCATTAGCTGGCTTGAAACTCTACCACCGTCGGCGTTACGAAAAGTAACCAACACATTGTTGCATTGACTCGTGTCGGAATCGATCTTCTAGTGGGGTAAGCATCCTGCTTGCCAATCGTGAAACAAAGGTGTCAGGAGTCATTGTTTCAAAAAGCTTCTTGTGATACGATACTTGCATGCCCAGACCAAAACGAGCCGATGAAGCGAAAGGTATTTACCATGCCCTCAACCGTGGCAATGCCCGGTCTGCGATTTTTAAGAAAAACGCTGACTACAATGCGTTCGAGCAAATCCTTTCCGAGGGACTGGAGCGTTACCCTTGCAGTATTCTTAGCTATCAGTTGATGCCCAATCACTGGCATTTTGTGTTGCAGCCAACCGAAGATGGTGGCATGAGTGACTTCTTGCGCTGGGTGACGTTGACGCACACTCAACGCTACCATGCTCACTACGGAAGCTCTGGACAGGGGCATGTTTACCAAGGTCGGTTTAAGAGTTTTCCCATCCAGGACGACGACCACTTTTTTGTCGTCACGCGGTATGTGGAGCGAAACGCAGTCCGTGCCAACTTGGTCAAACGAGCGGAAGACTGGCGGTGGGGGTCATTATTCCGGTGGTTGAGCCAACCGGAGCCCGATCCAAAATTAATTGCCGCTTGGCCGATCGCCAGGCTTCCGAACTGGACCAAACGGGTTAACGAACCATTGAGTGAAAAAGAGAGCGATGCAGTTCGTTGTAGTGTCAAGCGTGGCAGCCCGTTCGGTAACGAAACATGGGTCGAGTCTACGGCCCGTCGGCTTGAACTGGAATCAACGCTTCGCCCGCGTGGACGCCCACGAATAAATCGATCACCAAACAATGACTCCTGACACCTTTTAAACGCGGAGGTAGACTCCCTGCTTTTCTAAGTGCCTGACGACGACCCAAGTCACACAAAAGAAAAGGCCCAGTCCGATCAGGGCAACCCAAACCGGCGAGTCTTTCGGAAAGAAAGGCTGGACAGCATCGCTGACCATCATATGAAGCACATACGCGATCAAAGCATTGGTTCCAAAAGTTCTAAAAAACGCCAACTGAAATCCGTAAAGGTCGCAAGCCACGAAGAACAACAGATACACCAACAATGACAAACCGGCCGAGAATACCAGATAAGAAAGCGTGCCACCGCGTTGACTCATCATCCAATAATTCCATGCTCTTAGTTCTTTCGGTTCATTCTTTGTCGAGTTGCCCTTGGGTGACACGGCCAAGGGCGGTTTGACAAAAGGTGGTTCCGCCAGCCATGGCGAAATTCCCACGCCCGCAAGTTTGGCTTCTTCGAACTTCGCTTGGATGCGCTCCGGTGTTGGCCAAACAGGATCAGAAGCCATTCTCTCGTTATGCTGATCGATAAGCGAGGCGGGCACATCGTACCATCGAGTTCCACATGAAATGGTGTATCCAAGTCCCATCACAAACAATGAAGCACAGAGCACTTTCATCAGCGAGGAGGAACCAAGCTGCAATCGCCCCCTGGGTTGCACAAATAGGTCGCAGGCCAAAGTTCCAACGATGGCTGGAATGGTCCAAGTAAGAAAGCCTAATGGGCCACCGTCAATTCCATTGGGCGCGGTATTCACCCAAACGAAATGGAACCAATAGGACAAGAACACATGGCCAACAGCCGACCCCAACATCCACAGGATTCGGACCGACGGTTTGCTATGCACGACAGGCAAGATCCAAAGCGAAGTGACGGCAATGTGCATGAGTGTTTGAAACCAATCACGCTTCAAAGGTTCGTGCAACGCTTGCCAGAATCCCATTTGTTTGAGTTGCTCCCAATTCAGCGCGCGCGGCCCGACGTTGTAGACCACTAGCGAGACAAGCACCAACCCTAAAAGTCGGCGTATCATTCTTGCGTAGGCAGCCGCGCTACCTTGTGCTTGCATGCGTCTTCCAAAACTTAGCCTCAATGCGAACCCAACCGCGAACAAGAAATGCGGCATGATCGTGTCTGCGTAACTGCAGTAGTCGTGCGTGTGCTTGAGCACCTGCGGACAAACGTCGTAGCCTCCGACGAAATTTACGAGTAGCATTCCGACGACGGTGTAGCCTCGAAACTGGTCCAGGGATGCGAGTCGATCCGTTTTAACGGGTGCGGAACCCTCGGAACTGGGATGTTGCACAGTCATGGCAGGGTCCAAACTAGTAATGCCTATGTATTGCACGCAGTTTTCCAGTTGAGCTAGCCATCAAAGAGAAGGAATGCGACCGATTGTCGGCGAGTTTCCCAAAAACATCGCGGTTTTGCTATAATACAATTTCTCGTTTCACGGCATAATAAGTGAAATTGTTGAAAATCGTATCGTATTCAACCCATCTCAATCTTAACCAACCGCCATCATGAATGACTTGTGCCAAAAGTTTTTTCAGTCGTTTGCTTTAGCTTTCCTTTGTACGGTACTCTGGAATTCGAACCACCCATTATTAACGGCCGCAGATAACGTTGTATCAGAATCCAATACAACATCCGCGATCGGTTCCAAGGTAGATGGCTTTTCTTTGACCGATTATCAAGGCAAAGAATGGAAGCTAGAAGAATTCCAATCCAAGAAAGCAGTCGTGTTCGCGTTTGTTGGAACCCAGTGCCCGCTCGCCAAACTCTATTCCGCCAAATTGGTTGAACTGGAAAAGCAATATCGCGATCGAGGTATCGCATTCGTAGCTGTCGATTCCAATGTCCAAGATAGCTTGGCCGAGATGGCCGCCCATGCGCGCAAATTTGGCTTTGAATTCGCCTTCCTCAAAGACCCAGCACAAGACCTTGCCAATCGAATGGGAGTCACCCGAACCCCCGAGGTTTGTGTTATTGATAGCGAGAGCAAGATTCGGTACCGAGGGCGAATCGACGACCAGTATGGAATCGGCTACACGAAGGAAGCCGTGACGAAGAACGAATTGGTTGCAGCTCTCGATGCGATCCTTAAAAAACACGAAATAGCCACAACGACCACAACGGCTTCCGGCTGCCTAATCGGACGCGGTCCGAGGGATAGTGTCAAAGCAGAATCGATGGTTACCTACGCGGATCAAGTCAGCCGAATTCTGCAATCGCGGTGTGTTAGTTGCCATCGGCCCGGCGAAATTGGCCCGATGGACTTAGGCAATTATGACGATGCGTCGGCCTGGGCCGACATGATCGTCGAAGTTGTCGACGAAGGTCGCATGCCCCCCTGGCACGCAAGCCCAGCCCACGGTTCGTTTGAGAACGACCGTCGCATGCCCGCCGAGGAAATCGCCACGATCAAGAATTGGGCTCGAGCCGGTGCAACTCGCGGCGACGCAAGCCATGAACCGGCACCTATGAAATTCGTGTCGGGCTGGCAATTGCCGCGCGAGCCTGACCTGATCGTTCCGATGCGAGAAACAGCGTTTGACGTACCCGCACGTGGCGAAGTCAAATATCAATACTTCGTAGCGGACCCGAACTTGACTCAAGACACATGGGTTAATGGCATGGAAATTGTTGCGGGCAACCCGTCCGTAGTACACCATATATTGGTCTTCGTTCGCGAAAAAGGGAGCAATAATCGCAACTTGGGTGCCGAACGTGGATTCCTTGTTGGCTATGTGCCGGGTACCCGTGCCGTGCCGCTTCCCGATGGGATGGCCAAACGTATCCCAGCCAATAGCGAATTCGTATTTCAAATCCACTACACTCCCAACGGAACTGCTCAATCGGACCTAAGCAAAGTAGGCTTCCTTTATGCCGATCCTAAAACCATCACGCACGAAGTTCAGACGACCAGCTCCGTCCAGCCCAATTTTCGCATCCCGCCCGGCGATGGAAATTACAAGGTTTCGGCCATGCAGCCCGAAGAATTGCCCCATTGCGATCTGCTGTCCATGAGTCCCCACATGCACGTTCGAGGAAAGTCCTTCCGCTACACAGCCGTTTATCCAGACGGAAAGCGAGAGATCCTGCTCGATGTTCCGAAGTACGACTTCAATTGGCAAACGGAGTATCGGATGAGCGAAAAGAAAAAGATTCCAAGCGGAACCCGCATGTTCTGCGAGGCAGCCTTCGACAACTCCAAGGACAACCTCAATAATCCAAACCCGGATGGGTGGGTTCAGTGGGGAGATCAGACTTATGAAGAAATGATGATCGGCTATTTCCACATTTCGATACCGATCGACCCTGCCACTGGTCGGGCGCCTGAGATCAAGAAAGCCAAAATGGCCCGTCCCTCACCCGACCAGATATTTGCCATGCTCGACACCGACGGCGATGGAAAAGTACTACGGGCTGAAGTACCGCTGCAAATCCAACCGATGTTTGATCGAATGGATGCAAACAAGGATGGTGTGCTGGAAAAATCTGAGCTGCCAAAGTAGTTTGGCGAAGTTTTTCGGAATTGTGGACGAGCGACGCCCTTCGCTCGTTGTCTTGCTTCCCAAATCTGAGCGATGGCCTCGCTCAGCCACAAAATCCACGATTGAGGCACGAAAATATTCTCTCCAAACTGGAAATAGCCGAGTAGAGGGTCTATATTCAGCCTTCTCCGTTTTACCGTAATCCCAACCCCTCCCTGGATTTCTTCCATGACTCAGTCGAAACGATCTCGTCGTAATTTTCTGAAGACTACCGCCGCAACGTCCGCGTTGGGTGCGTCTATTCCTTATTTCAGTTGGACTGAAAAAGCCTTTGCCAACCAAGCCAAGAACGATCGGCCGCGTATCGGTTGCATCGGTGTTGGCAGCATGGGGACTGGCGATGCTCACGGGCACAGTAACTTTGGCGACATTCTGGCCGTGTGCGACGTAGAAAAGGTCCACTTGGACCGTGCCAAGAACGATCCCAAAATTGGCAAGGGAACCGCCGACGCTTATGAAGATTATCGCAAAGTACTTGACCGCAAGGACATCGACGTTGTCAGCATCGTGACTTGCGATCATTGGCACGTGAAGATTGCGGTCGAAGCGCTGCAAGCTGGCAAGCACGTTTTCTGCCAAAAGCCGCTGACGTTAACCCTGGAAGAGAATCAACTCATTCGAAACGCCTGCAAAAAGTATCCGAATTTGGTTTTCACCGTCGGCACTCAACAGCGCGATGCCAAAAACCTATTCCTACGCGCGGTCAATATGGTGCAGAAGGGATTGCTCGGCAAGATCCATACGGTCACTTGCAGCATCGGTGGCGGCGACGTCGCGAAAGAAGATTTTGTAAAGACGACGCCTCCAGAGACTCTCAACTGGGATATGTGGCTCGGCCAAGCACCTAAGGTTGACTACATCAAAGAACGGGCTCACTATCAATTCCGTTGGTGGTACGAATACAGCGGCGGCAAGTTTACCGATTGGGGTGCTCACCACATCGATATCGCCACGTGGGCATTGGGCGAAGACAAAGCAGGTGGCGGCCCGATCGAGATCGATGGTACCGACGCCAAGCATCCGGTCCCGTACGCGCATGGCTATGCAACAAGCGACGTCCGCTACAACACAGCTCATGACTATGTCGTGAAATGCAAGTACGCTAGCGGCGTGACGCTGAATGTTACCAGCGGCGGAAACAAAGAGGCTGACTCCGACACGCCCCGTTCACTCAGCAACGGTATTCTGTTTGAAGGAGATAAGGGACGCATCTTTGTTAGCCGTGGCAAGATCTCCGGCAAACCGATCGAAGAGAATTGGGACAAGGACGCTTACTCCGACGAAGATGTCACACGACTTTACAAAGGTAAGCCGCACGAAGGGCATAAGAACAATTTCTTCCGATGCATTCGCGAGGGAGGGCTACCTCTAAGCGACGTCTTCACTCACGTTCAAGCCATGGGGACTTGCCATCTTTCCGCGATCGCCGCTCGACTTAACCGAGTGATCAAGTGGGATCCGAAGGCCGAGAAGATTGTCGGCGACGAAGAAGCAGCCAAGTTCTTCGCACGCGAACAACGCAAGGGCTATGAGATCAATCGCGTTTAGCGATTGAATGAGCAGTAGACGAGCGAGGCCCTTCGCTCGTTTGAACTTGCAAACCACGCAATACGATGAAGCCCTCGCCAGGTTACTCAAGACCTGAGCGAGGGCCACGCTCAGCCACAAAAACCAGCCATGTGGCAAGCCCATTGTCGCCTTTCGCTCCGCGAAAGTGTGCCGCGTTAACGCACTTTTGCGGAGCAAAAGGCGACAAAGTTTGCGGAGCAAATGGCGTAATATTGAAAAGAATTGAAATGAATCGAAATCAATTGAAATGAATCGAAATCAATTGAAATGAATCGAAATCAATTGAAATCAATTGAAAAGAATCGAAATCAATCCTTGTTTGGTTTCCACTCATCTAAGAACGCAAGCACCCTGTCTAGGTTGTATCCATTTCCTTCGTCCAGTGGAGTGGTGTCTTGCGAGCGAGGGAGTTTTCCATCCCCGTCGAGAACAAACAAATGCGGATATCCTTTTATCTTTGGATACGCTGAAAGAAACGCTTCGTTTGGCTGTTTCTGGGTGTAGTGATCGACCGTGTAGAAGCTGAGTTTTTCTTTGGACTCGGGTGCGACATCAACTGACCGTCCGTCGGCGGAGCAACGGACCTACGATAATCGCAACTGTGGGAGCTTGGCGTATTCTTCGGTCAGTATACCATTGCTCGAGGCCCCTAACCAATCTTCGATAAGTGTTGCATAGACTCGTCGGAAATCGGTCTGAAATTTCAGATCACCGTCTCCAAGTTCACTCAGACTAGGTTGATCGCCCACAATCGTGGTATCAAACTTCGGCCCGGACAGGAAGACAGGGGCTGCGGCACCGTGATCGGTTCCTTGGCTGGCGTTTTCTGCAACGCGACGACCGAACTCGCTGAAAGTCATGACCAGTACTCGGTCACCTAAGCCTGCGGCATTCAACCGCTTATGAAACGCACGCAACGCTTCGGACCATTGACGCATCAGTCCTGCGTGTGCCAAGAGCTGATTGGCATGTGTATCGAATCCATCTAACGTCACGTAATAGACTCGCGTTTTCAATCCGGCCAAGAGCAGTCGTGAGATCACCTTGAGCTTGTCGCCTAGTTGTGAATTTGGAAAGTCACCGGAACTGTCTGGAGAGGCGAGCGCCTTTTCCAATCGTTGGCTGGCTTGCATCGCGGCGGATGTACTGGCTGAAACAAAATCGAGCAAGTTTCCGTCGGAATCCAAAGGCGCTTTTTGCTTGGTGGTACTTTGGGCCTCTGACGATTCCATGCTCGAGTCTGTCTTGCCTTTCCATCGAAGCTGCTCGATGGACGCAAGCGACGGAGTTTGGACTCCGCGAGCCACGAGGGCCATTGGGAGTTGTTCGCTACCGAGATGCAATCCTGGCGAGTCGGTGGAGTCGGTAGTCGGTTGCTGGTTCCATTGGAAAAAGTATCGGCCCAGCCAACCGTCTGCACTTCGCGATTCTTTGCGCTGACACGAATGCCAAATATCCATCGATTCAAAATGGGATCGGTTGGGATTCGGATAGCCAACACCCTGAAGGACACAAAAATTCTTGTCTTCGATCAAGCTGGCAATTCCTCGCATGGAAGGATGTAAGCCTGTCTTCGAGTTGAGCGTAATAACATCCTCTTTGGGAATGGCTAGTTTCGGCCTAGCTTGGTAGTAGAGTTCATTCGTGTAGGGAATGATCGTATTGAGTCCATCGTTGCCGCCCGAAAGCTGAATTACAACTAGCACTCGATCTTGATCGGTTGGCTGACCGGTAAGTGAGGCGGCAAGCGATTGCATCCAACCGCTAGGAGCGGTAGCCCCGATGGCTAAAGCAGTGGCCGCTTGGAGACTGGCGGAAGTGAAGGTCCGGCGATTGAGGTGATGGTTCATGATAAATGAATTCTAGGTAAGCTCGCGAGGTAAACCATCGTTTGGTTTGCCCATCGATCGGGTTGGGATGCATCGAGCGACCTCGATAGGCGCTCGCGTTCGGTGTCGTTAATGTCTTCTACGAAGAAGAGTTGGGCAAACCAAGCGGCCAATTGACTCGGATCTTTCGCGTTTTTGCGTTCCGCAAACGCGAGTAGTGGACCACCGTCGAAACGAGTGTTCTCGTGGTTGATCAGTTCGTAGATCAGGTTCGCGCGACCGACCAGCGTCGAGGAATGGATCCACGCTCGGCCCCCTTCCCAGCCCTTGACGTTGGGCGGGAACAGAACCGCTTGTCCAATCGTTCGTAGGCGCTCCGACAGAAAACCAACATTCGTCGTGCACTTCATCGTTCGCATCCATCCGATGGCCAGTTCGATTGGAGAACGGACTTTGCGACCGATACTCCAGCCGCTGAGCAGCAATCGACTCCCCAAAATCATCTCAACAACGCTCGCGATGGAATAGTTCGTCTGAGTGAATCGTTCCGCGAGTGGCAAAAGGAATTCGTCGGACGGATTGGCATCTTCGGAAACGAAGAACCGAAACAGCTTGCGGACGATGAAGCGTGGCATGTGCGGACTGGCAAGAACGCAATCGATTGCCGATTCTCCAGACTCGATGCCGGATTTCCCAAGCAGCGTTTTCATGGAATCATCGTGTTGGTAGGGGTTGAATCGAAACTGCTTTCTGCGAATCTCCCAGCCGGTAAAGCACTTCGCCAACTGCTGAACATCGGCTTCCGAGTAATTGCCTTCGCCCAGGCAAAACAACTCCATCAATTCGCGAGCAAAATTTTCGTTGGCATGTGCTTTTCGATTGGAAACGCTGTCCAAGTAGATGAGCATGGCCGGGTCCTTGGCCATGCCCTGCGCCAGGTCTCGGAAATTGCCCAGTGAATTGGCACGCAGAAGGGTATTCTGCGTATGCATGAGTTCCGCGTCCTGAACTTTTTCAGCTCCAGTTGCAAAATGCCCGTGCCAAAAGAGAGTCATCTTTTCTACTAGCGGTCTGGGTGTATTCAGCATGCGATGAAGCCACCAGGAGGCCAATTGCTTTGCATCGGAAGTGGCAAGAACGGCTTTGGCGAGCTCGGCCGAGTCCTTTTCAAACGCGATCAACACGCTGGTGTCACTGGTGTCACTGGAGTCACTGGTGTCACTGGTGTCATTGCGGAGCATCTTAGCGACGGCCTCGTCTGGTCGGATAGACAATGTGGCGCGAAGCTCTTCTTGAGTCGCAGAAAACCCTGCCCGGCGATGCAGTAGCGATGCACGGCGGTTATCCCATGGCTCCTCGCTGGATGGCTCCCAAAGTTGCCAGGCATTGGCTGGATCAATGTCCTCTAGCCGCATGGTGGGAAGAATCGATTTTGAGTTCCTAGGAACCGGCATTGGAGTCTACTATTTCTTGTTTTGAACTTCAAAATGGGTACGCAGGTGCTTGAGAGCCGCATCGACAAGCATTTCTCCGCTTCCCTCGGCACAGCGGGCCGAGACCACTTCGTAGTTGCCTTGAGCGTATGCCTGACGTGTTGGCACGTAACCGATCGAACCATTGGCAAGCTCGTTAATCGTGGTGGAAGCGAATGGAGAACCATCTTTGATGGCGAGACCTAGTTGGACAAAGATTTCGCCGGGCATCGCGACCCAGGCCAATTCCGTGCCTAACGAGATGACCTGCACCTCGGCTTCGATGCTTTCGCCGTTTCGAGCCTCAACATCGAGAATGCGAAAGGCTTCGACCATTTCCATAAACGGGGGTTGTTTTTCGTTATCTGTACGCTCAGAAACCGAATTGGCCCATGCGACACGATCCGCTGAATGTTGGGCCAACGGGAGTTTCACGATCTCCTTGGTCGCGTGCAAACGATTGGCGGAGATCGGGGTTAGGCTGTTCCAACTGCGAAGCACTGCTCCGGCCAAGCGTGTGCCAATACGTGCAGCTTCCGAGTGCCCTTTCTGACCAAAGGCATGCCTGACGTCGATATGGTTGACATCACCGCAGCAGCCGGTCGCATATTGCAAATGGCAATTCTCGCCGAAGACTTTTTTAAGCGACTGTTCTAAAGCGAACGGCATGTCGGCGCTCCATTGAGTTCCGCCGACCGTGTCTAGGTGGATGGAGAAATTGCTGAGCAGCCCGCTGAGTTCGCGTTCTTTGTTATAAAAGGCAACCATCGGCAATTTGTCATCGGTCGGGCCCGCTTCGCGAACAATCCGAGGGTTGAGTTTGCCTGGATTCCAGCCGACGGTTGCGTCGGCCATAAAAAACCGCCGGTTGAAGGCGAGTTGCTGTTCTTCCCCAATGGCGTACCGAACGGTCATCGGCTGTTTCGCAGCGATGGCTTTGGAAACGCTTTCCGCAATCTTGCTTGGCAACTCGAGCATGAACTGTTTCGTTTCGGGTGCTTCGTTACCGAACCGATTGTAGCGGGACGAATTGGGGTCGAACAAAACCGGACCTGTATGCGAGTGCGTCGCGCTGATCAGTATGCACTCGGGCGGCAATTTCGACTGGGTTGCAATGAGGGTGCGGGTTTCGTCCACAAGCCACTTGGTCGTGGCGACCAAGTCGAGCGAAATGATGGCGATGGAGTTTTGGCCATCGTCCATGACGGTGGCTTTGGCCCAGAGCGGATCGTGGGTTTCGGTAGATAAGCGTTTCCCGTAGTAGCCTGCCATGGGCGTTGGTCGCACTGGCGTGATTTCGACTTGTCCAAAGCCAACTTGCAGGATGGGGAGTTCGGTCGACGGTTTGGACTGAGCCCACACGGGACTAGCCAGCATAAGCCACAAACTTAGGGAAACAAACCGAAACGACCATCGTTGAGTTGGGTTTGTCATAGGGTATCTCGTTTGGTTTAGGATTTCGGATCGCCTTGATTCATTAGCTTGTTTTCATCAACTTTATTTATAGTCTGTTTTTAGGGGAAATAGGGAATGCGAAAGGTTGTGAAACGAGTGCTTGGAATCGGCATATACCACCCTGGATTGCGAAAAACCAAGAAAATCGATATCTTCGCGGCCTGCAAAACAATTGCGAATCGCCTAGTTTAAACCGATTTTCACACAATACTCAGAGTCGAACCGATGAACGCACCCACTCACACGCTTCGCCAAATGGCGGTCAACACCATCCGAACCTTGAGCATGGATGGTGTGCAGGCAGCAAATAGCGGCCATCCAGGTACTCCGATGGCCCTGGCTCCCGTAACGTTTCAATTGTGGACCGAGACGCTTCGTTACGATCCCGTGAATCCAGAATGGGCAAATCGTGACCGCTTTGTATTGTCGTGTGGGCATGCCTCGATGTTGCTCTATTCGATGATCCATTTGGCAGGCATTCGCGGTGTCGATGCCCACGGCAAAGTAACCAGCGCAGAATCGATCACCATCGAAAACATCAAGAACTTTCGCCAATTGAATAGTCCCTGCGCTGGCCATCCTGAACTGGGCTACGCAGCCGGTATTGAGACAACGACTGGGCCACTTGGGCAAGGCGTTGGCAATTCCGTGGGAATGGCGATTGCCAGCAAGCATTTGGGCGCCAAGTACAACAAACCCGGCTTCGATCTGTTTGATTACAACGTGTATGCGCTGTGTAGCGACGGGGATTTGATGGAGGGGATCTCGTCCGAAGCTGCTTCGTTGGCCGGACACTTGAAGCTTTCCAATCTTTGTTGGATCTACGACGACAACGGGATTACGATCGAGGGACACACCGATCTTGCATTCACAGAAAACGCCAGCCTGAAATTCCAAGGCCTCGGTTGGAATACGATTCTGGTCGAAGATGCCAACGACTTAGTCGCTCTTCAAAAAGCCTTTGATGCCTTTAAGGCGACGACCGACAAGCCTACTCTGATCATTGTCCGATCGATTATCGGTTTCGGTTCTCCGAACAAAGCCAATAGCCACAATGCACACGGTGCACCCCTGGGCGACGAAGAGATCAAGCTGACGAAAAAGGCCTACGGTTGGCCAGAGAACGAAAAGTTCTACGTGCCCGATACGGTGCGAAAGTACTTTGACGACACCATGGGCCAGCGGGGCAAGAAGGCTCAAGCGGATTGGACGAAGCTCTTTGCGGACTACCAAACGCAATTTCCAAAGGAAGGGGCCGAAGTCGCGTGCATCATCCAGCGTCAACTACCCTCTGGCTGGGACAGCGGCCTCAAACCGTTCGCCGCAGATGCAAAAGGCTTGGCAACTCGCGTCAGCAGCGGCAAAGTGCTCAACATGTTGGCCCCGCATTTGCCAAGCTTGATCGGCGGTTCTGCGGACTTGGCACCGTCGACCATGACTTTGCTTGATGGTCAAGGAGACTTTGAATCGACTAGTTATGGCAACCGCAACATGCACTTTGGCATCCGTGAACATGGAATGGCTTCGGCACTCAACGGCATGTGTTTGTCGGGGCTGCGAGCCTACGGTGCAACCTTTTTTGTCTTCACCGACTACATGCGACCGTCGATGCGATTGGCCAGCATCATGCATCAGCCGGTTCTTTATGTTTTGACGCACGACTCCATTGGCTTGGGCGAAGACGGCCCGACCCATCAACCGGTGGAACATTTGGCAGCTTGCCGAGCGATTCCAGGTTTGTATGTATTCCGACCTGGCGATGCGAACGAAGTCCTGCACTGCTACAGAGCTGCCATGTTGCTAACGAATCATCCGTCGGCCATGGTTCTTTCGCGACAGAACGTTCCGACCATGGACCGCGCCAAATTGGGTGATGCGGCAGGCGCAGAAAAGGGTGGCTACGTGCTGAGCGACTGCGCGGGCCAGCCTCAAGCCATCATCATGGGGACAGGCACCGAAATTCCGATCTGCATGAAGGCTCAAGAGCTCTTGGCTGCCGAGGGGATCATGACCCGTGTTGTGAGCTTGCCATGCTTTGAATTGTTTGACGATCAATCGCCCGAGTATCGTGCGAGCGTATTGCCCAAGGACGTGACGTTGCGTGTGGCTTGCGAGGCAGGCATACGCCAAGGTTGGGACAAGTACATTGGTGCGGACGGGCAGTTTGTCGGCATGAGCACCTTTGGTGCTTCGGCGCCATTCGATCAACTGTACAAGCATTTCAAGATCACAGCGGAGCAGATCGCTTTGCAGGTAAAGAGTATGAAAAGTTGAATTGAGTCGGGTTGCACATGGAAACTTACCGTGTAGTAGCGTATATCCGAGACGCTGAGATGTCCGCCTCGGAGATGCGGACCTAAGGAATCGAGTAGCGAGCATGGCCATGAACAACGTGAATCCATACGAATCTCAGAGCCCTTTGCAGCTCGAAACCACCAACAACGCATTACCCGTGAACTTCGTACACGTAGCCATCATCGTCGCCTTTTGTTTTGCGATTCGTGGGTTTGCCCACTGGGTAACGAAGAGTTCCTTGTTTTGAAAGCAACAATTAGCCGCACGGCGCTAGCCGCGGTTTTCGACGATTATCAAGCACTTTGGGAACCGGAGCTAGCGCCTCGTTGGGAACCGGGGCTAGCGCCCAAACGGCTAATTACCGGAAAAGACTTGTGCACATGTGCTTAGTTGCGGATTGCTACGTCGCGGAGTTACTTCGCGGAGTTACTTCGCGGAGTTACATCGCTACCTTTAACTTATGGATCCATTCTATGTTTGTAGTTGCTGTGGAGTTTGTGGTCGATGAAGACCAAGTCGATGCGTTCCGCCAACAGGTACTCTTGCAAGCAGCCAATTCGTTGAAGCTGGAAGAGGCATGCCGAGTTTTTGATGTCTGTTTTGATCCTGAGTGCCCGACAGACTGTTTTCTTTATGAAGTCTATGATAACCGCGAAGGGTTTGATCGCCATCGCGAGACGCAACACTTCCGCAGGTTCAATGAGACAGTTACGCCCTGGGTTGTTTCCAAGGACATACGATTTTTGGAACGCGTGTCGTCGGCACCGTAGCTATAAGGGTTAATCATTCGAAGGAATCAACGCAAGATTGGCGAATTTTGCCAATTGTGGTAAAATTTACGCTTGGTTTGGCGTCAACATTAGAAGCCTTCGGGGACTCGATAAATGGCCACGAAGAACATTAGTTTGACAGAACACTACTCAGAGCTGGTCGATTCGCTCGTTACTTCAGGCAAGTACAAGAATGCAAGTGAGGTGGTGCGCGAGGGCTTGCGTTTGCTTGAACAACGAACAGCCGAAGATGAGCGTCGACTTGAATTGCTGAAGCAGTTAGCGGCTGAGGGATTTCGACAGCCAGGATGTTTTTTTGCCGTACGACTTGTTTGATCTAAAAGTGCTGTGTCCCCGTTGGTTCCCCTCGTCCGCTCGGAGCTCGTCTCCGACGGACGCCGTTTTGGTGTCCTATGCGCGGTTCAGCCTATAAATTCGAGCCCTCCCCTCCTGCCTCGACCGCCTAAGGTGGTCGAGGCAGGAGGGGAGGGCGTCAGGTAGCCTAAGTTAGGAGGCCAAAACAAGGTTGAGGGGAGGCAAGCTCCCGCTCAACCTGAGGTATCGTTGGTTGAAATGCTTCACAGCGTTACTCGTTGGGGTTTCGAATTCTAATGTTCAAGTAAGCGATGGAACATTTGTCATATCTCGTTCACGTGTTCACACATCGGGTTTATACCATTTCAATCCCTGCCTCTCAGTTAGCCCTTTCGGCTTGTCGGCATGAGGCTGGCGGAGCGGTTGTGTAGATTGCCGATTGACCCGATTCCCAATCCTGGAGCTTTTCCTGTAACCATCTCTCGTTCCCGGTAACGCCTGTCGGCGAGGCAACACGCTAGGGAAAACGAATTGTCGCCGAGCATCTGGGAATACCTTTCAATTGCATTTCGATTCGTGATAGCTAGATAATTGGCTGAATCTGTCGTCACGCCGCTTGCGAGCTTGAATCAATGAATGCTCCTCCGAAACTTCGATTTACCATCGAACAGTATCATCAAATGGGCGAAGCGGGGATCCTGGATCCGCTTGTTCGAAGTGCAGATATTTCGATAGCAACGGCGTGTTTTTGCATTACGCTGGCTTGCAGAACGCTACGAGTTTTGCGGTCGCTTCCAAGGCCTCGCTTGGGATGGAGTGCTGGCCGTTGAACTCGACGAGTTGGCCGATGCATCCCGCGTCGCACAACAGTTTTTGCAGCCATCGCCCAGTTGCAATCGGAAGGATTGGATCTTGCCTGCCGTGGCTTTGGACCAATGGCACGGTCAGGGGTTTGGCTAGGAACGCTTTGCGCCATAGCGTTTCGCAAATGAGCGCTCCTGAAAACACCACTAGTCCGACGACCGGTTCGACCGTACCTCGCATCGCGGTGTCGACAGCCAACATGGCTCCTTGGGAGAATCCGCCCAAGACGATTGGGAGGTTGGGCCATTCCTGTTGCGTTCGGCACTGCTCGATACATTCGCAAAGTTTCGTGCGAGCTTCATCGATTCCGTCCGGCACGGCATCGCGCATCTTGTCGAAGGAGTTGGTGGCTGACATCTGCATGAGTTGGGCCATGTTGAGTCGCCACCAAGCTCTTGCGCCATACATACCTTCGTCTTCGAGATCGATGGGGGCTTCCGGAAAGAGGAAGGCAGGTTTCGGCGTATCGTCCGGGAGGAAGTCGAGGATTTCTTCGAATAGCCCAACGAGATCGGAGCCGGGTGCGCCAAAACCGTGGCACATTACAACTAGGGAGGAAGGCACGGTCCTAGCTGGCCGGACCAAAATGGTGGCCAGGGTTCCGAGTGATGGTCTAAGTAAGGACCAAGCTTCAGGGTCGAATCGCATAGTAATCTTGCGTAGAAGCCGAAATGCGGGGGCTTCTTAACGAGTTGCGTGACGAGAATAGACCCGTCGCGTTATCGAAGTTCTTTCAGCGACATCCACGATAGATAGCCGAGTATGGCAGAACATACCATGAACGTGATATCCATTAAGAGGCTTGGATACCGAAAAAGCGCGCCCATCCCCGCCAAACTCATGATGAAGTCGAGTAGAAAAAGTAGCAATACTAAGCCAGCGACTACAAGACCGCCTAAACACAACAATCTGGGCATCAAGTTCCTCGGTGCTCTTCAGGGATGCTCCCAGTGTCTGGGTGGCTGCTGTAATGGAAAATCGTGCTATAAAAATAACGCATGTTGACGCCGGATTGGTTCCAGCTCTCGGAAAGGCTCGGATTATTATCCGAAAACGGTTGCCAAAACAACTCAGCATGCCGAGGGCTAGTATAGTTGAACTTTTTCGACTGTCATGGGGCAAGTTCCCGACGTTGTGTTTTTATCCGAAAAGCCACCCGCTGAGGCCAGCATGACAGGATTTGTTGACAAAAACGCGCCAAAATCCCAAGCGAGGCGAACTCTTCGCGAGCTCATGCCCGTCTCTAAGAGGTATGCCTATTTCGATCATGCCGCCGTCGGCCCTATTCCGCGACCTACCGCTCAAGCCATTCAAAGGTGGACCGACCAATCGCTTTTCCAGGGAGATGTCTGCTGGCCAGAGTGGTCCGCGGGCGCGGCGAGATTGAGAATTTCAGCCGCAAAATTGCTCGATTGTCAGTCGAGTGAAATCGCCTTGATTCCCAATACAACCTTCGGAATCAACATGATTGCGCAAGGGTACAGGTGGAGTGGCTCCCCCTGCACCGAAAGCGTCGTTGTGCTGAGCAACGAGTTTTCGAGCAATCTGTTACCTTGGCTGGCTCTTGAACGCCGAGGGGTCGAGGTGCGAAGAGTTCCTGTCGATGAGTCTGGGGTGGTTTCCTTGGATGCCCTCTGCGACGCGATCGATGGAACAACTCGCTTAGTTGCGGTGAGTTGGGTCGGGTACTTTAGCGGCTTTCGGATGGATCTGGCAAAGCTTTGCGAAAGGGTGCATCACGCAGGAGCCCAACTTTTCGTCGATGCCATACAAGGATTGGGGGTCTTTTCGCTCAACACCCGGGAAATTCCGATCGACTACTTGGCCGCCGATGGCCACAAGTGGATGCTGGGACCGGAGGGAGCTGGTTTGCTGTTCATTCGCCAAAAGAATCTGGAACGGCTGGAGCCATTGATGCAGGGATGGGGATCTTTGCAGATGGCTGGCCAGTTCCAAACGTCCAACATGGTTCTCAAGAACGATGCTTCACGCTACGAAGGGGGCTCGGCTAACCATGTCGGACAGCTTGGGCTAGCCGAGAGTCTTCAGGTGCTACTGGATCACGGTTGCAATTTAGCCGACAACCCCATTGCCGATGCGGTGTTAGAAAACGCCGCGAACATCGAAGAGGGGCTCAAGTCCATAGGAGCCAACGTTTTTCGCGCAAAGAGCTCAGTCCAATCGGAGAACGAACTGAGTGGAATCGTGACGTTTGAGGTAGCAGGTGCGGATCCGAATGAACTCCGCCGTTACTTGCTCCAAGAAGAAATCGTGGTAAGCGTGAGGCACGGACGTTTGCGAGTCGCAACTCATGCTTACAATGACCAAGACGACATTCAGCGTTTGATTACGGCTGTAATTCAATACAACACCAAAAACAGGACTTCCCGGTCATGAGCACAGACTCGACTTACAATCCCTACACACCCGTATCGACTCAGGACCAGTCGAGGCCCGGAGGCAAGATGCAGCTCAGGGGATTCGTGAAGGTCGTTTGCATTTTTTTTATCGTGTTAGGTGCCCTCGGTCTGCTTCAGACCCTTCAGTCGATCGTGGGAATAGCCATGGTCTTGTTCGCCGACGAAAAACAATTTAACCCGATGGATATTTTTCCAGGGGCCATGCTGGTAACGATTTTGATTGGACTGGTCAATTTCGCGGTATCGGTTTGCGAAATTGCGGGTGGGGTAATGGGACTCCAACAAAAACGGCTTGGTGCAAACCTGATACGATCCGTTTCGGGGTTCATGTTGATTTTTAAGGTTGCGGAAACTGCCTACGGCTGCGTGTTAGGGTATCTGTCCATTGGTCCAATCAAAGAACAAACGATGAAGCAGATGCCAGCCCAACCAGCCAACGCACCCGATTTGGGAATGTTCATTGAGATTGGGATGGTTGTGGGACTCGGCATTGCCGTTTTGTTTGGTCTGGTCATGTTCTTTTTTTACCTCTTTTCTTTTTTGAGCTTTAGCAAACAAGAAACGTTGTCCCAGTTTTCCTAAGGTGATGCGAACCATGCCAGCAGAACTTAGCCCCAATAAAGCCGTATACACTGGCTCGTTTGATCCCGTGACGCTTGGTCATTTGGACATAATCGAACGAAGCGCCAGGCTCTATTCCTCGCTCGTGGTGGGCGTAGGGGTCAACTCGGCAAAGCAGTCACTGTTTTCGACCGACGAACGCATTGAATTATTACAACGAGTGACCCGTCATTTGCCCCACGTTACGGTCGAGAGATTCGATGGGTTGGCTGTTGACTTTGTGCGAAACCAGAAAGCCAGAGTGATGGTGCGTGGTGTTAGGCCGCTCACCGACATTGCAGCGGAGTTCACCATGATGATGGCCAATCGCCAATTGGATACCGAAATCGAAACGGTTTTCTTGATGGCGGATGAGGTTTACGCACATGTTTCGAGCACATTAATCAAGCAAATCGCCAGTCTTGGCCAGGGCCGTTCGCTAGATCGGTTTGTTCCCAGCGAAATTATTCCAGCTTTGATGGAAAAAGTTCGCGCCACGCAAGCGTCCCATTGGACCGAATAGATAGGAACTGTTGAAATGATACTTGGCGAACCGCAATCAAGCCAATACGACTGGCGTTTTCAGATCTTTGGATTTCCTGTTCGCGTATCTTGGCTGTTTTGGGCGGTCAGCGCAGCCCTTGGGTATAGCTGGGCGATGTTGCTCCAACGGGAGTACGGACGGCAAAACATCCAAGTGAATTTGGGGGTTGTGCTAGCGATTTGGGTTGCCGTCACCTTCGTTTCCATCCTGGTGCACGAGCTAGGTCATGCGTTAGCGTTCCGTTATTTTGGCATCCGCTGCGACATTGTGCTTTACCATATGGGAGGACTGGCAATCCCAGGTGCAGGCATGCTCTGGGGACGAAATGGGCGGAGAACACAGCTAAGCCACCTGGATCAGATCCTTATTTCAGCCGCTGGTCCCGCGTTCCAATTGCTGTTAGCAGCTTTTGTGGGTGTTGTGGCCATTCTCTGCGGCGTCTTCGTGTCCGAATTCGAGTGGTTGTTGGATTATCTGCCTTTGAAAGTTAGCCAACCCCGCAACCCACTTGTCTACGCGATGATTCGATTCATGGTGACCTCGAGTATCTGGTGGGCGCTCATCAATCTTCTACCGATTTTTCCGCTCGATGGTGGTCAGATCGCTCAACACCTGTTCGGGATTATTCGGCGCAACAGCGGGTTGATGGAGGCGCATTCGCTCAGCGCGGTCGTCGGCAGCTTGGTCGCATATTGGTGCATCACACGTGGCATGACTTTCAACGCTTTGTTCCTTGCATCGATGGTGATGAACAACATTCAGGCCATCCAAGTCGGTGATGGACGTCGAAATTGGTGATTACGCGAAAAAAATTCCAACTATTTTTTCGCCCTTGCGCAGACCCTTTTTCGTCGCATCAACATCGATTGCGCAGTCCTCTTCGCGGGCGTTTTTTTGCGCTGAGGAATCCGGTATTTTTCGCGATCGCATAACGTTCAGCGATCCTCCAATGTGGGTTGATTGCAGAGCTGTTGTCGATGTCGCATGTTGTTTCCAATGACGGTCGTCGAAGATGGCATCGCAACCCGCATCTTTGCGTGATGACAATAAAATTGTTGGTTTTTTTGCGTTCAACACCGATTGCGCGATGCTGATACACGCAGAGTTTTGCGCGCATGATTGACGATGAAGAGCGATGCAACTCGTCCTTCCAACGATCCTGTTGCGAGCATAAATAGGTCACCAATCAACATGCCTCAATGACCCATGGACGATCGAAAAAAATCGCGTTGATCGATCGATACGAGCCTTGCAAGAGCGCGCATCTCCGACATGCCGTTGTGGAAAATCGGTTTCATTTATGTGGAAAAATTGTCGAAAAGATGTTGCATTAACTTTCGACTTTTATACAAATAGTCGAAGTGGATGTTGTTCCTTTGAAGAGATTGGTTGTTTGGGTACTCGATTCGTCGAGAACACGACACGACGTCACCAGCCAAACAGTTTCGACAAAGGGTTTTTAAGTACCGGTTGCTAGACATAGATCGTTCATCTACTGCTTCTGATGTTCGATCGGTGCGGCGACTAATAATTTCGCTTTTCGGAGGATGTATCCGTGGCCAAGAAAAAAGCTG
>JANPNA010000171.1:0-60249 GCA_031427235.1 Pirellula sp.
GAGGTATGGTAACCATCCCCCGAGTTGAACTCGGGGGCATTGCCATTCCGTCGGCTTTATGCCGAGGGTTCTGACCATCCGCTCTAGAGGTATGGTAACCATCCCCCGAGTTGAACTCGGGGGCATTGCCATTCCGTCGGCTTTATGCCGAGGGTTCTGACCATAAGCTCTAGAGGTATGGTAACCATACCCCGAGTTTAACTCGGTGGCATTGGCACGCCCTCGGTCTTACGCCGTTGGTGCTGGACCTCTGTCCTATAGGTATTGTAAGTATCCCCCGAGTTGAACTCGGGGGCATTGGCATGCCGTCGGCTTTACGGCGAGGGTGCTGACCTTCTGTTCTAGAGGTATGGTAAGTATCCCCCGAGTTGACCTCGGGGGCATTGGCATGCCGTCGGCTTTACGCCGAGGGTTCTGACCTTTTCTCTAGAGTTATGGTAAACATCCCCCGAGTAGAACTCGGGGGCATTTGGCCTTTGGCCAGAAGACGGGGCAAGACCTGAAGGGTATAACTAGAGGCTGAGCTGCGCCACATTGGTTCGGCAGGAGCCTCACCCCTCCCGGATCCTCTCCATTCTCCACTCCCGACCATGACATTCAAACTACCACTCCTAGGCTCGCTTCCACTCTCTTGTTTTCTCGCGATTTGGTGTGTCGCGGCAGATCCTGTCCTCAAAGCTGGGGCAGCCAAACGAGACATCACACCGCAGGAACCGGTTCCGATGTGGGGCTACGGCGAAAGGCATGCCGAACTCAGCCACGGTACGCTCGATCCGCTCCAAGCGGCGGCTGTCGTCGTCCAGGTGGGCAGTCGCAAGCTAGCCATCGTTGGTCTCGATTTGGGCCGATCACCATCAGAAAAATCACTTCAACGGATCCGCGATCGCATCAAGTCTGAAGCGGGCATCGAGCATTCGTTCATCGCCGGTTCTCATACGCACCACGGTCCAGTCCTTGAGCTCAGCGACGAAAAGGGAAAAGGAAAGGGTCGATTCGACGCGGCTATTCGCTACTACCAGCAAATGGAGGATGGCATCGTGGCGGCCATCGTCGAGGCAGACAAATCGATTGTACCGGTGAAACTCGCGGCCGGAGCGAGTGACATCGACGGATTCAATCGCAACCGACACACCAAGCTACAGCCTCCACCCGTCGATCGCACCCTTGCGGTCTTGCGGTTCGATGACGCGGCTACGGACAAGCCGATTGCCATCCTTGTGAACTTCACCGGGCACCCCACGAGCATTTCGGCAAAGACGCTTGAATTCTCAGCCGATTATGTTGGTGCGATGAAGCGGACCGTGGAAAAGGAATTTGGCGGTACGGCCATATTCATGCAGGGAGCTTCTGGAGACATTTCTATTAACAAGGGCGCACATGGGGACCATGTGGCGTTCGGCCAAGCACTTGGTCGCGAAGTTATGAAGCTCGCTTCATCGCTTAAACCCGTGATCGCGGACAAGCCATCGCTGGAAGTAAAAGAAGACCGGTTTCGGTTCGATTCGCGGACCGACTTGAACAATCCATTGGTCCGTGTGGCTTACTCGGTTGCGTTCTTTCCTGAATTGGTCGCAAATTTCATAGAGGAATACGCCGATGGAGTTCGCCCACGACTGACTGTCGCACTGCTTAATGGAGACATCGCGCTCGTTGGGGCCTCTGGCGAATTCTTTTGCCAGCATGCCATGCGGTTACGCGAGCGGGCACGGACTGGGCAATTGTTTTTCTTTGGTTATTGCAATGGTTATCACCAGTATTTTCCGACCATTGAAGCTGCGGCCGAGGGAGGCTATGGTGCGGACAACCAAGTTGCACCAGCCGAAGTCGGTGCTGGTGAGCGGTTGATGAACACTGCGTTAACGTGGTTGTTTCAAATGCAGGGCAAATTGAAGTAACTTGTCAGTAACACGGGCTGCTTGCCTTTGTTTAGAATCGAGACTGTGTTTTACGCACGAATACAAGCTAGAGCCTGCCTCTCCCACCGAATTAGTGAGAACAATCCAATGAATCCATGCTGCTCATTTTATCGCCTCGTCCTTGCCCTTTCACTCGGGTTTGCAGCCACGCTCGCTGGCACGGCGGACGAGCCCAAGCTACGACCACTCTTTAACGGCAAAGACTTGTCTAACTTCAAAGCCGAGGGTGCCTCTGAGTTCTGGCGCATCGAAAACGAGGTGCTCATCGGCGAGAACAACGCAGAGAAAAAGGGACATTACCTGTGGACGGAAAAGTCCTACGGCGACTTTGTGCTCGAGTTCGATGTGCGCTGGAAGGCAGGGACGGATCGGGGCGTCGACACAGGCATCGAGATGCGGCAGCCGAAGATCCAACTACAGTTGGGCGTGTCCGGCAGTCTGCGCGTGGATATGACAGGCTCGTTCTACACCGGTGGCAAGCCCGCCTACCCCGAGGCCGGTCAGGCCAAGGAGGCAAAAAAACTAATGAAACCCGAAGGGGAATGGAACACCTTTCGAATTCAAGCCAAAGGGGATACTTTCACTTGCTGGATCAACGGCGAGAAGGCTTCTGAATACACCGATCCAAAGTTCTCCGGCGCGGCACCGCTCGGCCTACAAATCCATGGCGGGGTAGAGATGAAATGCGAGTACCGCAACGTCAAGATCGCAGAGCTCTGACCCGAAGAAAAAGACTGGCGGGATGATGTGCCGTAATTCCAATGCCACGAGGATTGACAGAACGATAGCGATGGCCAAGAGTGTGCACACCTCCTAAGGCACCAAAGTTATTGTAACACGTCTCACATCCATAACCGATTGACCTGGGATGTCGAGAGCCCGCAGGGTGAATTGCCCTTGGCCAGAAAGCAAGGCGATTTCGCCAAGCTTCAGCGTATGGAAATCCTTCATCTGACTCTCGCCATCTGGTCGCGGAAGCGTGTCTTGATTTGTGTAAAGTGGCGGATCCCAGCCAGGTTCGACTTTGCCAGTCAATCGGACGTCTTGAAAGGAAACCTCAACCGTTGAGCCAGCATCTGGCACTTTGCAAGTGTAGTCGATCGTGACTTCATAGCGACCGGTTGCATGGACATCGAGCAACCATACCATGCTGTCCTCCTTCTTCGTCCAGTTCACAAAATACGAGCAGTTCGGGGCACCACTGCTCCGTTTCACACTTCCTAGTGGCTCGCCATCGCGAGCTGGTAACATCGTGATAGGAAACTCCCGGTATCCGACCGGGATAGGGCGGGGATCAACGGCATTGCCGCCCAAAAGATTTTTCTTTCCCGCTCCCGCTTGAGCTTTGGGTCTTGTGGCGTCACCTGCACGAAGCATTTCTTCACGCCAAGCTTTGACCGATTCAGTCAGTTTAGAAGCTCGGACTGTATCCCTGTCGTTAATCGATTTGGTTTGTCCCGGATCGGCGAGCATGTCATACAACTTCCCCGCGTTATCCAGGCGATGCGTCTGGGTACGCACACTTACATTGCCTCCCCAGGTGGAGAAGATCATGCGGTCAGGCCACGGAACGGATTGTTTGAGCATCAACGGGCTTAGGTCGAGACCATCCAGCGGCTTGTCCCCTACGCGCTTCACACCGGTTAATGCCGTAAGTGTTGGTAGCAAGTCGATGGCACCTGCAATCTGTGTGACCGTATGGCCTGCTGGGATTTTCGCTGGCCAGCGAAGGTAGCACACCGAGCGTACTCCACCTTCGTCCGTGGTTCCTTTCTTGCCTTTCATACCGCCGGTCCAACGCATGGAGTTCGGGCCGTTATCGGAGAAATAGAGTACCAACGTGTTCTCGTCGAGCTTGTGCTCTTTCAACTTCGCCAGCACACGTCCCACATTCATGTCTTGATTCTCCAGCATGGCAAGCGCACACCGAGTTTCATCAACGACTTCTTTGCTTGGATCCGTTGCTGTTTGCGTGATGGGCTTGTCTTTGAATCGTTGCCAGTCTTGAGCGGGTGCCGCCCAGGGCGAGTGGGGTGTGGTGAAAGGCACATAGCACAGGAACGGTTTGTCTTTGTTCTTTTCGATGAAGCCAAGTGCGCGATCTGTGCAGACATCGACGATATAGCCTGAAGTGCGAATCATCCGCCCATTTTCCTCAAGTGGCGCATCGAAGTACTCACCCCAGTGGCCTGAAGTGTGGCCAAAGTATTCATCAAAGCCGCGTGCCATCGGATGGTAAGGCCATTGACTGCCATTGTGCCATTTGCCAAACGCGCCCGTGGCGTAACCCGCTGCCTTGAATGCGTCCGCGATGGTCTTTTCGTCTAAGTCCAGTCGTTCCAGTCCAGTGGAGACGCCTCGAACCCCGCCGCGCGGATGATATCGACCAGTCAGGAACTCGGCCCGAGTAGGAGCACAGACTGGGCAGACGTAAAAGCGATCGAGCGATACACCGCCTTGAGCGATGGAGTCGATATTGGGTGTGCGAATCTGGGTATTCCCCGAATGGCTGTAATCCCCCCAGCCTGCATCGTCCGCTAAGAAAATGACAATGTTTGGTTGCGTCGCGGCCTGGAGTTGTTCGGCTTTGGCTCTCTTCTTGGCTGGTTTTTCGGTGACTTCCGGCACAATGTTCGCGATCAAACGAGGGACGTAACTATCATAGCGATCATCGGGCGAAGGCCCTTTTGGGTTGATCGCGGCAATTTCTTCATGCAGAGGCTTAGCCACGTCACCTAGAGCTTCGATGGCGGCAAGCGCAGGCATCGCGGTCAGAACTCCGTTAGCCTCAGGTGACGCGAGGGTGCCAAGTGTCTTGAGGGCCGACGCCCGCGAGGCTCCTTCACTGTACAAACCAAGTGCTTGTGCAGCCACAATTCGAACGCTCGGCGATTCATCCGACAACAACGCTTGCAAGGCTACGTTGTTGGATGAGACGGTATCAGCCCCTCGTATCAACAGCCCAAGTGCGCCCCAGTAGCGAACCGCGCTGTCCTTGTCGTTGAGCAAGGCAATGAGTTCTTTCGTATCGGCAGGATTAGAACGAGAGCTGAGTTCAGCCGCCGAAACGATTCGCTCTAACGGAATCTTGGCCAAGTCGCGGGCGGTATCGTAGGGTGTTGAGCCTTCGGAACGAGTGTGAATTTCCGGTTCTGGCAGAAAGCAAATATCGCGGATCTTCAAAACATGTTCGCGCTGAGCGCCACGCATATTTTCTAAAATGCTTACGTGCTCGGGTGATTGAGCCAAGTTTTGAATTTCATCGCGGTCGGACGTGAGGTCGTATAGTTCCTCAACCGCCTTTGGCACTTGCCAAAAAATCGATTGTACGGCATTCGTCTTACCGGCGACAAAGAGTTCATTCCAAACGCGAGTCGTAGGCGTCTCGAATTGATAAGCGACACGCTGAGCTTGTGAAACATGCGGCATGTAGTTTCTTAGGTAGACATAACGTCCATCCGTGACACTGCGGACCATATCCATGCGCTCGTCCATGCGGCCACGCTGGCCATAAATAAACGGTTGTGGTTGGCTCTGATGCGGACCAGCGAAAGCGTACCCCTGCATCCATTCTGGCGGCTTAAGGCCGACCAAACTAAGGACCGTAGGAGCAAGATCCACGAAGCTCACAAGTCGATCGGACGAACTACCCGCTTTGTACTCTTTGGGTGCTAAGTGCTCCCATTTCTTGGGGAAGTAAACCACCATGGGCACGTGTAGGCCGGAGTTCGATGGCCAACGCTTGCTGCGAGGCATTCCGCTGCCATGATCACCGTAATAAAAGACGATCGTGTCGTCGGCTAGTCCTGCATCGGCAATTTCCTTTAGGTGGCGACCTGCATCCGCATCTGCTTCGCTCACCTTGTCATAATACTGTGCCCAGTCTTCGCGAACTTCTGGTGTGTCAGGATGATAGGCAGGCACACGTACTTCGGCAGGATCCGAGATCTGATTGTGCGGGCGGGTTCGAATCTGGCTTTCATGACTTTTGGTCGAATTAAAAATGGCAAAAAAAGGTTGACCAGCGGCACGATTCTTCCAGTGGGCCTTGTTGGAAGAATCGTCCCAGACCTTTCCGGGCTCGCGCAGGTTGTAGTCGGTTTTGCTGTTGTTGGTGCAGTAAAAACCTGCCTCTCGCAAATACTGCGGGTACATTTTGGTTCCGGCTGGCATCGAAACCATGGAACGCATGTGCAGGCCACCGCTACTGGATGGGTACATGCCAGAGATGATTGCGGTACGGGCGGGCGCACAGACTGGGGCAACGGACCAAGCGTGCTTAAACATCATCCCCTTTGCAGCGAGCGCGTCTACATTTGGAGTCCGTGCGAGTTTGTCGCCGTAACATCCCATCTCGGGACCGTGGTCTTCGCTGGTAACCCAAAGAATATTCGGCTGGTCGGCAGCCAACATGCACTTGGGTAAAATAGCAATTACCAAGAGGACTGCTAAGTTAAGGACAGGAATAGTACTTTGCATATTCGGAATGTCATGACCTAGGGAGAGGATTCTTGCGTCAACGAATGGAATTTGACCAATTATGTTCTTATCTATTCCAAAGTGGACAACGTTAATTCGCTCCGAGCGTTTGCTTTAATTTCATCTGGAAAAAACCATGCAGGCTTGAATTGACGATTGGCGTACAAGGGAAGCATGTTTGCGAAATAAGGAGAGCTTGGATCCTCAGAGACCCCAAACGGCAAACAACTGATCGCGTTCGTCTTACCCGAAAAATCGACAATCATGCCATAGCTTGATCCGCCAGAACAGTACCGTTTCCCTTCCCGGATCTCGCCGTTGGTGGGACACAGAGCAGGGCCAGCCTTGCTGCCGATCCCGCCGGATCCAGCGACGCCAATTTCGATGTCGCCACGGCGAATGCGGCTGAATTCTTTCCATGGGACATCGATCGAGCCAAACTGCTGTTGAACTTGTTTGGCGACTTTTACGACACCCATTGCAATGACCGCTGGGTCCTGTCCGTTTATCGCAGCATTGAACGCACTGTCTTTGGCGAGATAGTGAAAAAGAACGGCACCTCGGGATTCCAAATCCGTTCGCCTATCCCATTTCATTAGGATAGCAATTGAATTCTGGAGTAATTCCTTATCCTCTCCTACACTCGAACCGTCGGCCGTGTAAATCCGAGCAATGTACTCGTCGTCCACCTCCACCATTGTATCGGTTGCATAGGTTTTCATCTCCTCAAACGTCAACGATTGGTCATTGCGAATGAGATGATCAAGTCGTCGCAGTCGACTGTTGGCTTGATGGTCGTTCATGTAAAGCGGAAAGTCTTTTAGATTAGGAGCCCCGTCAGGAGTCACGTTATGCGGTCCGCTATTCGTATTGACAAGGTAGCCAGCCGATGGGTTAGCTACCTGGGGCAAGTCCTCCAGCGGGTGAAAGCCTTGCCAACGCGCCCACGCTTGATCGCCTGGACGAAGTTGGTTTGATGAAATGCGCGTGTCCCGTTTGGGAACTCGTCCATTGCTGATGTAGAAAACATCTCCGTGTTTGTCCGCATACAAAATATTGAACATCACCAGCCCAAGGTGTTTGATCGAGTTGCGAAACTCGGCCATCGTTGTCGCTCGCATCATGTTGTACAACTGGTCAGCGCGGCTCGTATCATTCGAGATCGGCAATGCGAATACATAGGCAATCCCGTCTTTCACAGCGACAACCGGTCCGACCTCGGTCCGAAGCGACGGAATCGCGCGTTCGTCAAATCCACTTTCTCGTTTGACCTTGATTTTGTTCAGGGCCATGTCGAACTTTTCCCAACCGTTGATCCCTTTGTATTGAGTGGGATCCTCTGGGTTGACTGAAAACGTAAACACATCGCCCAGGTCAGGACCGTTGACCGTCATGCACCAAGCAGTCTGTTCTGTGCGTCCCATCGAAACATAGGGACTTCCGAGAAAACACGCTCCCATCGCATTGATTTCGGGGCCGACGAGATGCATTTCGTACCAACGAAAAAAGCTGCTTAATCGCAGATGTGGATCCATTGATAGCATGCAAGCGCCCGAGGCGGATCGAGTCGGTGAAACCGCAAACTGATTGGATCCGAACTCAGCACCCAGGTTCGCTGCCGGAAGGTTTTGAGACAGTTTGATTCCGCCAGCGATCAAATCGTTGCGGCAATGACTAAGTGCAAACATGGTATCGATGTACATCGCAAATGCGATGACTTCGTGCGGCTCAACGGGCTTGATCCATTCAGGAATTTGTTGTCTTTTTTGAAAAATATAACGATTTACGCCAGCCGCGAAGCCTTCCCATTGCGTTTTGATTTCGGGTTCCAACTTTGCGAATAGCTCACGCGCGCACTGAGGGATCTGCAACGCCTGAATCAAAACGTCCGTCTGCAACTCGGAAATCCCTGCTTGTTCGGCCGCTCGACCTTGGCTGCGCAGGTAGTTCATGGCAAGGTTTTCCAACTGATCTTCTGCTTGGGCGTATCCAACGCCAAAAAACAGGCTGCGATTGTCGCGAGCGATGATGTGTGGCACCCCAAACGAATCGCGAACGATCGAGACCCGACCAGCCTCGGGGGCACCGTAGCTATCTGGCGATTCTGCGTGCGATACACCCAAGGTGGATGTTAGACTCAGCATGAACGCCAGCAATGGAAAAAGCGATTTCATGGACAATTCCGCCTCTTTTTGGAACAATCGATATTCAATTCATCGAGCGCCGACCATAAACCATACGTTTTCAAGTATACAAACATGCTTTGGAGAAGCGAGGCCACCCCTGAAAAAGTAGTGGTTGTGATTTCCATTCGCTCCTCGCCAAAGTTCATCGTTTGGGAGGTGAGGTTCCTGCCCAACCATGCGAGATCCGCTGAAGCCGATCCACCAGTTAAGCAATTCGCCTTTGCGTCCCGTTTGCCCCACCAACTTTAGGCTAAGAGATGAAAATGCCGGCTGGAAATCGGAAAAAATCCAACGTGTCGTTTCGCAAGAAGATCCTCTTTTCTGCGCTGACGACCATGTTGTTTTTCGCAGTGCTTGAGTGCGTACTGACGTTGGTAGGAGTTGCACCGCAGACAAACACCGAAGATCCGTTCGTCGGATTTTCAGGGCTTTTGCCATTGATGGAATTGTCGACCAACGAACAGGGCGAGCAGATTCTCGCCACCGCCCAAAACAAACGTCATTGGTTCAATGCACAGTCTTTTCCGAAGAGCAAAAGCAAAGGAACCAAGCGAGTTTTTTGTATGGGTGGATCAACAACGTATGGCCATCCCTATTTGGATTCCACCTCGTTTCCAGGATGGATGCGAGAGTTTCTTCCAGTCGTTGATTCTTCCCACAAATGGGAAGTGATCAACGCAGGTGGGATCAGCTATGCGAGCTATCGGGTCGCTACTCTGATGGAAGAGTTGGCACAATACGAGCCGGATCTCTTCGTAGTCTATTCCGTTCACAACGAGTTTTTGGAACGTCGCACCTATCAGAACATGTTTGAAACCTCGACTCTCAATCTTAATTCACGAACGATGTTGGCTCGCACGCGCACTTGGGCGTTGACAGACAATATGATTAAGCGAGTTCGAAGTATGGCCACCACCGCTGCTCCTGCGCCTAGCGATTCCACCAAGTCCAAGGTGGAGGTCTTACAGGGAGAAGTGGACGAGATTCTCAATCACACCGTCGGCCCGGTCGATTACCATCGCGATGGCGATTGGCGAGCCAAAGTGCTTCATCATTATGAAGCAAACTTGAGACGCATGGTTGCGATCGCACGACGCGCTGGTGCAAAAATCGTATTCATTACACCGGCCGCTAACGAAAAAAATTGTTCGCCGTTCAAGAGTGAGCATGATCGCAACCTGGCACCGACGGACCAAGAACGTAGGCTGGCTCAGGTTCAGCAGGCAGAAAGCGATGCTGTCAGCCAGAACGCAATGAAGTTACAGCTAGTACTGGAAGCGTTGACCAAGAAGGATCCGAATTATGCCGACTATCATTATCGACTAGGGCAAACCTATTTTGCAACCGATCGCTACGCAGATGCGCAGCTTGCCTTTTCTCGGGCCCTGAATGAAGACGTTTGTCCCTTGCGTGCGGTTGACGAAATCAAAAGAGCTATCCAACGGGTTGCCCGCGAGTTGCAGATACCGATAGTCGACTTTGAGCAGAAACTTCGCCAGTTGTGCGACATAGAATACGGACATTCCATCCTGGGAGAAGAGTACTTTCTCGATCACGTACATCCGACCATTGATGTGAATCGTAGATTGGCCATATGGATCATTGAAGAGTTGCAAGCCAGTGCGATCATCCAAGGCAAACGAGTCATCAACATGGTCTTGGCCGACGATTTTTCCGCTGTGGAAGAAAAGGTTCTCGGTCAGATCGATCAGGAGGCGCAGGCCATTGCTCTCCGCAATTTGGCAAAAGTTCTTCATTGGGCTGGGAAATTCGAGGAGGCGGTTCCTCGTGCGAGAGACGTTTTAGAGATACTTCCGAAGGATCTTGAGAGTCGGTTCATTTTGGCTAGATGTCTGGGCAATTTGGGCCGAAGCGAGGAGGCGCTCGAGGAGTACGATCAACTCTTTGCCGATGGCGTTGACTACCCTCGAGCTTATCTCCCTTTCGGGCAACTGCTTGCTGAAACCGGAAACCTCGAGCCGGCCAAGGCATATTTGCTCATGGCAGTGCTTTATGACCCAAAGAGTGCTGGAGCTTATTATGCGTTGGGTCTCGTTCATCTTCGGCTAAAGGAGTTTCAATTTGCAGTCGAATCGTTTGAGGAATCGAATCGGCTCTATTCCGAAGACGCACAAACGCTCTTTTACTTAGCGCAGGCCCAAGCTGGCTTGGGAAACCATAGAGAGGCGATGGCGTTGTATGAAAAAGTACTTTCAAAGGGAGCTCGCGCAGCCAACATCCACTTTCAATATGGATTGTCTCTGCTGGAGGCCAATCAGCAGGCAAAAGCAATCCTGGAATTTGAAAAGGCAATTGAAATCGCCCCCGATTGGAAAGAGCCTCAAGAGCAACTTGAATTGGTTTCAAAGTAACGCGGAAGCGGTTGAGTTGATTTCGCAAAACAAGGGCGAATGCCGACTAAGAGATCTCGCCGAACTTTTCCAAATTCTCGGATGCCGCTCAAACGCATTACAGACGGATTGACAAACACTATTTTCCTTGGCGAACCTAGTTCTATCCTCAGCAACAAAACGTGGGTAGGAGTTGTCCCGTCTGCCGTTACTCCGCCAAGATTAAATCTGCGTCATTGGCAATCGGAGAATAACGGTGGAGGTTGCCTCGTCGGAGTTCATAGCGGGCCTGACACACACGATCATCCGGAGGTCATTATTCATGCTCCGAACAATCCTTTCGGACACACCGACGAGATGTGGGGCGAGCATGGACCAGGTTGTTTGATCGCGATGGGAGATGGATCGGTTCGGTTCGCGTCAGCCTTTATTGATCCGACTGTCTGGGGTGCTCTTTCGACACGTAATGGCGGGGAGGTCGTGAATGGCACAGAGTAACAGAAAGCAAGTTAGCCCATCTCGTTGGTATGGTTTTTTAGCTGGAACCGTCGTTCTCGCATTGGTTGTGGGATGGATGACGTGGATGCGAACGCCCCAATTGGAGGCCAGCGAAGAAGCGATAAAGACCATTGACGCACTATTCACTGCCATCAATTCGCATGACGAAAAACGTGTCTTGGCATGCAAAAACTAGTTGGACAAGCACACCAGCAACGGCAAACTGAGTCCCCACGCGATGACCGAATTGGCCAAGTGCTGCGAGCAAGCCAATTCCGGCGAGTGGGAAGTCGCGGCCCGAAGGCTTTATCGCTTGATCGAGAATCAATAAAAAAATATCGCTGTTAGTCCCAAACACCTCTGTACTGAGTCAAATTAGTATGGAGTACTTTGGAGTACCGTCTTTGTCCGTTGCGTCCGACCTTTGAGATGCGGCCTCCGTATTCGAAGGAGGAGGTGCTTCGTCGGGTCGGAATTGAAGAAACCAACAATGGAGTGCCGATCAGATGGTCTCGCTAAAGTCCGCTTGGAAGCGACCGATTGAACAATCGCTTCCATCTTAGGATAGCTTCATGGTTCAAGAGCGATGGCAGCCATAGTGATTGTCCGAGGACACTTTTCAGCCTTTCTTGACTATTTTGTATCACTTCGCATCGATTCCCGCCTTCAGATTGTCTGACAACACGAAAAAGGTTACTATCTGAATTCATGCGAGGGTTTAGGAGTGCCATTCCGGAAGGACGAATCGATTAGCGAACTTTTGAAAACACAAGGCGAGATGGAAGCTTCTATCTGCCAATGTATTTCCCGGTTTGAACAGGAATACATGGGAAGAGGGCCAAAAGACATTCACGCGCACCTGATTGAGGACCTGCTGGTGGTTCGTCTTCAGGGAGTCTTAACCGCTGCGGAACAACACCTTGTTAAAACGATGCCTGTGGACAAAGGCCGCGATCTCTTAAAGCAAGTTCGATCGCAACTCATCGAAATTGCAAGGCCCGCGCTTGAAGAATTGGTGCGCGACATCACAGGTGTGAAGTCCCTCAGTTTGCATCACGACATCAGTACGTTGACTGGAGAAGAAGTAATTATTTTTTCGCTAGTCGAGCGGCCACAATGCCGTGAACTCAAGAAAAAATAAGCCGTCGGCTTTTCGTAATTAATGCCCCGTGCTTTGTTACAACAATGAATCCGGGGTGGCCGTAGCGGATCTTGTTAAAGATCCGAATCCTGCCGGATCTTTAACAAGATCCGAATCCTGCCGGATCTTTAACAAGATCCGAATCCTGCCGGATCTTTAACAAGATCCACTACCTTAAAATCAAGCTGTCACAAAGCACTAGCGTTCGTCGCTACTCCGGTGGTTGCACTTCATTCCACAGCAATACAGTCGGTTCATTCAGATCGTGTTCATAACCCAAGACGCTGAGGCTCGCTGTGGAACTCAGAAAGCACCTTGCCGCATCCGGGTTTAGCTTGAGCCAGCGAACGGCGATCATGCGAATTATGTGACCGCTGGAGAATGCAGCGATGTTACAATCGAGCTGGCGAACAGAATCTAAGAATCTGTCTGCTCGAGCGGCAACTTGTTCAGGTGTCTCCCCGTTCGGAGCACCATCCCGAAATAGGTTCCAGTCAGGTCGCTTCTTTTGGATCTCGATCGTCGTTAGCCCTTCGTAGATTCCATAGTTCCATTCCACGAGTTCAAGTGCGACCTTGACATGTCCGAGGAACCCAGTGAGTTCGCACGTACGTTTTGCCCTAACGAGTGGGCTTGTAAAGACCAAGTCAATTTTTTCGCGAGCAAGTCGTACTTTTAACTGGCTCGCGGATTTTTCCCCTTTTGAATTGAGTTCCTTATCGGTAATTCCTGTATGTTGACGTGATTCGCTCCAGTCCGTGGCACCGTGCCGTATCAAGAATAGCTTTGGAAATGGGTTTTGTTCGGATTGCATTTTTAGAAAGGAACCAAATGTGTGACGAAGTTGGAGCAACTGATTTTACTCTGTAAATCCATGGTTAGGGAGGGAGAGGCTCCTGCCGAACCAAAGCCGCGCCTCGTTAGGAGTCTGTCCCTCCCCAACCCCAACTCCACTCCACTCCACTCCACTCCTCCACTCCTCCACTCCACTCCTCCACTCCTCCACTCCTCCACTCCTCCACTCCTCCACCCCGCAGAATTGCTATAACTATCAATCAACCGCCATTCACGAATCCCAAACTCATCGAATTTCCATGAAACGCTTCCTGTCAGTCTTCGTATGTCTACTTGAGACGTTAGCATTGTCCAACCTCCGGGCCGAACAACCTAACATCCTGTTTGTTTTTTCCGACGATCACGCACAACATGCAATCTCCGCGTATGGTTCGAAGGTGAACCAAACGCCGAACATCGATCGACTTGCAAAGGAGGGTGCACGCTTTGCAAACTCGTTCGTTACGAACTCGATTTGCACGCCGAGCCGAGCGACTCTCTTGACCGGACAGTATTCGCACCTCAATGGCGTGCCGGTCTTCAATCGTTTTGACGGCGCCCAAGACCATGTTGCCAAACATTTGCAGTCTGGCGGTTATCATACGGGCATGATTGGCAAGTGGCACCTTGGTTCAAACCCCACCGGTTTTGATCGTTGGATCGTGCTACCGGGACAAGGAAATTACTGGAATCCGACCTTTTTGGTCTCCGGCCGCAAATTTACTATCGAAGGCCACTGCACGGATATCACAACGGACCTGGGGATCGAGTTTCTCAAGACTCGACCGAAGGGCAAGCCGTTCTTTCTAATGCTGCATCAAAAAGCCCCGCACCGTGCTTGGGAGCCTGACGAAAGGAATAAAGCTCGCTTCAAAGATCAAGCGATCCCAGAGCCGGACACGCTTTGGGACGACTACGCCACTCGCCCAACTGCTTTGCCGATCAACCAACAAACGGTTGCCCGCGATCTCACTCGTCGCGATCTCAAGCTCGTACCGCCGACCGACCTGAAGGGTCCCGCGCTCAATAAGTGGTTCAACGAGAAACCGATGGAGTTGTCGGTTGATAGCAAACTACTTGTTGGCAAAGAACTGGTGAAGTGGAAGTATCAGCGTTACATGCAGGACTACCTCGCCTGCGTGCAAGGGGTCGATGACGGTGTTGGCAAGGTTCTCGATTACCTTGATCAGACGAATTTAGCAAAGAACACGATTGTCATTTACTCGGCTGACAACGGCTGGTATCTCGGTGACTTGGGACTCTACGACAAACGGTTTATGTATGAGCCCGGCCTTAAAGTTCCATTGCTCGCACGCGGCCCTGGTATCCAAGCAGGCAGTGTCCCAACGCAATTCGTTTCCAACATCGACCTCGCACCTACCTTTCTTGATCTAGCTGGATTGCAAATCCCCAGTTCGATGCAGGGCCGTTCGATCGCGCCGTTGCTTCGTGGAGAGTCGCCCACTGACTGGCGAAACTCGGTGTACTATCGATACTATCACGACCCTGGTCATCACAACACGGTCGCACACTACGGTGTACGCACTGCGACACACAAGCTGATCCATTACTGGAAACAAGGCGCTTATGAGATGTTTGATATCATTAAGGATCCTACCGAGCAGTACAACCTACTTCATCTGCCAGAGAGCGCGAGGAAACCGGAGGTCGCAGCCAAATTCGCAGAATTGAAAACCGAGATCGCTCGATTGCAAAAACAATACCGCGACGAAGGCCAATTTGCCGACCCAGCCACATGGCCGAAAACCAGCGCCGACGGCCCCTTCGACGACTTTCAATCGATCGGATCCAAGACCGTCGCGGAAGCCGTAGCGTCGGCAAGCGAAACCGCGGTACCGGGAGTTGTCAAATGAACCACCGGCGTGTGAGTCGCGTTAGATTCCTCCTTTGTTTTTTCTTGTTCAGCCCATTCGCTTATGCGGCAAGGCCGAATATCATTCTCATCATGTCCGATGACATGGGATGGTCCGATCTGGGGTGCTTTGGAAGTGAGATTTCGACCCCCAACATTGATGCTTTAGCCAAACGCGGCGTTCGATTTACGCAGTTTTATAACACCGCTCGTTGCTGCCCCACCCGTGCATCCTTGCTGACTGGGCTCTATGCCCACCAAGCTGGGATCGGTCATATGATGGAAGATCGTGGTTCGGATGCTTATCGAGGTGACCTCAATCGTCGCTGCGTCACGATCGCTGAGGTTCTGAAGTCCAGTGGCTATCGCACTTATATGGCTGGCAAGTGGCACGTCACCAAGAAAACGAACCCAAAGACGGATGACCCAAAGACGGATGAAGCGAGAAGTAATTGGCCATTGCAACGCGGCTTTGACCGGTTCTACGGAACGATTCATGGTGCCGGCAGCTTCTTCGATCCCAACTCCTTGGTTCGCGACAACACGCTGATTGCACCATTCGCCGATTCGGAATACAAGCCCAAGCAGTTTTACTACACCGATGCCATTGCGGACCACGCTACGAGATTCGTCAGCGAACATGCGCGCGACCACAATATCAATCCCTTCTTTATGTATATGGCTTACACAGCCCCACACTGGCCAATGCATGCCAAGGAAACGGACATTGCAAAGTACAAAGGCAAGTACGACGCGGGCTACGACAGCATTCGAGCGGCAAGGCTCGATCGATTGAAGTCGATGGGAATGGTGGATCCGAAAAGCGAGCTTTCGCCACAGCGCGGCGGAGCTTGGGGCGAAGTTGCGGATCGCGAGTTTGAACTGCGGTGCATGGAGGTGTTTGCCGCGATGATCGATTCGCTAGACCAAGGTGTCGGTCGGCTGGTAGCGGAATTGGAACGCACGAAGCAACTTGACAATACGCTGATTCTGTTTTTCCAGGACAACGGCGGTTGTGCGGAACTCATGGGACGCGGAGCCCAGTCCAATAGCTCGCGTCAACGCGCTGCGGAACCGTCGCTACCGCCATTGGCTGCCGATTACTTGCAACCCGATATGATTCCAAAGCAAACGCGGGACGGTTTTCCGGTGCGGCAGGGAATGGGTGTATTGCCGGGTGCTGCGGATACTTATCACGGCTATGGCCAAGCTTGGGCAAACGTCAGCAACACCCCTTTTCGCGAGTTTAAACATTGGGTTCATGAAGGCGGCATCAGCACGCCGTTAGTCGCTCATTGGCCCGCTGGCATACCAGTTTCAAGGCACAATGTTTTAGAATCGCAACCTGCCCATCTGATCGATTTGATGGCGACTTGTGTGAGTCTCGCACAAGCCTCGTATCCGAAAAAGTATCAAGGTGAATCGATTCAACCGATGGAAGGCGTGAGCCTAGCACCGGCGTTTTCTGGCCTGCCGCTCAATCGATCGCAACCCATTTTTTGGGAACACGAGGGGAATCGAGCCATTCGCGATGGCGATTGGAAACTGGTTGCGAAACATCCCGACGGCTGGGAACTGTACAACATCGCCACCGATCGAACGGAACGGGACAACGTTGCTTCCAAAAACCCGGACCGTGTGAAAGCTATGTCCGTGCAATGGCAAACCTGGGCCGACCGGGTCGGCGTGAAACCTTGGCCACTGGGTAACGCCGCTGCAAATCGACAAAAGTGAAAGTCGTAGAACGTCGAGAGGAGATTCGATATGAGCAACGTGCGTGATTTTGGAGCGATGGGGGATGGGATCTACGATGATTCGGATGCGATTCAGCATGCGATCGAAGTGGCCGGAGGTCTGATCGAATTTCCCAGAGGTGACTATCGCATCACGAAACCGATCAAGGTTGAATTGAGTAAAGTGGGACGGGTTGGATTCCGAGGCGATGGGGGAACGGCCAAACTTATCATGGCTGGCGAAGGCCCGGCCATTCACTTTCTCGGGACCCACGACAAGAGTGCCGATCCGACATCTTTCCAACCGAGCATTTGGGAACGAGAACGCATGCCGATGGTATCCGAGTTGGAGATCACCGGTACACACCCGCTAGCTGACGGCATTCGTATTGAGGGGGTCATGCAACCGACCCTAAGCCACGTCCTCATCCGCAAAGTGAGGCACGCCGTCCATGTCGTGAAACGTGCCCGCAATCTCATGATCAGCCAGTGCCATTTTTATCAAAATACAGGCATAGGCGTCTTTCTTGATCATTGCAATTTGCACCAAACGAATATCACAGGCAATCACATCAGCTACTGTCGTTTAGGTGGTATTCGAATCCAAGGGGGCGAGATTCGCAATTTGCAAATCACAGGGAACGATATCGAATACAACAATAACAAAGGGATCAATGTCCCTGGTGCGGACGGAGAGGCAACCGCAGAAATCTACATCGATGCGGAAGACGGAAGTATTCGTGAAGGGACGATTTGCAGCAATACCATCCAAGCCACCTATAGTCCCAATGGTGCGAACATTCGTTTCATCGGGAGCGGGACAAAAGGAAACCACCGCGTGGGCATGTGGACGATTGCTGGAAATCTCATCGGAAGTCAAGCCATCAACATTCACTTGACATCTGCCTTGGGCTTCTCCATTTCAGGCAACTATATCTACAGTGGCCATGAGCGAAACATTGTGATCGAGAATTCCCGAAGCATTGTCCTTGGAGACAATACGCTCGGACACAATCCGGACTATGGCGATAAAGAACTTTCCACAGGAGTTCGGTTCGTGGATTGCGAAGACGTCAACATCAACGGATTGATACTGCAGGACGCCATGGCTGGTCAGAATACGGTGGCGAACACCGTCGCGTCGAAGAAAGACGCTTTGCTAGAGCTTGTCCGTTGCAAACGGGTCAGCATGACGGCATGCCAAATCCTTGAGGGGACACCCAACGGCGTTTTCATTGAGGATTGCGGCAATCTCCTTATGTCAGGCTGCACGATTCTGGATCATCGACAACCGCAACTCATGAAGAACGCCATCCTTTGGAAATTATCCGAGGGCTCTTGGAAAGGACAGGGGAATTTGGTGCAAGGGTGCAGACTGGCTGCTGGCACGGTTATTCCAGCAGGAGTCCTTCAAGGTCAAAACGTGATTGAATAAAGTGTAGCACGGTGGTCCCCACCGTGTATTGTCGCCTTTTGCTCCGCAAAAGTGCGTTAACGAGGCGCACTTTCGCAGAGCGAAAGGCGACAATTACTTTTCGTTCAGCATGGCCGGAAGCGGCAGATAATCCCAATCGAGAATCATTTTTTCAGCCAACGCCTCTCGCAGTCGTTGCTCCTCGACTGCAACGCCTGCTTTGCCACTCAGGTTCTCAAGCTCCGACGGGTCCTTCTCCAAGTCATAGAACTCATACACGGGTCGAGGACTGCTGAAATAGGTTTTCTTTATGTTTGCCAAGAGTTTGCCAGATGTATTTTCAGATTGGATTTCTTTCCAAGCGGCTCCGCCTGCAGAATCGACGGGTGAGTAGGGGATCCAAGGCGTACAATTGTAGATGAATTTGTAGCGATCGTTTCGCACCGCCCGAGATAGATCATAGCCTGAGCTAGTCATGTTTGCGGATACGGGGGCCGAACCATGCGGTCCGCGTTCGACAAAGACATATTTGCGAGGTTCGAACGCGTTGCCTTGGAGCAACGGCAAGAAACTGACTCCGCTCATCTTCGGAAACTTATCCAGTCCAGCCGCCGCTAAGAGTGTCGGCGCCAGGTCTTCGCCACTGATCAGTGCGTGCGACTCGCCTTCGGGCTTGACACTGCCAGGCCATCGGACCAAGAAAGGAACATTCGAGCCGGGATCGTAGAGCGAGCCTTTGCCATGCGGCAATGCGGCACCGTTGTCACCCGCGAAGACGAGGAGCGTCTTGTCAAGCAGACCGCGTTTTTCGAGCATGGCAACCACAACGCCGATCGTTGCATCCAAACGATTGATTTCGGCGCAATAGTCCGCGAGTTGCGTGCGCATGCCCGGCAAATCTGGCCAGTGTGGCGGCAGTTTCAGTGAGGAAGGATCGGGACGAAATCGTTCTGGCGCGTCCCACACATGATGCGGATCGCTGAAGTTCGCCCACATGAAAAAGGGTTTATCCGCTGGTTTTGTATCGAGAAACTCAGAAAATTGGTTTACCACTCCCTTATCCGGGCCAGTCCGCAGGTAATCGACACGCTCGCGAAAGGTCTTCAAATTGTTTTGTTCAAACACCTTGAGCATGGCGTCGCCGGTTTTGTTCGATCCATCCAGATGGAAGCTTCGACCGCATACACCAGTATGATAGCCCGCTTGATCTCTCAGCAGTTCCGGGAGCGTGACTTCATCGCGCGGTAACGGGGCAGAGAATCGAGTCATGCGAGCTGCTACGGGTGATCGGCCAGTCATGAGCGCCGCCCGCGATGGCACGCACTGCGGAGCAGCCGTAAAGAACCGATGGAACTTCATCCCCTCAACCGCTAAGCGATCGATGGCTGGCGTTTTCACGTTCGGATCGCCGTAGCAACTGAGGAATGGATAGCTGTGATCATCGCTTAGGAGAAGCAGGATGTTCGGCTTATCAGAAGCATGGCTAAAGCATTCAGATACGATCCAAAATAAACAAACAAAGGTGGCCAATCGCATTTCTTGTACCTCGAAAAGCTGTTATGCACATGAGCGTTTTGTTCTGTAGTGTAGCCGAATTCGATCGGGTTGGCTGCTGGATGGGACAAGAGCGGGCGGGCGCTGCGAATGTTGGATCACCTAGGTTTCGGTTTTGTGGAGGTTGGATCAATCTCTGCCCGTCTCTCCGTTGGCAATCCAAAACCACGCCTCTTTCGACTGCCAAACGATCGCGCGATCATAGTCAATTATGGACTGCCCAACGATGGTGCGGAACCATTCGACTTTGTGCATGGTTTTATTTTCAATCTACCGACGGGTAAGCCTCAGACGCTCAGGATTACAACCCCACAGGCAATTTGGAACACGATGCCTGGTGCGGTTGCTGGTAAGCCGGTCGACGAAGTGGAATTCTAGTTGTCGCCGAACACCAAATCCTGGTAAACCAATGCACTACCAATTAAAAGCCGTGAACGGTTACAATTTTGCTTCAGGTTTTTTCGCCTCCCTTCCCCATTTAGGAATTAGATATGCAGTACCCACTCGACCTCAGATTCAAGCTTCTTTCCTTGTCGCAGCAAATCACGGTGCGCGATGCAGGCGGCAATTCGATCCTCTTTGTGAAGCAAAAGATGTTTCGGCTTAAGGAGAAAGTAGAAGTGTTTTCGGACTCCAGCCTCAAGAACAAGTTGTTTGAGATCAATGCCAACAGGATCATCGATTTTTCTGCCAACTACAGGTTTACGGCAGCCGACGGAAGCGATTGGGGGGCGGTCCGGCGGCTTGGGATGCGGTCGTTATGGTCTGCACATTACGAAGTGATCGAAGGCAACGCGGTCGACATGCATATTCGCGAAGAGAGCCCCTGGAAGAAAATCGTCGAGTCGCTCTTAGGAGAAATTCCACTCGTAGGCTTTATCGCCCTCTACCTGATCAATCCAAGTTACTTGATCACGATGGCGGACGGCACCACGGCTATGCGAGTCGTCAAGAAACCATCCGTGTTGGAACGCTATTTCGTCATCGAAAAGAAATGTGAACTCGACCAAGACGATGAGCTTCGAGCACTGCTCTCACTGATCATGATGGTCCTGCTCGAAAAATCGCGAGGCTAGGATAGGTATTCGAGGCTGCCTCGTGTATAACGCAATAAGCGGCGAAACGCTGTCGTCATATCACGCCCATGCCTTAGTGAATCACCAATCCGGTTGATGTCAATTCGATACAGTTGGATTCTTCAAATGCAGACTGAAGACTTGGCACTAGAGATTCAAATAGCGATAACAATTCGGTGTTGGAGATGTTTCCTACCGTAACCCAAAGCAATTGCGGGGGTACACCATTTATAAGGTGCGAATCAAAAAAATCCCTGTCCTTGCTTATCAAAATGCGTCTTGACTCCGCTGCGTAGTGGTTGATTTCGGAATCCGTGGTACGGTTACCATCGGCCAAGTCCAACGTGTGCATTGCATCATGACCCAAGGCTCCAAGTCTTTCCGATAACCGACGTGGCAGTTGAGCATCGATCAGCCAATTCATGCGTTGACCCTAGTCGAAGTCTTTACATCGCTAAGCTTGGCGGCGTACTGCAGGCAGGCGCGAATGTCTTCTTCCTCCAGGTCTGGGTAGTCGGCCAGAATTTCTGGGTGACTCATGCCAGCGGCAAGCAGTTCGAGTATCGTAGTGACTGGATATCGAAGCCCACGAATACATGGCTTGCCGTGACAGATTTGCGAATCGATGCTGATCCGATTATTGACGCTAATCATTCTGTTCCTTTGAGTTTCTTTCGGATACGGGGTAAATGGTTTAGTCGAAGTTATCGCGGCAATTTGATTTCCTGGTTTTCGGTGGGAATGAAACCACGGAGGGCAGAGCGGTTCACAGAGAAACGCAAAATTATATCATATCGGGCAGTTTGATTCTGATTCCGAGGAATTGTAACGCAACATTTGTGTACCTGGAATGAGCAAATGACGCTACCGACACTAAGACAGATTCAGAAACGCCTTAGCTTGCGTGTAGAAGGTGCGGTATCATTCGACGGAATCGTTTTTCGCTCTTCCACCCCAATGTATGCCAACGATTCGGATCTGATCTCGGGTACTGAAAGTAAGTTGCATGGCCAACGTTGGAATCCTGCCGACATCGCCGTGGTTTATGCATCCCTCACACCTGAGGCAGCCATGGCGTGCGGGGAATTTCGAAATAGGGATACATGCATGCAAATATGCATGCGTATTTGCATGACTTTGGCTTGTGTAGATCCGATAGTTCAATTGTGAGCATAAAGATAACTAGCGAAAAAGGAAAACGTCAATGACAGGAACAGCGTCTAGACCGAAGTCGGTACGCAAACCTAAGGTGGCGGTGCGTAAACCGACAAAGGACGCCAACGCGAAACGTTCAGCCAAGGCAGTCGTTATTCGTGGCGTTCGGTCTGGAACGGTTACCAAGACTGCCGAAAAGGCAAGTTTTGCATCTCTGCGGACAAGTATTGACTTGACCCAGGCGGAGTTTGCAAAGTTGTTTCCGATCTCGGTTCGTTCGTTGGCAGGAATTGAGTCCGGAACCGCACCGTCTGAGTCAGCCACTCGGCGTTTTCAAGAATTGAATCGTCTGATCACGGCTTTGGGGGAGATCATGCAGACTGCTTCGATTGGTACATGGCTGCTGAAGCCGAATAATGCCTTTGAAGGACTAAAGCCAATTGAGGTCATCGACCGCGGCGAAATCGATCGACTCTGGTCGATGATATTTTACCTGCGCTCCGGTTCGCCGAGTTGAGATGCCTGTTTTGCTTTCTCAGTTAGCAGCCGTTATTGAAGTCGGGGTGGGTTTCGATTCCGCATCCTCCGACACATACAAGTGATTCCAATAGTCAAGGCGTTCATCTCTAAGAAGCTTCCACTCTGTGGGCGGTGCATTGGGGGCGTTTCCGTGGGCAACGTGACTCATCGATACACCCCATCGGACGTGCTTTTTCTTGGTTCCGTCAGACTCAAATGAGAATGTACCAGCGAGGACAAGTCGATCAAGAAGCTTGGGCCAGTTGTATATTTTGACTATTTGCCCTGGACTTAAGCGGCTCCTGATTTGACTGACAATGTTAACTGCAGTTTTGTCGCCTTGGCCATGTATTTCGAAAAGCGGTATACCGAAAGTTGGTAAGCGGCCAAAAGTACACTGAATCAATTCCAACGCGAAATCCTGTTCGCTCCCACAACAATATGGATTGATCAGTGCGACCCACTCTGAGTGCATCCAAATCTTCTTCAGCAACTTAACCTGATCCTTGATGATCATTCTTGGAGAAGCATCGGAAACAATACCACGCCAGAACCCGCGTTCTTCAACTTCGGCTAGCGATCGGATCATTGTGAACTCCTGCCGCACGTCGGTTTTTGTGCGGCTGTCAGCAACAATTCGTTCGATTGCCTCCATACTGTGTGAAGCGACTGCCTCGCGAGCCCAAGCAAGTTCTTCAACTGGCCAATCGCCACAAACCGGGCGCTTGACGAGGACCTTTCGCATGTTTTTTAGGATTCTTTCGCAAAGCTCTTTTGCCTTATGGTCCTTGATTGAATTGACAACATCAGTTGCTGTCTGACTCCAGCTGCCATCGTACAGATCAGACACAATGACAGGCCATGCGGAGACCCGCGGAAACATATTTCGTCCAAGCTCTTTCAGTTGATCTCTCCACGCTTCTTTGTCGTCATGTGCGTCTTCATCGAAGATCGATGGTGTAAAGGCAAATTCAGTAAGCATCAGGCAAACCTCTCGTAGAAATCAATCTCGAAAAAGTCATCCGGCCACGGTTGAATGAAATCACCGTGGATATCGACATCGATCCGAGATGCCTTGGTACAGCCTTCCGATTGTTGGAAGAAATAGATCGCAACACCATTCGTTCGAAGATTGAGACCATTTGGTTGGAGATTCTTATGGGATTCACGGATTCGACGAAACAACCTCAGCAGTAGATTCTCGCTATGCGTTTCAATTACGAATCGATGCTTGAAGCGGTTTGCGGAATCGATGAATAAGTCACCTAACTCAGCTTGCATGCGAGGATGCAGATGTAGTTCTGGTTGCATGATGGACCAGAAAAATGGAAATGCGTCCCGGCATGCGACTACGATGGGGATCAATTGCGATATCCCTGTGCCAAAATCGGCTGGGCAAAGAAGCTTTTGATCTTCCGGTGGATTCCAAAAGTATTCTACAGCTTCATCTTCGGAATTTGTACGCAGCAAACCAACGCGACGAATTGCGCTCGTTTGTGCTTGTAGCAACAACTTAAGGTACTCTTGGCTATTTCGTTCGAAATTGGAAACACGATGCAATTCACGCAAGTCCACGAGCTTTTGCTGCATGACAATGCACCGTGTTCCAATACGGCTAAGCCATGAATTGATGTCAATCAAATGGTCCTCGCCACAGAACGCAAGGTCATCCCAAGCCGCAATTCCATTGTGCCAATGGCTAGAATCCATTGACGGTCGAGGTAGATAACTTGAATCGGGTATCGCACGCAAGGCCCCGATCCTTCGGGTCAGCTTGAGTCGATACTTAGCGATTTGGAAAGCTGCGGTCACAAGGGAATTCAGGAGATTTGCAATAGTATCATTAGGCAGTTCCGCAGATCCCGAGATCGCATTGTATAATCCATCTGATAGCGGGGGATCCGATGGATTTGGAAAGATGTCGCGACCGCGACACAGGAATTCCAACGTTCCGCTACGATCTGCATGTTCTGCCAACAGCTCGTGGTCCAGGTTTACCTTCCAACGGTACTCACTTAGGCCTCCGTTTCGTGCCTGTACAGGTTCGATTTCAACCAAAAGATTTTCTAAATAGCTGATTTTCAACTTGCGGACGACAGCTCCGTTAATCATGGATTCCATAAACAGTCCAGATTGGTTGGCCAAAGTGATTTCTATCGCCATTGGCGTTGGCGTTTCCCAAAAACAAACTGGAATAGGCGGTTGGGGCCGACCACGTACTGCTATCATCTGGATGAGTGTGGCCGCGAATCGTGAAATACGCATCATCGTCTGATGATAACTCACACGCGACACCGATCTTGATTTCCCTGCTCAAATCATTTTCGTGTACAAGCCTAGAGAAATTTGTTTGCCATCTGTCCGAATGCAGTTCTGGCATCGGGGATTGCGTCTCGAGTATCGCGTGAAGGAAATCTATAGCGTCAATAATTGTACTTTTCCCAGCACTATTTGCTCCAAAGAACAAGGTGATTGGTGCAAAATCGATTTCGAGCCGCTCACGAATTCCTTTGAAGTTTTCTATTGTTACGCGAGTGATCATGGGTGTTTCCTGCTAGTGATATTGTTTTTTTGCATTGTAGCAAGTTCTTAGAATTGTCCCCGCGAGGACAGGTTTACCTTCGACCGTTTCTTCGATTAATCGATCCGCACCGAAATTGATGGACCGTCGCAGAACCACCAGGTTTCACGGCGATAGACTCGTGCTAGTTGCTCGCTGGGTAGGGAAATAGCAGGTTTGCAAGTCATGAGCATAAACAATGGCTGCAAGTCATCGGTTGCTAGATCGCACAGTGCGTTGACGATGATCTGCGGCCGATCGTGCGTGCGTTCATTACAAAGTTTTAGGGTTCTGGCGATTGAGACCATGCAGGTTGAATCGAGAAGTATAACTGTCGATACCGACGGTCCATTCGGCTGCCGGGCCAAATTGGCCAAACTCTCGACTGATGTAAAAACCAGAGAACCTATCTCCCATGTAGCGGGAGGTTTTTTTTGGTGCCTACACAGTCCATCGCCGCATAACAACTGGTAAATATGCGCTCCTGCGGTTGCGCTCGAGTACACAATCGCGGTCCGGCCAAATTTTACCTTGTCCGCAAGCGGTGTTATCCGGCCAAGCATCGTTTCTAACGATAGGAATTTTTCGAACAGCAGCCCAACGTTGTCTTGCTGTAGCGACTGACGCGTTTCAGCGTCCATTCGGAGCCGTTCAAGGAATTTATCACCTTGACGCGAGATTCGGTCGACGGAAAACATGGTTTGGACTCGGACGGGATTTTCGACTTTACACAGCAACATTGGATAACTCCTCAACTTGGGTTCCACAGTTTGAACAGAATTTCCACGATGCGGACACAAGCGTCTGACAGGTCATGCATTCAATATCCGTTGAGCTGGATCCAATACCAGCATCCGGACGAGCGAAATGCTTCGTGGTCGGATTTTCGGTTTCTAACAGATCAATCAACGCCCGTACGATACATAGAGAATCTTCTTTGCTGGTCGTAGCTTCTCTCATTGGATCGGCAATGCAACGAACGCAACCACACGCAAGCTGGCAATCGCAAGACTGAATGCGTTCCTCGACTTTTATAAGCAGTGGCTTGATGTTGTCGAACGCGATCGAGGTCAGATTGACGCCGTCGTAAACGTTGTCGTACAGATAGATTACCAGTTCGCCTGCTTTCGTCTTTTCAATGCCGGACGAAAAATCTTGGCTGTCGCATGGGCCGGCCACGATCGGAAATAAGTTGGCCATGAGTCGCTCGATCGAACCTAGTACAACATCGACGCGGTTTGCCATCTGGGTCTGGAGTGTTTGAACCAAGCTCAGACGCAATGCCAAGGCGACGCCTTCGGTCGGCAGATTGTGTCGTGGCATGTTGGTGCCAGGACTGGTCCGTATAGCTTTTCCTGAAGCGTCTTTCTCCGTAACCGATTGTAGGAATTCGGTAACATCAATGCGGGCGACAGCAAGGGTAGTCCCCGAATACTCCCGTACGGATAGCGGATATTTCTGGCGAATTATCTTGCGAACGAGCGAGACCGTTTCGTTTCGGGTGCGTTCCGGACGAAGCCGGACAATCTTCTTGCCTTGAATTACATCCATCACCCGATAGACCATTCCATTGTGACGGTACAAGGCACCCCGTGGGGCTTCACGCAATAAGTGAAAGCTGCCAATGTCACCAACTTTTTCATTATCGCAAACGAGCTCGTAGTTCGATTCGCCGGTGTTTCGAATGCTGACTTCACCGTGTGGGTCAGAGCAGTAAAATTCTGGCCGCGACAATTTGCCTTCATCGCGAATCTCTTGAATTGTTTGAATGGTTGGGCCAAGGATGTCGCAATTGAGTGCGGTCCGTGCAACGCGACCGGCTCGCTGCCACATGCTCATCATCGAATTCGGCAGTCCCATGCAAAGGACCACGTCGAGGCCACCAATGTCGATGCCCAGCTCCAACGCACTTGTGGAGAAGACCAGCTTCTTGGAACCGTCCCGCAATTGCGACTCGATGGCCTCCCGCTCCGTGCTTTTAAGACCAGATCGATAAACGACCACATAGTCTTCGAGTTCACCGGTCGACTTGCGCATCTTGGCTAACATCCGTTCAGCCGAGACGCGGCTTGGGCAAAACGCTAAGACTCGCAGGCCGGATGCCACCAGCGACACCGCCAATTTGCGTCCGAATTCCAAATAGTGCTCGCTACCGCCGAGCATATAGAACTTTCGGCGCCCCTGCTTGCTTCCGTCTTGATCGGCACCGATCAGATTGAAGTCGCAGCCGGCGAGCTCATGGAGATGGGCTTGCGGATCCGCGACCGTCGCACTCGTGGCGATAAAGCGGGGGTTTGAGCCGTGGAATTTACAAATCTGACGCAACCGCCTGAGGATATAGGAGACATTGGTGCCGAAGATTCCTCGGTACTCATGGCATTCGTCGATTGCAATCAACTTTAGGTTCGCAAAGAAACGAGCCCAATGCGTTTGGTGATATTGAAGAATGGCAATGTGCAGCATGTCTGGATTGGTGATGAGCAATTGCACTTGATCACGGATCTGGCTCTTTGAGTCTTGGGCAGTGCTGCCATCATATCGGCTGACGAAGTGTGGCTTGCCGCTTTGCAGTTCAGCCAATTCAGGTACTCGTGAGATGGCTGCGGAAAGTTTTGCATACTGGTCGTTGGCAAGGGCCTTCTGAGGATACAGGAACATCGATGTTGCGTTTGCGTCACGACAGATAGCATCCATCGCTGGGAGAGAAAAGATGAGTGACTTGCCACTGCTGGTCCGTGTTGCGGCTATGGTATGGTTGCCAGCCAATACAGACTCGATGGCCTGTTGTTGATGTGTGAACAATCCGTCCGGTGCTTCGGAAGCGATTAGACCGTGCAAGCTCGGATGGAGCGAAGAATCTGAGATGGGGACGCAAGTGCCCGAACGTGGCCCATCGGCTGGCGGATCGAAGAGAACGTTCAATCCGTTGACGCTACTTAGTTCACCGGAAACGGATTCGATAACAGATTTTGATTGCATGGCTCGTTGGCTCCCGGTTAGAAGGTGGTTGGTTTGATGAAAACCTTCTAAAGCAGATCCTGTTCCAAAGCTGAAAAACAAAATCCGAGAATTATTGCAAGATGATTGCTGGGAATGACTTAAGAATTAACAATGAGCTTTTCTAGGTCACAGCAACAACGCAAAAGGTAATATGGATTACTTGCAAGTATGATTTATTACCTTTGTTCCGATTGGATTTTTGGATTGTCAAGCACTTTGGACCGTTCAAGAATTAACTGTCGCATTGTCGCTGATCGCTCCGCGATCAGAACGTTGGATCGCGGAGCGATCCACGACAATAATTTCTCGAATGGTCCGTAGGGAACCGGGGCTAGCGCCCAAACGGCTAATGGCCGGGAAGCACTCGTTCAAAGCTGCTTCGGAGCCCCGTTGTTACGAGTTTTGCCGACGAGCGGGTTTCTTTTTCTTGGCCTCAAGACCGTGACGAACAAGGTGGCCGGTCAGAACCTGATGGCTATTGTACCCTAGTAGTTCAGATGCTTTGTTTTTCACGCCATTGGCTTGCTGCATGGCGCGAACGAGGTACCGTTTCCGAATCTCATCCAAATACGCTTCGAGATCGAAGCCATCGCCGAGAGGTTTATCTGAATCTCCAGAGTCCTGTCGAGTGTTGGGTAATTGCGAAAGAGCCGCTGCGAAATCTCGTTCCGTGATCGTTTTGTCGATGGACATTACTGCGGATTGGATCAAGACATTGCGCAGTTCTCGCACATTTCCTGGCCATTCGTGCTTTCTAATGAATTTCTTGGCATCGGCAGAAAAGCTTTTGGCAACATAAACGTTTCCATGGGCTCGTTGAAATTGTTCATTGATGCCAACCAACATCGATTCTGCCAGTGACATAACATCTTTGCCCCGTTCACGAAGGGGTGGAAACTTGACCGTGATTGTCGCAAGTCGATAAAGCAAGTCTTCGCGAAATGTTCCTTGTTGCACCATTTTGACTAAATCGCGATTGGTTGCGGCAATGATACGAACGTCTGCTTCCTGATCTTCGTTACCTTGGACGGGGCGAAAGACTCGATGACATGGTCCTTTGTCCTGAGCTGGCTGCAACGCCCTTAGTAGCTTGGCTTGCAGACCAAGATCGCACTCGCCAACTTCATCTAGAAAGAGTGTGCCTCCGTCGGCTTGCTTCAGCAGTCCTATGCGTTCCCTGTCGGCTCCCGTAAAAGCCCCTTTTGCATGACCGAAAAGCTCAGATTCGATAAATTCCCTAGAAATCGCCGCACAATTAATCGCCCGGATTTTTTTGTTTCGCCGCCCACTGGCCTTGTGGATTGCGTCCGCAAACATTTCTTTTCCGGTCCCGCTTTCGCCAAGAATCAATACGGATACGTCGTGAATGGCAGCTCTTTGAGCCCGTCCAACGGCGTAACGAATCGCCTCGCTATCGCCGACAATACTTTCAAACCCTTGCGTCTCTTGTGGACTGTGGCTTTACAAATGTTGCATCAGCCGGTCGGGCTCGCGCAGCAACTGTGGCAAAACATCGACGGTGATGTCGAACGGAATCTCCGTCGTCCAAACCCTATTGACTTTACTCTTTGGATCAAAATAGGTCTGAAAAAGTGTTGCCGGAAACTTGCTCTTCCCCAATAGAATCCAGATTGAAGTCATTGCAGCAGTTCCGGGACTGAGATGGAAGCACAACTCATCCCTAGGGTCTAGATTAAGCGACTCCAGAACTGGAACAACCAGTCGGTAGATTTCCGAATGGTCTGAAGGATTCTCAATTTTGATTGGGTGAACTCTACCCGTAACCTTAATCCATTGAAGGTACTTCCTAAGGAGTGATTGATCGTCATTTCCGATGAGGTGTACTTCGTTAAACCTTTCACTATCGGTTAACGCCTTGATTGGCCCAACTCCTTCGCTAATGTTCTTCTTTTCGAAAATCTTGCCGATGATTGCCTGATGGGAGGCTGACAGTTTCGTGTGCTGACTCATCGCACCTAAGTCGGTGTGTCCAACCCATGTCACGAGTATTCGTCTTGTCATTGTATGCTCAGCTCGAAAACGGTCAGCAGCGGTCGCTTAAGTAACGCAGATTACTTCTGAGTAGCTTATGTTACCGGAAACGAGCCGAGATTGGTTAGCGAAGATAAAGGAAACGTGCGAAAACTCAAGTCGCGTGGAGGTAAACGGCACTGCGGTTAACGGCACGGAGTGCCGTTCTACACTTTGCACGTGTTGACACTTCCGCGAGATCACATCGCCGCTCGCCCAAGTGAACATCGTAAGAGGGCTGCATCTTAAAGCTGGGATAAATCCCAGCACTCCAAAAACTAAAATTTCCAACGTATTTCGGATCGGGTGCCGTAGATGTCGGGGGCGTTGTCAAACCAACCGTTCATTAAGTCGACTCGCCAGATGAGCCGATTGTTCAGGGCCGTCTGGTAGCGTGTGCCTACTGCGTACTCAGGTCCGGCGGCTGAGCTGAGGGCTGGGTTGCCGTAAGTGTCTAAGGCTGCAAACTCGAACACCAACTGCTTACGGAAGTCTGCGCTCAAGACATTGAGTCCGACCGCTCCGCCATACGAGTTCGAAGCCGTGGCGTTGAGCGTCGGGTAACCGGTCAATCCATCCGTCTCAAAGTTGATGCCGGTGTTGCGAAGGATTCCGCCAGCATTTTGCGCTCGAGCCACACTCTGGGGTCGACCATTCCCGACGAAACAATTCCAGTACGGAACGAAGGTGCTGGGGTGTTCCGAGATAAGACTATTCTCAAACAAGAGCAGAGCGCCGTCGGCGGAGCGATCGATGGCTGGCCCAGATTGGCCGATGTTACCAATCAATCGAATCGAGTTGGAGATGCGACCGAAGTAGCGGCGCGTGTAGGCAATGGCAGCGTTGTGGTACGAACGATCTAATTTGTCGAGGTCATCCAAGTATGCGTAGTCCGCTTCAATATAACCGTTGTAGGCTTCGATGAACCAAGCGGTCCCGTACACTGCGGCCGCATTGTTGTCGTTATCGAATGCGGGGCTGGTGACTTGATTGAAGCCGGCAAAGAAGGTGGCGTCGTAATTGGCCCAATTGAGCGCGCGACTGTGTTTCCATGGGGCTCCCACCGCAAAACCAGCAATGGCATCCTCCATCCATATCCCGTTTTGATAAAGGAGTGGTACTAACCCGCAGGTGAATGGCAAGTCGAATGGCGCATCGTCACCCAGCCAACTGCCAGTGATAGCACCCAGGTCCCCTTCAAAAAATGCCGTGTCGAGCTGAAAGTCGAGTTCTTCTTCTACCTTAATTTTGTTGTCACTGAAATCAAGTCGGGTAAACCGCCCGTTATGGTCTAGCGGACCAGTGAATAAATGGAAGCGCTCTGTGCCAGTCAATCGAAGGTCCATGTCCAAGTTCAATCGGTTAGCCAAGCTGCGAACCGGTTGGCCATTGTTGCGATGGATACCGACCCCCGATCGATAGTCGCCATAGACGAGGAATGAGGGGGTCAGCAAGTTGACATCGCTGAGGACAGGAACGCCAGGCTCGTACATCCCACCAGTATAAAAAGGCCGCCACCATTCCACCCAAGGTCGCTGCGTATCGATCGCCACTTTTCCGTAGTACGTTTCTATTTCTCGCTGTGGATCCAGCGGTTGTGCAACGTAGGGAACGGGCGCAAAATCGTCTGGTTGGTAAGGGACGAGGCATGTCTGGTCGGCGGTGACAGGAGTACTGCTATTGGATGTTGGTAGTTGGCGAGCATGCCGTAGATACCAACGTTTGGCATTGAGTCGTTCCTTTAAGGGTGAAGACTCATGTTGCAGCGATGGGTTGTTATGCGTTCGAGGCTGCGAATTTTGTAACCTATTAGTGTTGCCTGCGGGACTTGGCCTTCCCGCGGACGGATTGCGGTTGAGCAACGACTGAAATTCGGGTGAGGCAGAATAGGTTCCACCAAGCGAAGGGGGAGGACCTACAGAATTGAGGGCTTGTGGATTTTGTAATGATGGACTCGGGGATGGACTCAGGAATGGACCCAGCGACGGAGGCGCGGGTTTATCGATCATTGGCAGTGGGAATAAACGTCTTGGTTCCGGTAGGTTCCAATCGCCTGGGGATTCAGGTTCGAAGCCGTTAAAGTCGCGTGGTGCTCGCATGGTTGGTAACGGCACAACGGGTTCCGAGGGCGTGGAAAAATCCGGTGCGGGATAGGGCGTGACGGATTTCTCGTGTTGTTCGAGCAGACTCGCTTCGGGCAAGTTCTCATCCGAAGGTGCTGGAATGTCCTCTAAGAATTCCTGCTGCGGAATTCTACGCTTCGTTACCGGCAAAGCCGGAAGCTTCCGAACAGAATCGCTCTTTGCATCTGGGTTGCCAAACACTTTTGTGGCTGGTGGCGCAATCGGGACGATCCGTCCATGAGTGTGTTGGGCATTTTGGTTGGCATCCAGCGGCACTAGGCTGACAGGCCTTAGGATGGCAAATGATCGGGCTGGAATAGATGTGTAAGGGGCATCTGCATACTGACCTTGAACGAGTCCCGAAACGCCCAGCCATAGCCCAAGCAACAGCCATGCGATGGGGATCCATCGCTGCATGCCATCCATGCGACCGAAACTGTTTCGGGAAGGAGTTGCTTTTTGTATTCGCACCTTAACGCACCATGAATTCGGTGGAATACGGATGAACATCAATGATGCCTTCGACCAACGAGCGCTGCATCTCCGGTGTGCCTTGACAAAACAACAGAAAGTAAGCTGGTTCCACTCGGCTTCTCAGTCGGACACTCAAGCGATATTTGCCGGGCTCGCAAAGCAATTTCCCTGGGATTTTGTAGTGAGCGGTACGGGAGTCCAGTGGGGCTATACTGTGAGCTTCCATGCGTATGAAGGGGGGATGGTTCAGGACGGTATATGGGACTGTACCCGGCCGGAAGAACGGGAGCGGGTCGGTATCGACATTTACGGGCAAGTACATCTCGCGCTCGGTCCCTTTGACATTGGTGATCAAGAATCTGGTTTGGAAATTGACCAATTGAGTATCGCGTTGAAATCGGCTGGATCGGACGTCCAGCGAATGCCAATCGCAAAGGTCACCATTGGTGTCCAAGTGGCCTGACTCCCACAGATGCGACCCGTTTGGACCAATCAAGACTGTGTTGAGCCAGAGTTGTGGTTGAGCACCTAAGGAACCGCTCGGCATGTTATGGCCTTCGCTGGTATTGCTGATCACGTAACGAAGCTTGAGATCATGACCTGCGCGAGGTTCCAAATCGAAGAAAGGGCCATCGATGCGACCACCGTTCTCTAAAACTTGCGTTGATGAATCGCGTTTGATGGCGATCAATTTTTCATTTTCATCGACAACTTTTCGCGCATCGCGACGTTCTTGGGCGGATGACCAAGCGGGTGGAAAGTAGTTTGGAAGTTGTCCGCGAGCGACACCGTTCTCGAAGGCATCTGTTCCCCAACCTTGTCGATGGTCGAATTCCAACCATTGCTCGGGAGTCCAGCGGAGTGATTTCTCGTTGTGAGGAAAAATTCCAGGATGTGCCAATGGGTAACTTGGACCGTGAAAAATATGGTTGGAATGTTTGCGGTTGGCATGAATGGATTTTCCATTGACCTCGGCGGCCGCCCCATAGGTGTAACCGTTGGGTTTGCCAGGGACTGCACCCATGTGACAGTCCTGACACGAGACACCCTTTTTGCAAGCTGGACCGGAGCGATACTGTTGGTAGACCACTTCCAGTGCGATACCAGGTTGCACGACCACTTGATGGCAGCCTGCGCAGAAAGAGCTGTCCGAGAGCTGTTCGAACCGAATGGCTCCATTGTGAATGGGTTGGAGTGGACGTTTGTCATTCGGATCTATTTTGACTTTGTAGTTCTCCGCATCTGCAATTACGGCTGCGACACCATCGCCACCCCAACTACCAAGCACGGGATCGTAAGGGCTGCCGGTTTCGATGCGACGTTCCCCGTTGACACGTCCGTAGCGTTCGACGACGCGATGGCAGGCGATGCAGGTGATTCCCTCTCGAAATACGGCAGGACCGGAGAAAATAGGGGCTTCACGGGGGTGATTTGTCTGAGTTGCTACCGGAGCATGGCACCGCACGCAAAAAGTGCCCGAGGTACCTCGCACCAATTCAGCGACTGCCTGTTCGAAGCGTTGGAACATGGGTGAGACAGCAGCGTAGGCGTGGCCGCTAACTCGCCATTCGTCATAGATTTTCTGATGGCATTTTGCACAGGCTAATGCAGAAGGGTACTTTTCGTTTGCGAACACTTCTAAGTGCGGGTCGATGGCTGCTTGGCCATTGGCAGGTACCGAAACACTTGGCTGAGCTCTTGGTTGCTCGTTGGCCAGATCTGGCCCCATAATTGAAAGTGGATCGCTGGTCGGATTGGGAGCAATCGATGGGGTGAGCAAATCATCGTTTTTGTTCGGTGAAGGAGCGAGCAGGTCATCATCCTCGTCGAGCCGAGTTTGAAGGCTAACGTTGGCAAGCGTTTTGCCTGGAATCGCAGTCCTGGCCGCAGGCAGCGGTGGAATGGGTGTGTGGACTGAATGGACTGAATGGTCCGAATGGGGCGAGTAGCGATTCTCGGTTGATTTTATTGTCGTTGCATTCCTGGGATCCGTCCGATTCAAGAACGCCTTGAATGCAGCCGTGTCGAATGAATTCTGAACTGGTTTGCTGCGTTGCATCCGATTCGGTGCGGTGAGTCTCTCGGAAGTGTCCGTGAGTCCAGCTTGTGACGGCACTCCGGCATTGGGATCTTTGTTCATGGTCCATGAGAAACCGTCTGGCTGTGTGCAGATGCCAGGCACTTGGGCCTGAACGAAGCATGGGCTAACCAAAGTTAAGTACACGAACGCGACCCGACAGCAAGCTCCTGGGCTGTGGGACGCTCCTGGGCTGAGCGATGCTCCTGGGCTGTGCGATGCTCCCGGCCGATACAAAGCACGGCTCCTGAGATCGGACGTTAAGGGGGAACCTTGATGTAGCACTGGACTTCCTTTTTGCATGCAATACCGTCATTGCTGGCACAATTGCTTCCGTACATGCATTAGGATCGACCGGGACAGACCGGATCGTCAGGAAAGAGCAACCAGCAGGCAGGAGCCGCAGAACTAGAATTCGCTACCCAAGCAATTCAATCGTGCCAGGCCGCAACCTTTCCCTATCCCCTTTCGTTTTCTTGCGAAAATTGAAGCCGTTTCGGATTTGACTCAAGATTGACACCCACAATTGAAAGTGGCGAGTAACTCTGCCAACGGACGTAGTCTCTCGGCCACCCTAAAACACAGTGATCAAGCATGATTGATGCAACACCTTCCTATCGATGCAAAATAAGCGTTGGCAACACCCGAGGATCCCTTCGTCTAGGAATGCGACGCTTTCAAGTTGAAGTTTTGGAAATGAGCCGGGACAGCTTTTTCGTCCGGGTGCCGATAGCAATCGCTAGGAAAGTTGCTGTAGGGAGCAAATCCAAGCTTCTTTATCAAGAGATGCTTTGGAGTGTGCTTTGTACAAACAAGTGGGTAGGTCAATCGAATAAAGTCGATCTAGAGTTTAAGCAACTCGAAGAGCTTACGCCGCCAAAAATGCGAAAAGTTCCAAGTTCCGGCCAAGCCAGACAGGTAGCTGCCATCGGTCAAACCGATCCAACGCTGCCAGTTGCAATGTTGGGCGCGTTCATCATTATCGTGTTGATCTTGCCCGCCTGGGGCGGCCAATGGGGAACCTCGGAACGAATGTGCTCGGCTGTATCCACAACTTGGACAGCACTGAGTGAACTGGTGACTGGACGCAGGTAAGCTTTAATGCTAGCAATCTAGTCAAACTACCCCGCTTATCTTGAGATCAAACGTAAAGATTTGGTATTAGACTCTTGGGAAAGTGCGCAATCGCTGCGCGCGGGCTGCGGAATGGATTCATGGACAGCTAATTAAGATGCGTCATTTCAACCTAAAACTACAACGTCTCGGGGCAAGCCTGGGCATTGTCCTGTTTTGGATATGCGCATTCGCAATGGGCGGTACGGGGCTAGGCTGTCGAAGTTTTGTTCAACAGAAATCCAATTCGCAACTGGTGGCAGCTCGGCAATTATCGTTGCGAGGTGCAGACGCGATGCAGCGCTCACGACAACAAGACGCGGAGATGCTCTTCTCGGAAGCCTTACGGAATTCACCGTTGGATGAACGCGCGCATTGGGGGTATGCGACAACGCTTTGGCAGCGAGGAGACCGCCAGCGAGCCATCGAACACATGCGAGAAGCCGTTCGCTTATCGGGCCGAAATCCTGAGTACGCGGTCCGACTCGGTGAAATGAATCTCGATATGGGAGATCGGAAAGCGGCCAGAGAGTATGCGTTGGGAGTTCTTTCCGCCAATCGAAGTCATGCCGAAGCTTGGGCATTGCTTGGGGACACGCATCAATCGGAACGCGATTGGCCCGCTGCGTTAGAATGCTACCATCGCGCCTTGTTGATTCGAAGCGATTATTCCCGAGTGCAACTTTCGGTCGCAGAAATCTATCGTCATACAGGCCGACCGCAACGTTCGCTCGCGGCTTTGGATCGGATGACCGATTTGCATGCCACCGCCAGTACCGATCCCGAGGTGCTGTTGATTCGCGGCATGGCCTTGGCCGACTTGGATCGGGGCACGGAAGCCGCCGAAGCCCTGGCTATGGCATCCGAACGGATGCCGAGCGACCGAATCGACAAACATATTCAATTGGTCCATGCACAACATCGGATTGGCGAGCTGGTTCCGGCTCGGATGACACTAGGCCGCTTGATAGCATCCAATACGAACAATCCCGAGGTGAAGCGACTGCAATCGATGTTGGATATGTCTTTTGCCCACCTGTCCGATCCGACCACCCCGCAAGGACGCGAAAATCGCTTACTTGCCAATCAAGGGGTCGGCGGTCAAAACTTACAGCAAAATGGAGCGACGAACACTGGCAGGCAAAGCACCACGTTGATTGCATCGCCTATGCTAAATGCGGATTCAGCAAATTGGCTCCGCCGTTAGTAGGTAGCATGGCGCCTTAGGCCTGCCTAGAGCCCACCGGCCCACCCCTGACTATTGACTTGGGCCGCGTTGCGGCGGATGTCGAAGCTCGCCTTCCCAAAGGGACTCAAGCCAATCGTCAGGTTGTTGTCCTTCGTCCCAAAGGGACTCAAGTCAATAGCCAGTGGCGTGAGCCACTGGAATCGAACGCCATCCCGCATCGGAGCCCCAACGGGGCGGAAGTGGATTGCACATCGCCTTAGTCCCAAATATAACGCTCGTCGTATTCCAATTCGTGCAATTCGCCAGATCAATCCTGGGAAGGACTGTCGCCGCGTTGCGGCTTTTGCGAATCGATGTGACGCGTTCCAGGGGAGGCCCACGGCTTAGCTAGATCAAGGCTATGATAAGAAGCCTATCCTCCCGATTTCGCTTTAGAATGAGTATTGCAATGAAAGTCCGTGCCGGTTTGTCGCTTTGTGTTGTTCTGGTCTTGAATTTCCTAAGCGGTTTCATGCCGGTCGGAACTTCGCAAGAGGCTAGAACTGCCAAGACGCTGATGGGCACTGCGGTCCTCGACATTCAGGGAGACATTGCCTCCGAGTTGGTCGACGGAGTCGATCGGTTCCTTCTCAAGGAATTGGATCGGTCGGTTCAATCGCGCATAGCGCTATGGCCAAAGCCGAAAGAGGTTGCCTCCGGAGGTAAGGACAATGCGGCTTACGAAGCCGCGATCCAACCGCTTCGTGACGAACTAAGAATGCGCATCGGGATGATTGATGACCGAGTCAAGTGCGATTCCTTCACGATTCAGTCTGTCGCTTCGCCCTCTAGCGGTGACACCAAATGGGTCGCAATCAACGAAGCCTGCAAGATCTACTCAGTACGTTGGCCTGTTTTCGATGGCGTGGATGCAATAGGCTTGCTGGTCGTTCCCAATGGAGAAGTTCGTTTTCATGCTGTTTTGGTACCTGATGCAGGTCAGACGCCGGAACAACTCTGTGGCTATGATGAGACGTCCTCGCTGGTTGCGTTGGAACTGGCGGCCAGCGGTGGCGTTGTCGTGGTCCCCGAAACGATTCGTAGGCATCGTGAGGCCCGCAACGGTCGATCCAAACTCACCGATCAGGAATTCCTTTACCGCTCGGCCTTCGTGCTCGGTCGGCATGTGATCGGTTATCAAGTGCAAGAAATCTCGGCGGCCTTCGATGCGTTGCAAAAAACGTATGGTGACCGTCCCACTTTGGTTGCCGGCTGGGGTGAGGGAGGAAGCCTCGCGTTGTACGCGGCGGCGGTTGATGCGCGCATTCAAGCAGCTTGCGTATCAGGTCAGTTTGGTCCGCGTGAACGCATATGGTCGGAGCCGATTCATCGCAACGTGCATGGCTTGCTGAACCATTTTGGGGATGCCCAGTTGGCTGCAATGGTTGCGCCTCGATCGCTGGTTATCGATGCTGTACCGGGACCATCGGTTGACATTGCCGGTGACGGTGGTGCTCCAGGCGTGCTGGATGGTCCCTCGGTAGATCAAGCCCAGAAAGAATGGCAGATCACAGAAAAATTGCTTGGTCCATGGCAACTTGGTTCGCGGATCCAATTCGTCAAACCAACGGACGCCAATACCAAAAACCACGAGCCCAGCATTCAAGCGATTCAATTGAGCCTGAAGGCGCTGGGCATCAATGAAACGCCGGGTTCGGAAAAGCCGCTACGTCCGTTGCCGTGGCAGGGGCGTTTCGTGGCTTCGGAAGAGATGCGACGCACCGACACCCTTTCCAAATGGAATCGATTTCAGCAAGCGATTCTGGAGCGTTCAGCCACAGAACGCGAACTGTATTGGCGTAAGCTCGATACGAAGTCAGCCGATAGCTTCGCCGAAACGATCAAGCCGTATCGAGAATTCTTTCGAAGCGAGACGATCGGCGATTGGGAATGGGAAGCGGTTGCCTTGCGGCCTCGCACGAGATTGATTTACGACGAGCCCAAGTGGCTTGGCTACGAAGTGGTCTTGGACGTCCATGACGATGTCATCGCGTATGGAACTTTGCTCATCCCTCGCGACGGACAGCCTGTAAAGAATCGTCCGTGTGTGGTTTTTCAGCACGGACTCGAAGGTCGTCCCAGCGATACGGTTGTGGGGGACCATCCTGCGTATCACGATGTATCGAAGCAATTGGTGGAACAAGGCTACGTGGTTTTTGCTCCTCAGAACTTGTATTTGTTTCAAGATCGCTTTCGCAGCTTGCAACGCAAGAGCAATCCGCTCGGCAAAACGTTGTTTTCAACCATCGTAGCGCAACATAAACAAATAGTTCGGTGGCTTGGCCAGCGAGAGGAAGTCGATCCTAAACGAATTGCGTTCTACGGCCTCTCCTATGGCGGCAAGAGCGCCATGCGTATCCCAGCTTTGGTACCCGAATATTGTTTGTCGATTTGTTCTGCTGACTTCAACGATTGGGTTTGGAAGAACGCGAGCACGACCAGTCCCTACAGCTATGTTTGGACGAACGAGTATGAGATCTTCGAATTCGGATTGGGCAATCATTTTAATTATGCGGAGATGGCCGCATTGATTGCCCCTCGTCCATTTATGGTGGAGCGAGGGCATTTTGACGGCGTAGCGCCGGACGAGCGCGTGGGATTGGAGTTTGCTAAGGTCAATCGACTTTACTCGGCGAAGCTAGGTTTGCCGGATCGATGCCGGATCGAGTGGTTCGCTGGTCCGCACACGATTCACGGTAAGGGGACCTTCGACTTCTTAAGAGAAAATCTAAAGAGTGGTGGTGTGGGCGAAAAGTAGGCTTCCAGCAATCTCAAAGCTCCGAGGAATCGAAACACTTCCCAAAAGGGCGTTGCCCGATAAATGCTCGACTTATTTTCTGGCTGGGCTGTTCAATGGGTCCGCTCAGTGCTTCAATAGTTGCTTGGTGCCAAGTTGGTGATCGTCCGCCACCGAATGCGCCATCTCTCCCATTGAAAGTTACTAGATGTTTTTGGCTAAAATCCAAACGAAACAAGGACCTGCGGTCGCTCGCATTGCAAATAATTTCGCGACGGTTCTCGACCTGTCGGGGTCAGGACTTTGTTCTCTCAGCCAACTCCTTTCCAGCGACCGACTGGTCGAGTTGGCTCGCGAACTACCTGCGGCTGCAGCGACGATTCCATTGGAAAACGTCCAGTGGTTGCCGCCGATCGATGATCAAGAAGTCTGGGCGGCTGGGGTGACTTACAAGCGATCACAGACGGCACGGATGGAGGAAAGCGAAGCGGCAGCAAGTTGTTACGACCGCGTTTACACGGCTGCTAGGCCGGAACTATTCTTTAAAGCGACGCCTAACCGCTGCAGTGGCCATCTTGGCAAACTGCGAATTCGCACGGATGCTACTTGGAATGTCCCGGAACCCGAATTGACGTTGGTCCTCTCCAATACAGGAAAGATTGTGGGCTACACTGTCGGCAACGACATGAGCAGCCGCGACATCGAAGGGGATAATCCCCTGTATTTGCCACAAGCCAAAGTTTACAACCAGTGTTGCGGTTTGGGACCCTGGATTGCGCTCGCTGAAGCGATGCCGCCGCGCGACAAAATCGGAATCTATCTCAAGATCATTCGCAACCACGAAACCGTCTTCCACGGTGAAACAGGTGTCTCGCAAATGGCTCGACAGTTTGAGGATTTGGTCCAGTGGCTGATTCGCGACAACGACCTGCCCAACGGGGCCTTTATGTTGACGGGGACTGGCGTTGTGCCTGACAGTTCCTTTACTTTGGCCAAGGATGACACAGTGCATATCTCGATCGATGGGATCGGCACACTTAGCAATACCATTGTCCAAGGTTAGTTTTTCGCTTTTCGTTAGAAGTCTATTAGTACGTATCCATGACAAATCCATCACAACAAGTATTGATCAACGGCCAATGGCGAGCCAGTTCGCAATCGGCGGTTTTTTCGCCAACGAACCCAACTCTTGGCCAACCCATCGCATTGGAGTTTCCTGTCAGCCAATGGTCCGATTGCGATGAAGCGCTGACGGCTGCGAATAACGCCTTCCGCCAACTGCGAACGATTGCCCCGGAAGCGATCGCGGTATTTTTGGAAAAATACGCCAGTTTGATCGAGGCAGACAAAGAAGGGTTGGTTGAGATCGCGCATCAAGAATCGGGACTTCCGAAATCGCCGCGGCTGGCGGATGTCGAGCTGCCACGAACGATCCATCAGTTGAAGCTCGCGGCTGCGGCTGCACGGCAACAGAGCTGGGCTGTCCCAACCATCGATACCAAGGCCAATATCCGTTCCTGTTATCAGGCTATCGGTCCAGTATGTGTCTTTGGACCCAACAACTTTCCATTCGCCTTCAACAGCATGGCAGGTGGTGATTTCGCAGCCGCGATTGCTGCGGGCAACCCGGTCATCGCCAAGGCCAACTCGTCACATCCGGCGACCACCTTGCGATTTGCGGTTCTTGCGGATAAAGCCGCTCGAGAAACCAGCATGCCCAGTGGGCTCGTGCAACTGATCTATCGGACCTCGCATCCGGATGGTGAACGTTTGGTTGGCGATCCAAGATTGGCGGCGGTCGGATACACCGGTTCCCGATCCGCTGGCTTGCAACTGAAATCGGTTGCCGACCGTGTTGGCAAACCCTTTTATGCAGAACTTTCGAGCGTCAACCCGGTTGTGTTTCTACCCGGTGCGTTTCGTGAACGATTGGACAAGCTCATTGACGAGTATGTGGCCAGCGGTCTCATGGCGACTGGTCAATTTTGTACCAATCCCGGAATGCTTTTGATGATCGACAACGCCGACACCAAAAAGTTTGTAGAAGGGGTTACCACCAAATACCAAGCGAGCAGCGCTGGGACGTTGCTTTCACACAGCGTGGAAACGTCACTCATCAAAAGTATATCGATCCTCAAGGAGGCAGGTGCTGAGTTGCTGTCCGGTGGGAGCAAGGTCCAAGGGAGCCGATGCGCCGTTGCGAACACGGTGTTAAAGATTTTGGGAAAGCAGTTTCTTGCGGATCCTCATGTTTTTCAGACCGAGGCGTTTGGCAATGCGGTCCTCATGGTGATCTGTTCCGATGTGGCGGAGCTTGTACAGACAATTGAGCATTTAGAAGGCAACCTTACTGGTTCGATCTACTCGGACACCCAAGGCGGCGACGAATCCGATTACGGTTTGATTGCTGCGTCGTTAACGCAGCGTGTGGGCCGCATTCTCAACGACAAGATGCCGACGGGGGTCGCCGTCAGCCCGGCCATGAATCATGGTGGACCGTTTCCTGCGACCGGACATCCAGGCTTCACCGCTGTAGGAATCCCAGCTAGTTTGATTCGGTTTGCAAAGCTAACGTGCTTCGACAATGTTCGCGAGAACCGAATTCCACCAGTATTGCAGAACGATAACCCCAGCAAAGCGTGGCGGCTAGTTGATGGGAACTGGACCACCGGTTCTACTGTCTAACTGAGTAGAATGACGATTGTCGCCTTTCGCTCAGAGGTTGTGATTTCTTAACCCGACGCGTTAGCGAGGGACCATCCCTCGCTAACGCGTCGGGTTAAGAAACAGCGAAAGGCGACATTGGGAAACTCGCAGCATATCCATACGCAAGAAACGATCTATGCAGAATACTGGCTGCTTTACGCTCGCTATGTTGGGGTTAATGCTCTCAGCCATCGGGGGGTTTGGCAGCCATTTGCTACTTCACTTTCGTGGTCGTACTCTTGAGGCGTATTGCCGTTTGAAGGGAAAGCGAGAACGTTTTGGAAAAATCCTTGACGAGCAAGATGATGCGCAAACGGCTTGCAACTATCTGTTTATTCTCGGCAGCAGCATCGCCTTGATTTCCGCTGGGACCTGGCTTTCGATCCGGCTTCAATGGGGGGTATTGGAGAGTCAGAATCCAGTTTCGATCACTCAGTTGGTGTCCATTAGCATTATTGCCGCCGCAGTTTTGGCATGTCTTTATTCTTGGATTCCGAAAATCGTTGTTCGCAATAGCGCGTCCGTATTGCTGTACCATACCTGGTGGACCTGGCATAACATCAATGTTCTGTCCCGTCCATTTCGAACGTTAGAGCACCTCTTTTTGGCGGTTGGGCATCGATTGAGCGACCGTCGCGTCGAAGATCGTGTGGAAGAGGAGTCGCTCGAAGACGAAGTTCGCAAGATGATTATCGCGGGCGAACGCGATGGTTTGGTGACTCGATCGATGAGAGATATGATCACCGGCGTTATGAACTTGGACGAGGGCCAGGTATCTCAAATCATGACCCCGAGAAGTCAGATCGATGCGATTGATATCAATTGGAACTGGCCACAGGTTACCGATGCGGTCATCGCATCGGGTCGCACTCGCATGCCTGTTTACGAAGACGCATTGGACAATATCGTCGGCATTCTGTATGTCAAAGACCTGATGACGCTGCTTCAGAATTCGGAGCAGCCGACCGACGCTTCTGTGATGCGGGGGATTTTGCGCGAGACTTGGATGATACCTGCGACTCACCAAATCGATGAGTTGCTAAAGGATTTTTTGCTGCGGCGGAGCCATATGGCCATCGTGGTGGATGAGTTTCAGCAAACGCTGGGGGTGGTAACGATCGAAGATACGTTGGAGGAAATTGTCGGTGAAATCGCCGATGAACTCGATGTAGACGAAACGTTGCCAATGTTTGTTGAGGATCCGGATGGGGGTTTTAGCATCGCAGGCGTTATGGAGGTTGCCGCAGCCAATCGCCAGTTGGCGCTTAATCTACCAGAATCCGATGAATACGAGACGGTAGCAGGCTTGATGGTGTCGTCGCTTGGGACCATCCCCAAAGTCGGTGCCAAAACTAAGATCGGAAGTTATCAACTCTCGGTCTCGCAAGCGACACCGAGGCAAGTGCTTCGTATCCGAGTCGCACTTATACCGTAAGGTCGTTGCTGATGGTACTCAACGCATCCACGACGATCCGGACTGCCGCACCCAGTCCGTGGGAGGCAATAGTAACGTCAATATTTTCGAGTCGATATCTGACGCTCTTGGTTGTGGTAGTGCTTGCGATATGGTGCTGGGTCGACGTCTGGCCGCGAGGAAGGTTGGATCCGATGAAACCCCATCTGCATAGCACCGACTTCACGGTCTATACCAACGCGGGAAAAGCAGCCCTGGTAGGGGTCGACCCTTACTCCGTGACCAACGCGAGAGGATGGAAGTATTTGTATTTGCCCCCCTTCGCCCTCTTGGTTTCGCCGCTTGCGTGGCTGTCCGAAGGATGGCAATGCGTACTTTGGTTTTGGATTAGTATCGTCTGCTTGTTTGGTGCACTTCGAGAATTCACACTTCTTGACCGATGGGCATTTCCGGGCGATGGGTTATTTCGATCTGTCGCTCTCCCTAATCCCAACCCATTGACCGTGTGGGGGGGAATCGTGTGCATGATCGGCTTTAGTTTCTCGACACTCAACTGCCTACAACGTGGTCAGGTCGGCGTGTTCCAGTTGTACTTAACACTGTTGGGGGTTCGAATGATCCTGACGAACGCGACAGGGCTGTCGGCCATGGTTGGTGGATCCGTATTGGCAGGTGCCATCATTCTAAAACTATCGCCAGCGTTGCCAGCCACCGCTTTGATTGGCGGACTGGTATTCTTGGCTCTGCGAAAGCCTGACCAAAGCTCCGCAGCCATGTTCAAGCGAGCACTCACCGCTACGTTCGGATTGATTGCAGGACTGGTCGTTGGAATCTGGATACTGCCAGCAAGTATTGTTGGATGGGAACGGAATCAAACCTATTTGGAAACCTGGCGACGAGACGTTTTCGCACGAACCAATGAATTGAGCAGCGACCCTTTTGCTGGTGATAGCCATTCGACGAAGAATCAGAGTCCCATGAATGCCTTTTGGCTGCTTGGGAATCGCCTCCTAAGAGTTGATATTGTCAAGGGTCCAACACATTCGAATCCGGAAAATACGGATCCGATGGAGCGGCCAATGGGCAAGCAGGTGCTATTCGGTGTGCGAGTTGTGGCGATATTGGCCACGGGCATAGCTTTGCTTGCAATTCTTTGGCGGGGGGACGCAAACGCGTTGCTAGTGGCATTCGCGGTAGCGAATGCTGCGACGCTCTTGGTCGTGCCCATCGCGCGAGGGCATTACTTCATGGCCATTTGGCCAGCAACTGTTTGGGTCCCAAGGTGGCTGATGCAATCGATGCCGCTGCAGTCTAAATTCCAGTTTGGTTTTAGGTGGCTTACGCAGATTCCACCTGCCTTATTGATGGTTCACTACCTGTTTGAAAGGTCCGTTGGAGCGTGGGGGGTTCTTGGGGTGGGCATTTGGATGTGGTACCTGCTGCTGAGCACTGTGGTAGTGGTCACCGTTTTTTCGGCCGCGAAGGAGGCCAAAGCTGGTCAAAGCGAACTAGGCGAGCTTAAGTCGTGAGGCAACATCGTGGCGGATGCTGGCAGCGTCGGCCACGGTATGCCAGCAAATCAATCCTGAATATTCTACGCAAACGCTAAAGTCCGCCAGAGGCATGGCCGATAACACCCTCGTGCGAATAGTTTGCCATCGGACCATCAGGTCTGTCGTGAACGATAAGTGCGTTAGGGGGGCACCTAACAAAAGTATCGAAAAGCGAATGCATGCATTCTTGGCCGCTTGGTGGCGATCGAGATGGATGTATTGGGTGAGGTCTGCCTGGAATGGGTGGACGCTCGTCAACGCGGCTCGAAACACGTCGACCGACGGGACCCTCTGGCTCATGAAACGCTACCTATATCGATGGTTCGCTGGATTGCAAATCGGCTGCGTAGTGCTGACCGGTTGCCACCCCACCCAGCCATTCTTTTTGGGCGAACGCGGAGATCTTGCCCACTACCTCGACCGAGCTCAGCAAATTGAGTATCCCGATCTCAACACAGAGCCATTGCCGGAAGCGAGTCAATCGCATGAACCGTTCTCGCTCAACAATCAGAATTTTGAGCATCTCGACCTGTCCCTCGAACAGTGCATCGCTTATGCGTTGAACAATACGCAAGTTGTTCAAGCATTGCCTGGTACACAACGTCAAAATGCGGACATCGCGGCGACGATGCTATCCAGTCCTTCTGGACAACTAACGACGGCCAGCGACCCAGCCATCGCCGCCACCACGACCAATTCACAACCAACCGTAACGGATCAAAACGGCAATCGCATACTCCCCCGCGGTGCGTCCAGGGCCAATCAAGTCGGCGGCGTTGAGGATGCATTGAGCGAGTTTGATGCCCAATTCACTTCGTTTATGTCGTTCAATACGACGGACCGTGCCCGCAACGTCGGAGCAGGCAACGTTTTCAATCCACAGTTGTTTTTGGGACGTGATACGACAGCCCAAATGGCTATTTCCAAGAGGACGGCAACCGGCGGCGTCGCTACCATTCGATCTCAATCCATCGGTTCTTTCAACAACATCCCAACACAATCCGCCGGTGTGGGCAACTTCGGTCGAGCGGTTCCTACCGACTACACTCAAATCATCGAGGCTCAAGTACAGCATCCGTTGTTGCGAGGTCGTGGAACCTTAGTGAACCGAATTCCTATCGTGCTCGCAAGCATCAACGAAGATATTGCGGTTGGCCAATACGAAGAACGCATTCGCAATCTGGTACGAGACGTTGAATTCGCTTACTGGGATCTGTTTGCTGCCTACTTCAATGTTGACACGGCTAGAACGGCGCTAGAGAGCGCTGCACTCGCACATAAGATCGCTTACGCAAAACTAAAGAGCGGTACGTCAGCCAACGCCGAAGCCCAAGCTCGCGTCACCTACCACCAATTCAAAGCTCAGCTAGATGCTGCTATTGCTGGTGGTGGCACGTTTGGCAACGATCCAGGGCTATTTGGTCGTGAACAGAATCTGAGACTGCTGATGGGTTGGGCAGCCAATGATGGACGATTGATCCGCCCGAGCGACAAACCCGCCATCGGTTTGGCCGAATTCGATTGGGAGGCCGCTCGCGGTGAGACCCTGTGCCGCAACATCGAATTGCGGCAGCACAAGTGGATTATCAAGCAACGCGAACTCGAATTGATGTCTGCCAAGAACCAAGCCTTGCCGGACGTGAACCTGTCACTGAACTATCGATGGCTCGGGGTGGGTAGCTCACTCATCGACCGTCACGGTGGCAATGCTCCATTCCCTGTTGGGAGCCCAAGTGCCGTCGAAGAGCTTTTCGGTGGTAATTACCAAGAAGGTACGATTCGAATGGACATCAATCCCAATGCGTTTGGTTCGCGAAGACAGTTAAACGATGTTCAAAACAAACAGCTTTCACTGGCCAGGGAACATCGCGTTCTAGAGACGAAAGAAATTGCAGCGGTTCACAAGCTCTCGGCCCTATGGCAGCAAGTAGATAGTTTGCATAAGCAAATGACTCAACAATTTCAAGCACTCAATGCGGCTCAGACACTCGTCGACGTCTCACAAGCCAAGTTCGATGCCGGCGATTCGTCAGGCAATCCAGATGCCGCGATCGACAACCTGCTACGAGCACAGCAAACCCGCTCGTCAGCAGGCCAGAACTACATTCGGGCATTATCCGAATACAACAAGTCCTTGGTCGAAATCCATACACTCAAGGGATCGCTGCTCGAATACAACAACATTGAATTGGAAGAAGGCTTGTGGCCAGAGAAAGCCTATTGGGACGCTCACGAGCGAGCCCGCGAACGAGACTCGGCCAGATTCATGGACTATGGAGCCAGTCGACCGACTGTCATGAGCCGAGGAGCCTACATTCAAAACACGGGCACCGCCAACGCACAAGCTCGACCAGCTAGCCTGACGCCAGGCGGACCTGCATCCGAGGCAAAGCCAAGTGGACCTAGCAACAACCAAGAAGAAATACCAGGCAAACCAAATCGATCCACAGAGGACTTGCCAGAGAAACGGGCCAACTACGATTCGAAGCCCAAATTCGAATGGGGCCGATAATTCACCAAGGATTTAAATGCGTACAGCGTAAGCTGTGAACGAGTGGTAGGGGGAAAAACTCAAGGGACGATTGGCCGACAAGGCCAACCGTCCCTTGCGTCATTTTTTCGTGGCCGTGGCCGTGGCTGCTAGCGTCGGTTCGGATGCTGCTAGTTTCATCGCGGATGCTGGCAGCATCCGCCACGGCTTTTGAACAGCCCAGCGACTTCTAATTTTTTCAACAGTTGGAACAGCATTGCCTCGCGTCCAGGTGCAGTTGCAAATTGCAGTCCAATCGGCATGCCGCTGGAGACATTGCAAGGGGCCGAAACGACTGGAATGCCCGCAAGGCTTAGCGGTTGCGTGTAGATTCCAAGATGGGCTCGGGCTGACGCCGGCTTGCCATCGATCAGTATGGTTGCTTGATCGATACGCGGAGCGACGACAGGTGTGGTCGGTGCGATCAGAATATCATACTGTTCGAAAAGCAGTTTCACGCGGTCTCGATAGTAACTGCGGAAGGCCATCGCGTTTTGGTAAATCGACGCAGGCAACATGGCTCCAGCCAATAGGCGATCTCGCACTGCCGGATCGTATTCCATCGCCCTGGTACGCATGGTATCGAGATGAAGTGCTCCACCTTGAGCGGCGGTAATGAGATACGAGGCTGAGCGAGCTGTTTCCGCCTCAGGCATGTCGGCGATGTTGCTTACGCCAAGATACGTCATGACCTTTTCTAAAGCCGCCAACACCTCAGGGCAAGCATCCTTGGCGAACCAACCGTTGAGCCTCGCGATGCGAGGAGCCCTTGTGGATTCGGATAAAACGGAATGGGAAGCCGTGGAACCCGATAACAACGCATAAACCAGTTCCAGTTCGGCGGCCGAACGGGTGAATGGGCCTACGGTATCCAAACTCTTGACAAACGGAAACGTACCTTCGACGGAAATGGCGCCATCGGCGGGCCGAATCCCCCACAACCCGCATAGCGACGCGGGTACTCGAACCGATCCATTGGTGTCGGACCCAAGCGTGAGCGGAACAAAACCAGCGGCTACGGCTGCGGCCGAACCGCCGGAGGAACCACCCGCCAGCCGATTGACGTCATGTGGGTTGCGTGTCGTTCCGAAGTGCGGGTTTACGGTTGCGAAACCGTAAGCGTATTCGTCCATGTTGAGGGTCCCAATCAAGACTGCGCCGGCGGCCTTGAGTTGTGAGACAACGACTGCATCACGTTTGGCAGGCGGAGCGGCTATGCGCATCTTGGCACCCGCAGTGGTCGGTAAGCCAGCCACGTCATAGAGGTCTTTCACCGCAAACGGGACACCGGCTAATGGGCCAGGATCGACCCCATTTGCAACTTGTTGGTCGACCGCTCGTGCCGCCGCCAAAGCTTCATCGGCCAACACGCGAGTGAAGCAAAGATAGTCACGATTGCGACGTGCGACATCCTCGATCACAGCCTTGGTAAGGTCGACCGCCTTCGTCGCTCCAGAACGAACGCCCTCTGCAATTTCAATCAAGGAGTCGGAATTGATCACGCGGACTTTGCCTCGCTCGATTTTTCCGGAATTGGGAACGCATCAACCTTGCGAGCGTGGATTCGCATGAGTTCGAAATTGGCCTCGATGCCAGCCAAGCACTCTTGAGGCAACTCTAAGTTGAGAAAGGCGGATACGTCGAGCCGGTAATGACACGTCTCGGCTGGATCGTCATGTTTGGCTAAGTTCATTTGATGTTTACCATGCCTCTATTGTCGCCTTTCGCTCTATTGTCGCCTTTCGCTCTGCGAAAGTGCGCTTCGTAAACGCACTTTTGCGGAGCAAAAGGCGACAATGTGCAGAACTACACTCTCTGCAATACTAGAATCGTATCTACGGCCTCCGCATTTAGCTTTTGGGTAGTTTTGATGTCGTACCAAAAATCATGGACAGCAACCAATTTGAGCTTCTTGGCTTTAGCTAGAAGACTTTTCAATTGTGGGGCGGTGTAGATTCTTAGCGTAATGTGGTCGGACATACGAACTGTTTTGTCCTTCTTCTTAACCAGCATCGAGATCCTCAATTTTTCCAATCGAGTTTTCATGCTGGTTTCGACAACCGTCAAAGCGTAATACACCGACTGTTTCGCATCCTTGGCAGACCATCGTTCTGTCCCCCATAGATCTCCGTCCACGGGTAGGAGATGTAGCGACAGCACGAACACACCGCCTGGCTTGAGGTGTTCCGCGACACAATCCAAATGAGCCAGGGCGGCTTCCTCGGAATCCAAATGGCGAAAGGTGTTGATCGCGTTGACGGCCGCGTCAAAGGGTTGGTCAAACTTGAATTTCGTCATGTCTCCAACCACCGTCTCGCCCTTGACTCCGAGTTTTTTGAGCTTCTTCTGGCAGTATTCCAAGGCAGTTGGATTGAGGTCCAAGCCGGTCATGGAAAAACCGCGTGTCGCCATGTCGCAAACCAAACGGCCCGAGCCGCAGCCCAGTTCCAATACGTTCTCGACTGGAAATGGAACATACTTTTTAAAGACCGCTTCCAAGAACTTGGATTCTTTGGGCGTTTCCTTGAGAAACCCTAGCTCATAGAGCTCAGGATGGTCATACCACGATTCAACCGACTCATCGCGGACTTTTTTAACTGCCTTCGGCTTGGTGGATGCAATTGGCTTGGTGGCCACCGGAGTTGGCTTTTTGGTGGCCTTGGCTTTTGGTGTGAGGAGCTCGGCCGCTTTGCTCAAATGGACGGCCGACTTGCTCACGGCTTTGGGCGCAGCTCGCTTGGAAGTGGTTTTCAAAGTCACCTCCTTTTTCCCCTTGGCATCGCCTGTTTTTTCAACTGGCTTCGTCGCCTTGTTTCGCACGTTTGTGTTCTTAGCTGTTTTTCGAGTTGAAACGTTCTTCGTAACCAATATCGACTCCCCAAAGTATCGTAGTGTTCTTACCCGTGAGGATTGTAGAACGATTACGTGGTAAGGGGCAGCGGGCTTTTGGAAAACTCGTCGAAACGATCCTGCCAAAACACAGCCGTCTCAGGCCTTTGGGCCAGAATCAATCGAAATCGCATTCGGCGAATGACCCCCTTTTCCATAAACCGACCAAAGACGCGCATGGCTAGTTCGTCTGCCCGTTGCTCAATGTGGCAGTCCCGTTGATCGAGAGGATGCACCAGCAAACCCATGCGCAAGGATTGGCTCGTCCAAACCTTATCTACCGCGGCGTTGAAGCGTTCGCCTCTTAATTGCAATTCCAGTTGCGGGTGCGAGTCGAGCAGCGAGGTCTGAATACTCAACCAAAGCTCTACCGTCAGAGTATCGGGGGGGGCATCCTCTAGCACGCGCATGTCGATTTGATAACCGAACCGCCAAGGAGCCAGTTCGGGGAACATCGCGATTAAGTCGTTTTGTCGTACGTAGGCGTCCCCTAACGGCAATTCAACGGCGGAATGATTCACCTGCTGTTCGCCAGGCGTGACGCCAACACTCAAAACGGTCCGTTTTGCGGCGTCCTGAATTTGGATCAACGGCTGACGGAGAGCATGGGTTAAAGCCACCTCCAAGGAACCATTCGGTCCTTGCCATTTCGCGGTACTATCTCGAAGATCCCAACTCATCGAAGTAAACTCTGTATGATGCGAGAAGTGAAGTCGTAGCATTGTCGCCTTTCGCTCCGCGAAAGTGCGTCTCGATAACGCACTTTCGCGGAGCAAAAGGCGACAATGTTTCGGAGCAAAAGGCTACAATCGGCTTGATAGCAGTTACACGATAACAACGGAGACTCAATGCATCAACCAACTTTAGAAAATGCGATGCAAGTTGCCATCGTGGCGGCACATGCAGCCGGTGTTATCTTACAGGATATGCTTGAGACCAACGCTGTCCGAGAAAAAGCCCCGAAAGATCTCGTCACCGATGCGGATGTCGCAGCCCAAAAGTGCATCGAACATCATATCTCGGCTGCATTCCCAACCCATCAATTCTTAGGCGAGGAGTCTTCGTCTTCCCTTGTCGATCGATCCACGATGTCCAACGGAGACTGGTTGTGGGTGGTCGATCCGCTGGATGGCACCGTCAATTACGTTCACCGCTTGCCGAATTTCGCTGTGTCCATTGCACTAATGAACGGAGCAAAGACAGTACTCGGAGTGGTCTATGATCCCATGGCCAACGAATTGTACGCCGCATCGCTGGGCCACGGTGCGACGCTCAACGGTCGGAAGCTCAAGTGCAGCAACTGCCTGAATCTAGACAAAGCGTTGGTCGCCGCAAGCTTTCCACCACAAGTTCAAAAAGACTCTGTCGAGGTCGCGCAATTCGTCGAGGTTTTGGTCCGTAGCCAGAGCATTCGTCGTCTTGGCTCCGCAGCATTAAACCTTTGCTATGTAGCCCAAGGCCGTCTGGATGCCTATTGGGCCGGAGTTCTAAAGGTCTGGGATATTGCAGCCGGGGCACTTATCGCGACGGAAGCAGGCGCAACCCTCTCGAAACAAAACGGTGATTCCTTCGATCCATGGGATGGAGAATTGGTTGCAGCCAGCACCGAAATGCTGAGACGCGAATTGAGCCAGTGCTTGCAATCCGTTCGAGCACAACATGCGAAATAGCGTTGGTGAACTGCGGAGAACATGTGCAATTCGAAAAGAAGCACTTCTGATTTCCAGGTTGATCGGGGGCTTGTCCCCCATCAACCTTGTTTTGGCGTACTACTAGCAACACGCTTCCTGACACACTCCGCTCCCGCCTCGACCGCCTAAGGCGGTCGAGGCGGGAGCGGAGTGTGTGAATTTGCGGGCGGACCGCACTCGTAGGACGCCAAAACGGCGTCCGTCGGGGGCAAGCCCCGAGCGGACGGAACTTATTCACGGCGTCGGAGAAAAGCCCCGAGCGGACGGAAATTATTCGCGGTGTCGGAGAAAAGCCCCGAGCGGTCGGAAATTCCTTCACGGCGTCAGGGGCAATCCCCGATCGGATTAGATCCAGACTTGAGTGCTTGCCTGGCGACGCTCGGAACAAACATCAATAATGCTACGTGGATAAATGGAACAGCCCAAGGTAATGGCGTTCTGCATCTCGCATGATCTTTGTCTCTTTCGTTTTCTTGTCACCTAGGCCAACGATATGCAGCATTCCGTGGATCACATAGAGCAGCAATTCATCGTCTCCTTGCCAACCGTGCTCAACGGCTTCGCGATCCGCGGTCTCAACGCTAGCAATAATTTCCCCCTCTAAAAAATCATCGTTATTTGAGAGATCAAAGCTAATGACATCCGTAGCATAGTCATGTGATAAATGCTTACTATTCAACTCCCGAATCTCGGAGTCACTCATCAATGCGATCGAAATGTCCCCATCTATCCAACCATAATCGCCAGCAATACTTCGTATGGCTTTTTTCATTCGCTGCACTTCGCAGTTTCTGACCGCCTCGGAGTTGTGAAAGAGTACTTGGATTGGCATGGGTGTTAATCTAGGGCGAGTAGGGGAAAATTGGCGATCGTCTGGATTATACCCAACGGGAACACTGGCGGAACTGGAGAATCCTTGACTTGCATGCTTTGGCATGATTCTTTGGATTCATCGCGAAGCTCGTCAAAATTGGTAAAAACACTTCGCTCTTTGGACCATTCTGCCGAAACATACGGTATTCGCAAACCAGTAGTCTGGTCGTACGAGGGGGGGCCCCGTTCAGCGAGTTCGCTAACACCGATGTTAGCCAACGTTCGTTGACGATTGGTAGTCCACTCGCATTCGATCCGGTTAGGAATGTTTGCAGGTGCTCGGGTACTAGACAACAGCTCCAAAGCGCCGTTTTTCCCGCAAAACAAACCGTAGGAGGGTTTCCATGCGACGATTCTTTTTGGGCATGGCGATCGCCTCGCTGACCGCCGGTGCTCCCTTGACGGCGTTCGGTGGAGATCGCGAGATCGCCGATGCCATCGTTTCTACACTTAAACAAAAGCAAACAGACGGAACCCTCAAAGGTTTCGACATCGACCTTAGTGTCGAAGATGGCAAAGTTGTCATCGGTGGTACTGTTGCAAATCAAGCCCAGTTGGATAGCGTACTAAAAATCGCTTCCATTACTTCGGGTGTCAAGCTGGTTGAGAACAAGGCCAGCGTTCGGGCTCAGAGTGCTGCCAAGCCAGTAGACGTAACGACTTCCAAGAGCTCAGTCATGCCTGCCTCCGCGAATGAAGCGGGAGATGACTCGCCAGCCTTGCTTGCCGAGCCAAACCGATTCACAGAAGAAAGCCACCCTGTTGTGTCGCCTGTCGACGCAGGTATCACCTCGGAGATTTTGGGGCGACTCGGTAGTGCTCAGAAAAATGGCCACCTGCGAAACTTCGAACTGGACATCTCCACCGTCGGTGGCGAAGTCTGGGCTCGCGGTGTTGTGGCTACACCTGAACAAAAGCAATTGGTTCTAAAAACAGCTCAAATGACGCCGGGCGTTCGCAAAGTCATTGACGACGTAACAGTCAAAGGACGCGTTCGACCCGCCAGCAGCGAAGTTGCAACACCTTCGTCGATGCCTGTTAATGGCAGCGGTATTCCAAAGGCTTTTGCACCTAGTAATTTGACCAACACTCAAATGCCTGGCGGTGCCAATTGCTACCAGGGCACGGTACAAGGCGGTGCTGGTTACGGCGGTGGCGCACCAGTGCCAATGCAAGGCGGAGCGGGTTACGGCGGTGGAGCACCTCGCTACGACCAGCCAAACTTGCCTGGTTACGCATGGCCTACCTATGCCGCGTATCCAAACTCGGCTGCAGTGACCTATCCAAAGCAATACAGCGCTTCGGCTTGGCCCTACATCGGACCGTTTTATCCATACCCACAAGTTCCACTCGGATGGCGCAAAGTCGCCCTCGAATGGGATGACGGTCTCTGGTACCTAGACTTCACTAGCAAGTAGTCTGACCGCCAGCTGTACCAAACAAAAAAAGCCGATGCAAACCGCATCGGCTTTTTGCTTTTCTAATTCGTTTAACCCCGAGCCAAAGGCGACGGCTGTGCGTCCCTAGCCTCTCGGACTCAACCTACTTGATCCGACGCTCTTTCAGTCGAACAGCCTTGCCGCTTCGCTCACGCAAGAAGTACAGCTTAGCACGACGAATAACCGAGCGTCGTTTGACTTCGATCTTGTCTATTCGAGGTGAGTGCAGAGGAAACTTTCGCTCAACTCCCTCGCCAGCCACAATGCGACGAACCACAAACATCTCGCGGGTGCCCGAACCGCTCTTGGCGATTACGATCCCGCTGAAGATCTGAATGCGCTCTTTTGCACCTTCCTGGATCTTGGTGTGTACGTCGACCGTGTCGCCAATGCCAAAGACATCGACTTTCTCCTTGAGGGAGGACTGCTCAACCAATTGGAGAATCTGCTGGCTCATGATCGGATCGACACGTTAATGGAGATAAAGGAAAGTAATGGTGCGAGGGGCCAATATGGTGACGGATTACGGCCGAATTGGGAAGGCCAAAACCACCGAAAATCGCAAAAGCTACGTTGGGACGGTTTACGCACTACGAATGTACACCAACGAATCGCCGGCACCAGGCATCCGTGATCTCCGCCACCATGACGCAATCCGCATCGTTGGTCGTTAGCAAATGGTTGCAATTAGGCAGCCGAATCAAGGATCTTCCAGATGCAATTGTGCCTTGAGTCGGCGAATCCAGCCCACAATTGACCAACGCGTTTCGAAACTCAACGGTTTCGTCGGTCGGTGAATGGAAAGCCAGTATCGGCTTCGAAATCAATCGCACGGCAGTCGACAGATCATAAGATCTTAAGTTCTCAAGCATCTGAAGTTCGACATGATGATTGCGACCTCCAATCGTTACGGAGCCTTCGCCGCGGGAAGTGATTTCTGGATTCAACTTCTCCAACAAGCTGGCCAAATGATGCGTGTCGCTAGGAGATGCAACTGCAATCACACCCTGAACCGCCGGCAACTCCATCGCCATGGATAAGCTCGTAGCGCCGCCAAAACTGTGACCCATTAAAAACGCTGGCGACTGGTACTCGCGGGCCAAAAAGGCCACCGCCGCACGAAGATCTTCTCTGTTCGTTGTGAAGTTGGTGGTACGGAAAACCCCCTGACTATTCCCAAGTCCGGAGAAATCGTAACGCAAGACTCCCCATCCTTTGTCGGCCAATCCTCGGCTGATCCGGACAATTGCCTTGAGGTCCTTGGTGCAGGTAAAGCAATGTGAAAACAGCAAAAAGCCTTGCGGCGTCTCAGCCGGCAATTCCAGGATTCCGGCCAACAAATTATCTGCATGACCGGGAAATTGCACGCGTTGCGTTGTGCGAACCATAAATAGTTAGCGAACCCGATTCATCTGAATCGAGCCGTTGTCGCCAACTGCTCGGAAATTACCATTCAGCCCGAATTCGTTGGCCTGAGCGGTCATCTGATAGCTTCCGAGGATCGGCCCGAGTGGCTTGTTGGCCGTTAGGATGGTGTTTCCACATTCATCTTGCATTGGTTGAAGTGTGACTTTGTAAGCAAACGGAATGACCAAGGCAAATCGGCCAGTAAACCTAGCTTGATACGTTCCATCCGTTCGGGGCTGCACTACGACCCGCATAGGACCGTGATGACCATTCGAGTTGCTTCTCCATTCCCCTCGATAAACGCCGGCAGGGCTGTCCGCAAAAACCTGCTGCGCCGTTGCCAAGCAAATCGCCGCCAAAACAAAAGATCCCATCCGTCGACCTAATTTTTCAACCATGGAAATTGCGATTTTCAAAAACTTGGAACTTGGACCTGGAAAGAGTGCGACGCTTGTCATCTAGATTGAACGGAAGCTGTCGATTTGTCAATGTCGTGGGTTTTTGGGAAAAAGTTGAAGGCGTGAGTCGAAAAGGGAAAGCTGCAACGTCATGAAATACGGTGGAGACCGCCGTGCCTCCTAGGGAACATTTGCGATGGCCAACCCTCTTCGGATCGGTAAAAATGTTGGCCGCTTTACCTTTTCCCGATTCCTCTACCTCAAGTTTTTAATAGGTATTTCATGAGTTTGATCGAAAACATCCGCGGCCGACAGATTTTTGACTCACGAGGAAACCCCACCGTCGAGGTGGACGTGACGCTAGTCGACGGTTCCATGGGACGGGCTGCCGTTCCAAGCGGTGCAAGCACGGGAGCTCACGAAGCCTGGGAACTCCGCGACGGCGACAAAACCATGTACATGGGCAAAGGGGTTCTGCAAGCGGTTGACAACATCAACTCCAAGATCGCAGATAGCATGATCGGTGCCGATGCCCTGGATCAACGCGGCATCGATCGTATGCTCTGCGATATCGACGGAACACCCAACAAAAAAAACTTGGGTGCCAATGCTATTTTGGGCATCTCGCTCGCTACCGCCAAAGCCGCAGCCGTTTTCACCAACCAGCCACTGTATCGATACCTCGGTGGCGCTGGTGCTCACTTGCTGCCAGCCCCAATGATGAACATCGTCAACGGTGGTCAGCATGCAGACAACTCGGTCGACGTGCAAGAGTTCATGGTGATGCCATTGGGCTTCGAAACGTTTACCGAAGGGTTGCGAGCTGGCACCGAAATATTCCACCATCTCAAGAAAGTCTTAAGCGAAAAGAAACTCAACACAGCCGTCGGCGATGAAGGTGGTTTCGCTCCGGACCTCGGTAGCAATCGAGAAGCCCTCGACTTGATCATGGACGCTATCAAGCGGGCTGGTTACGAAGCAGGCAAGCAAATCTTCATCGCTCTGGACGTGGCTGCGACCGAGTTCTACGACAAGAAGACCGAGAAGTACACGATCGATGGCAAGCAACTATCTGGCGATCAAATGGTGGACTTCCTGGCCGACTGGGTCGACAACTACCCAATCTGCTCCATCGAAGACGGTTGCTCCGAGGACGACTGGGCATCCTGGAAAAAACTGACGGACAAAGTTGGCAACAAAGTCCAACTCGTGGGAGACGATTTGTTCGTGACCAACACGGACCGACTGCAACGCGGGATCGACCAAGGGATTGCCAACAGCATTCTCATCAAGGTCAACCAAATTGGCACGTTGACGGAAACCATCGAAGCGATTCAGTTGGCTCACCGCAATGGTTACACGAGCATCTCGAGCCACCGAAGCGGTGAGACCGAGGACTCTACGATCGCCGATCTAGCAGTCGCGATGTCGTGCGGGCAGATCAAAACCGGCTCGGCTTCGCGGTCCGATCGAATGGCTAAATACAATCAATTGCTACGCATAGAAGAAGAATTGGGTGACGGTGCACGCTACGCCGGACCACTCTTCAGACGCCGGTAACGCAAGACCGTCGCTCACCGTAGGTCCGTCGCTCACCGTAGGTCCGTCGCTCCGCCGACGGACGGTCAGCCATCCCCGCCAGCCACCGCTATCGCCAACCAAAAGCCCGTTTGCACTCTCAAGCCAATGTTGCTAGGGACGCATGCGGTCGAGACTCAACAAATCGGAATGCCGACATGGATTTGCATTTGAAAAATCACACCGCAGTTGTTGTCGGTGGAGCCAGCGGTATTGGTCTGGCAACTGCGGAGTGTTTTGCTGCCGAAGGAGTGCAAGTTGCGCTTTGGGACAATGCGGTCAACACCGAACAAGTTGCCAAGGACATCGCAACGCGTTTTCAGGTGCGTAGTCTTGGCGTTAAGGTGGACGTGACCCATGAGCGATCAGTCAAGGAGGCGATTCCAAGGACGACGGAGTCACTAGGCCCTATCGACCATCTTGTCCATGGTGCAGCGATTGGTTCGGGGAAGTTTGGTTTCCCATTCACGAATCTTGAACCCGTTGACTGGTTGCGGACCTTGGAGGTCAATGTGATGGGAATGGTTCATGTTGCACATGCGGTCGCACCGCACATGGTCGAAAATCGGAAAGGATCCTTGATCTTTTTGGCATCGGTGGCTGGCCAAATCGGATCGCAAACCGACCCACCGTATAGCGCTAGCAAAGCTGCCAACATCAATTTTTCCCAGTGCCTAGCCAAGGACCTTGCGCCGTATGGCATTCGAGTCAATACGATCTGCCCAGGCATGGTTCGAACACCATTGAATCGGTCTGTTTGGCAAGCTTGGTTTGACCAAACGCCCGAACCCAATCGACTCAGTTACGAAGAATGGTCGGATCAAAAAATCCGGACTGTTGTACCATTGAGAACATGGCAAACGCCTGCGGACATAGCCAACATGATTGTCTTTTTGTCATCGGATCGGGCTGCACATGTGACGGGACAAACCATCAACGTCGATGGCGGATTCGTCATGCACTGGTAAAGAACTTATTCGCAGGACGCGCATTACCGATGTGTTTTCGACACTTCGCCGCTGCTTTGCGGTGCCGTAGTCCCGAAGGGACGAAATGGTGTAGCCATGGGCGCGAGCCCATGGATTTCTTTTCAACAGTACGCCTCGATTGTCGCGGAGGATTCCTCCGATGTACGCATACAGTTCATCTTGCCACAATGGGTCGATCGATGGTTTGCGATATTTGGTGCTGTAGATGATGTGAAATAGCAGATTGGTATACGTCGACATTAATTAACGCTCCCATTGAGAATGTGGTGTTCGTGCGTAGAATCAGCGAGCCGATCAAATCGTCAAATCGTATCGATCTCGCCGTGCACCGTCAGTGTAGCAAGCGTTGAATCCGCAGAGGTTAACGGCGCAGGCCGTCATGTCGTCCCTTCGGGACTACGAATGCTTGGACGTCCCGAAACCCCATGGGCTCGCGCCCATGGCTACAGCATGCCGCCGCGTTGCGGCTAAGTCACGCAACATCCCGTAATCGCAACTTCCCCGAGCGACTCGCGCCAAATGGAACACTTGGCTAATTTTGCTTCGGTTTGTTTGAATTTAAGGAAATGACTATCCCAACGACAACAAGCGGCACGCCTAGAAGTAAGATTCCAACAACCAAGATAATTAGCATTTCAAACAATCCTAATCCAATCATACCATTTCTCCTCGACTTGAGATGCAATCGAATTCCCATCGTGTTTAGTACA
>JANPNA010000172.1:0-13704 GCA_031427235.1 Pirellula sp.
TCAAATGCGACTTTCCGTGGCGGATGCTGCCAGCATCCGAGCCACTTTCGCTAGCGTTCCCTAGTAGCGGAATGCGTCAAGCATTTCGTTGGCGTCCAGCATTCACGAAAGCTTTGACAGCTTCCGCTACGATTTAAATCGGCCCGCCTTAAGATCGACGCCCGCTAATTCCCCAGATTGTTCGGCAACAGAATCGACAACCCTAACATTGTCACGTTCATGGCATTGAACAGGAAATGCACCAAGATCACCGGCAGTATGCTCTGCCGCATTTGATAAAGACGACCCAACACCACTCCAAAAACGATCAAGGCAACCCAACTCACGCCATAGCTAAAGTGAGCAAGCCCAAACAAGGCTCCACTCAACAACGCTGGCCACCATGGGGGGCAATATTCCAATGCAGACGCTCCAGACGACGATTCTGCAATCAATACCGTTCCTGAAGACAATGGAGCGTTGTAGGGATTGGAGGTGTCTTGGGATGCTGCCACGCCCAAAAAGGAATTTTCTTCGCATCCTTGGCCTTCCATTGACCCATCCGAAGTCGAACCAAAAAGGAAGGCCATCAATTTGTTTCGACCAAAATGGATCGATTCAAACCAGCCGATGAGCAACACACGGAATCCAAATTCTTCCGATATGGGAGCAACAATGGCGGCTTGCCAAAATGCGATTCCGAGCAACCAAGGGTACTGTTTGATCATCTCTTGAACCGGATGCTCATAAGGTATTTTTGTTAATCCCTGCAACACTCCATTCAGAACGAGAATGACCGGCGTCATCATGAGGAAGCACTGCAGGCCCGCAACCACGTCCCCCGCAACTTGATCTGTGCGCCATCCGAGTTTCTTGAATGTGCAGCTAGTCCTGCCGCGAATAAACACGCTCATCAGGATCACGCACAAAAGCTGCGCAGAAACGGCAACGCCACTGTAGATGAACTGGTTTTGCGTCATGCCCGCAGGCTTCACCGTAACGGGTTGGCTCGTGTTGCTCGATTCAGGGTTGCTCTCATTTGAGTTGCTGGCCAACTCGGCGGAACGGATCTCATCGTCTATCTGCTGGTTCTCTGGAGCTAGGCTGTCGAATGGCGTGACGGACTCAAGCTTGGCTCCTTTTAGGCTCGGTCCAACCGGCAATCCAGAAGCCCGCCAAACAACCGCCGCAAAGAAAAAAAGTGCGAACAGCACCAAGAAAGTCACCAAAATGTCAACAAGCCCTACGGTGGCTTGGGGCTCCGTCGGCATCCGAACAGATTTTACGCCATTACGATAGCGTGCTATCCACTTGGACCATTCGACTATCGAGCCTCCGACGACTGCAAAGAGCAGCGCACACATCCCGCCTAAGGCCAACGATTGTATTTGCGTCAGTGTCATTTTGGTTTCTTCAGCACCAGCATTACGTATTCCATTCCCGACAAAACAGTCAATAGGATGGCCAGCCAAACGAGCCCGACACTGGTCCAGTGCAGCCAATTGGGCCCAACTGCGTATTGAAGCTCAATCAAAACGGACACGATTGCACCGCATTGAGCTACCATCTTCCACTTGCCCAACGGCTTGGCGGAAAAGTCACCACCCTGCCCCTCAACCAAGCCTCGCAAACTGGTTACCAGCAATTCTCTACCCACCACCAGCGTCGCCATCCAAGGAGCGATGCCTGAATTTGGAATGGCGCACAACGCGATCATCGCACCCGAGATGATGATTTTATCAACAAACGGATCTAGGATTCGACCGAGTTTCGTGACCTGCTGAAAGCGACGAGCCCACCAACCATCAATCCAATCGGTGCTTGCAGCCACCAAAAAACAGATCACCGCTGGGAGAAAGAAATGCCATTCGATCAGGATGCAAACAACGATGGCCAAACCAAGTCTTGCGACCGACAGGGCATTCGGGACATTGATATTCGATGAACTTGGACTCGTTAATCCCATTATCGAATGGGCCCAACCGCTGCCGCCACCAGATCATAATGCTGCGAAGAAACAATCTCGCAATCCACGATGTTGCCTGGGCGAATGGGTTTGTCCTTTTCGCCGGTAACAAAGACCGTCGCATCCACATCCGGTGCGTCGGCGTAGGATCGCCCGAGCCAAACATTGTTGGCCTCATCGACGGCTTTGTCGATCAACACGTCCATGCGTGTTCCCACGCGTTCGGCACACCAAGCAAAGGCGTTCTGCTGTTGAACGGCCATCAACCGGTTTCGACGTTCTTTCTTGATGCGTTCCGGCAAGTGATCCGGCAGTTTGGCTGCGGGGGTATCCGGTTCGATCGAATAGGTAAAGACACCAACCCGTTCGAATCGCATTTCCGCAACGAAGGCTTCCAGTTCGTCGAACTGTTCATCGGTCTCGCCTGGGAAGCCGGTGATCATGGTTGTGCGCATGACCAAGTTGGGGATGCCATCGCGAAGCTTCGTCACTAGTTCATGGGTCTTGTCGCGAGTTACGCGACGAGCCATCCGCTTGAGCATCGTGTCGTTGATGTGTTGCAATGGCATGTCGATGTAGGGGAGGATTTTCTTGGCCCCGGCGATGGTTTGCACGAGTTGGTCGTCGATGTACATCGGATAGAAGTACATCAACCGAATCCAATCGACACCATCGATGGCATCCAGCTTTTCCAAAAGCTCGGAAAGCCTCGGCTGGCCATAAAGATCGATACCGTAGAAAGTGGTGTCTTGGGCCACGAGGATGAGTTCCCGCACGCCGCTATCGACAAGCCTTTTAGCTTCGTCAATGATCCCTTCGATCGGTTTGCTGGCGTGCTTGCCTCGCATCTTTGGAATCGCGCAGAAGGTACAAAGCCTATCGCAGCCCTCAGAAACCTTCATGTAAGCGAAGTGTTTGGGAGTGAGTTGCAAGCGGAAATCGTCGGCAAGGGCTCGGATCGGGGCAGGTCGGAAGATGGTCCTTTGCTCATCGAGTCCATCCATGAACCGATTCACGATGGTTGTAATGTCGTCACGCCCGAACACACCGACGAGGCCATCGATTTCCGGCCTGGCTTCGAGCAATTGCTCTTGCTGGCGTTCGGCTAGGCAACCTGTAACGATGACACCTCGTATTTTGCCTTGGCGTTTTAGGTCCAGCATCTGATCGATGGCTTCGAAGGACTCCTTGCGAGCGTTATCGATGAAGCCGCAGGTGTTGATCACCACGAAGTCGCTATTTTCCGGGTTTTGAACGAGGTTGTAGCCATCCTTGTGCAAGAGCCCGAGCATCTGCTCGCTATCGATTAAGTTCTTTGGGCAGCCAAGGCTGATAAAGGCATAAGAACCCTTTGGATTGCCTGCTTCCGTTTGAAGCCGAATGCGGCTTTCGGTAGAGGCATCTTGATTGGCTAGAATTGGAAGCAAACGCATACTTAAAAACTGGGGTTGAGGGCTTGCGGGCGAGTAAATGAGAATCTGGCTCGCCCAAATCGAATGTCTGCTGAATATCCGTTTTCGCATCCACTCTCCGATCATAACAATCGGATCCCATGCGACTAGCTGAATTCGCGTTCCGAATATGCCGATTGTGCGTTTCCTCACGTTTTTCCTGAAAAAACGGTGGATGGCCACGATTGACAGCCCTCCGCAGCCCTCCGGTTGGATGACTTATTCCGGTTGTTTTTAGGTAGGCCCCGAATTTTCGCTGGCTAAAGCCCGAAAGAGGGTTTGACGGGCCATTTGCCCGCCGAAATAAGTTTGGTGCATTGGGTCTACCCTGGAGGGAAAGTCCCTGGTGCACGGAGCTTTCTGTTTGGGGGAGCTCCCTCGAGTGGCAATGGATGCCACGTCTAGGATGGACGTTTTTGCAAGGAGCTTTCTGGTGAGAAAAACATGGTTTCATGGCCTCGCGATGACTTTAGGGGTAACCGCAATCCCCAGTATCGCTTCGGCCCAATATACAGTTGGCGATTCAGGCGGACTTTCGGCAAGCTCGTTCAATGCGAGGGCATTGCCACCTCCACCGAACAGCAATTCCGCAGTTCGAAACTACATGGCCCCGCAGTCCGGGCAAACTAGCCTTGCTGCCTATGCCCAAAATGGAGTTGTTGGAAGCGGTATCCCCAACGGACATGTGCACGTTCCTGGGTCGGCCATTGAAAACTCGGTGCTGAACACACCGTACCAGTCTGCTCCGCAGTACGCTCCCCAAGTCCAGCAACCGTACGAACAAATGCAGTTGCAGGGTCCACAACACGCCCAGCCAACGTTCTCGACACCATATGCCGCGCCAGCACAGACAGGCACCAGCTCCTGCCCAGCCTGCAACTCTGGCAACTGTGCAACTCATGGAGTCAACGTCGGAAGCTCTCCGATGGTCGCTACCGCCCCAAGCTACGGCTATGGCGCCACCGAAAACTGTTACAGCCAACCTGCGGTGAGCTACGCCCCTTCGATCGTATCTCCCAGCCCTTGGATCTTCGGCGCAAACGGGTTGATTTTCAATCGACTGGATGACCAGTACGTACGATTGACAACCAATACTCAGGATGGTGCAAACCCCGCACCAGCACCAAATCCGTATGTCCAGAGTTTCCTAAGCACTTCCGATGCCAAGATGCAAGCGACGGGCGGTGTTCAGTTCAATGTCGGACGCTACTTCTGCGATGGCCGCTACGCGATCATGGGGTCGTATTGGGGAATCTTCTCAAATCCTCAATCGGCAACCATCCTGGCATCCGATCAGATCAATGGTAACCTCCGTTCGAATCTGCCGCTTACCTTGCGTGGGCCTGGCGGTGCTTGGCAATACGGAATTGAAATGCCAGGGCAGTCTGTATACGACTGGTACGACAATGCGTTCGCGCATCGAATCCTGCGCGATCAAGAATTCCACAGCGCTGAACTGAACTTCTTTTCGTTTGCCTTGGGTGGTGGTGCTCGACAAGCCTATGCGTCCGCAGGTGGCTACAACGACGGACGTCGAGTCGGCTTCGGCAGCGGTGCCGTTCGCTCTCTTGGACACGGCGGATTTGGTGGCGGCTATGCAGGCGTTGGAGCTGGCAATTGGGGCGCAGGCGACTGTGGTACTGGTAGCGGTGGCGACTCGTGCCAATCGGCACCGGTCGCGTGCAGCGGACCGACCGGCCCATGCGCTCCCTGGTATGGTGCTCAATGCAGCAAGCTCCGTCTCAACATGTACGGTGGCGTTCGTTGGTTCCGCTTCAAAGACTCGCTCGAGTACGCATCCAGCGAAAATGATGCTGTCTTCAATGGTGGTGCCGATGATTTTTACTATCGGAACAACGTGACAAACGACCTCGTTGGTTTCCAACTTGGTTCGTTGGCAACCTGGTGCACCGGGACACGACTAAACCTGTTCGGGGGAACCAACTTCGGTGTTTACGGTAACAACATCAACGCGACCACGTTTGCAGGCACTGCAACTCAAACGGCAACGATCCTGTCACCGAACACAGCCTTCGACGGTCGTCCATATGATTATAGCTCAACCCGCCGCGATGTCGCATTGATGGGTGAGGGAACATTGGGCGCAGGCCTCCGCATCAGTCGCGGTTGGACCGCAAATACTTCCTACCGACTTGTCGGGGTGTCGGGTGTAGCCACCGCAGTTGGTCAAATTCCACGTGACTTTGCTCGCGGCGATGAAATCACTCGAATCAACAACCACAACAGTCTGTTGTTGCATGGCATTTCCTTAGGTGCGAACTACAACTTCTAGATTGCTTGCAGAACGCTTAGACAGAAAATCCATCGAAGCCTCTCGGGAAACCGAGAGGCTTTTTTCGTCGAATGCTCTTCAAAAAATGCCGACTGCTTGTAGGGAGATTAGCCGGAACAGGACGATAGGCGATCGATCCAAACACGCCATCATCCAAGGTTTGTTCACGTCGAAAAAAGCTTCCATGACGAATCGACATCTCGACCGCGATGTCATTGGCAACTATCTCGACACGCGTTCCATATCCTTGCAGTCGCTCGACAAACTAGGCGTCCAGATCCCGTTCAAGCATTGCACTTGCTCGGCCATCGGCATCGTGAACTTGACTATGAGAGCCATTTTTATTTCTAGATCAATCTGAACAGATTCTGATTTTTTCGCCTAAAGTGCAGTTGCTATGGCCACCCTACATTCCATTTGACCTAGCAGACAATTGCTATCGCACATGTTATACTCTCCCCACCGTTGGGCGTCAGCCCCGGAGACGGGTTCGGACAAAAAGCGCCCAGTTTTTTGAGGAGACTGGAGTATGACCAAAACAAAAGACGATTTCAGCGTCCGTGTTAAGGAACTGCGAGAACTGCTGAGCCTCACCCAGGAAGCGCTGGCTGAGACCCTCGGCGTAAGCTTCGCGACCGTGAATCGCTGGGAAAACGGATGGACTGCACCTTCGAAACTGGCCCTGCGCCAAATCGATCTGCTGTGCAAAAAACATCACATTGCTCCTGTGTCCAACACCAAACGCTCCGCCAACAAAACTGAAAACTGAAAACGAATCCATGACAATCAAGAACTGGACAGCGGTCGCCGAGTCTAGTTTCCCGTGGGAGCGGGAAGCGCTCGAGTTCGTGCGCTCTCAGTTTCCGAATTTCGAGCCATACCGAGCCTGGACTAACTTCGAATTCGTCGCAGACGACGGCAGCATCTACGAAATCGATCTCTTGGTCTTTACACCCCATGGCTTCTTCCTCATCGAGATCAAGAGCAAACCCGGTCGCCTACGTGGTGACGCAGGCACTTGGACCTGGGAAACGGATGGCAAGCTGACCACCGTCGATAATCCTTATCAACTCGCAAACTCCAAAGCCAAGAAGCTTCGATCTCTGCTCCAACGGCAAAAGGCTGCTAAGAGCAAAGGGCAGATCCCATTCATCGAAGCTCTCGTGTTCTGTTCCGCCGAGAATTTGCAGTGTGACCTACAGGGCAACGCCAAGTTCCATGTCTGCCTCCGAGATCGCGCGGCCGATGGAACCAAGCCGGCGCGCCCAGGAATCATGGCAGCCATCAAACGTCGTGAATGCGATGGGCTCGATCTGAACGCCAAAGGCACGCACGATCGCCCAACGGCTAAGCTTGTCGCTCAAGCCATCGAGCAAGCCGGAATCCGTCCGTCACAACGAAGTCGAAAGGTCAGCGACTACGTTCTGGATCGCCTGATCAACGAAGGGCCCGGCTATCAAGACTGGGAAGCGACGCATACGACTCTTAAAACCGTTCGCCGCCGAGTTCGCATCTACAACGTCCGTGTTAGCGCTACGTCCGACGAACGTCAGACCATCGAGCGGGCTGCCAGACGCGAAGCGGAGCTGCTGGAAATGCTCCATCACCCTGGAGTACTCCGTCGCGAAGGCTTTACCGAACACGAGCTCGGACCGGCACTGATCTTCGAACATGATCCGGCAGCCATGCGGTTGGATCACTTTCTAACCCAACACCACGATCAACTGACCGTCGACCATCGCCTGGATCTACTGCGCCAGATCAGCGAAGTCATTCGATTCGCTCACGACAAACGAGTCGTTCATCGCTCGCTTTCGCCGCAGAGCGTTTTAGTGGGTCAAAGGGACAGAGTGGCAGAGTGGCAAAGTGAGGGGGGAGAGTGGCAAAGTGGCGAAGTGGCAAAGGGACAGAGTAATAGAGATTCTTCAACTTTGGCCCTTTTCCCCTCTGGCCCTTTGTCCCTTTCTTCTTCCACTTTGTCACTTAGGTCCTCTGCCACTCTGCCCCTTCAAGTCAAGGTTTTCAACTGGCAAGTCGGCTATCGCTCCGAAAGCAGTTCCACTTCAAATGTCTCATTAGCAGTTTCAGCCACTTCGCATGTCGATCGATTGGTCGATGACGGCAGCACCGCTTACATGGCACCCGAAGCCATCTCGGGCGACAACAATGTGGGCGAGCATCTCGACATCTTCTCGCTTGGTGCGATTGCGTACCACATTTTCTCGGGCTCGCCTCCAGCGGCCAACGGCCTGGAACTGAGCAACAAACTCCGCGAAACAAAGGGCCTGCAGATTAGCTCCGTACTCAATGGTGCGAGCGAGAGCCTGCAGGAGATGATTCAGTGGAGTACTCTACCGGTGGTAGCGGATAGAGAAGGTCTGGTCAGCTCCGTCGACGATTTCCTCGATCTGCTGGAAAAGGTAGAGATCGAAGCCAAGACGACGGACGCGGAATCTTACGTCGAAGATCCAGACGAAGCCAAAACCGGCGATCTATTACCTGGCGGCTTTCGGGTTCTGCATCGCCTGGGCAAGGGCGCGTCGAGCGTTGGTCTACTGGTCGAACATCAGGGTGAAGAGTTCATCTTGAAGGCGGCCATCGATCCAGACCGCAATGATCGCATCGGAGCCGAAGCCGAAGTCCTCGAAAAGCTCCGCCACTCGAACATCGTTGAGATCATCCGAACGGTCGAGATCGGCAGCCGCGCTGGTTTCTTGATGCGACCCGTTTTGGTGACCGTCAACGAAGTGCCTCGTGTGGAAACACTGGCCCGGCGGCTCAACAAAGAAGGCAAGCTACACGTCGACCTGCTGCAACGCTTTGGCGAGTGTTTGCTCGACGTCTTGAAATTCCTCGAGAAGCAAGGCATCAATCACCGGGACATCAAGCCCGACAATATTGCCATCGGGCACATTGGGAGCAGTAAGCAACTCGAACTGGTCCTGTTCGATTTCTCGCTGGCTCGGGCTCCACTCGACAACATCCGGGCCGGCACAACCTCTTACCTCGATCCGTTCTTGCCGCTGCGCAAGTCGCGACGCTGGGACTTGCACGCGGAACGCTACGCGGCCGCGATCACGTTGTACGAGATGGCTGGAGGACCAGGTTCCATTCCCAAGTGGGGCGATGGCACGAGCGATCCATCGCATCTGCAATGCGAAGCGACGATCGACGGCGATCTATTCGACGCGTCGTTGCGTGATAACTTGATGGATTTTTTCACGCGGGCGTTTCGACGCAATCCCGACGAGCGATTCGATAATGCCGAGGCGATGCTTGAAGCGTGGCGAGATTGCTTTGTGGGCATCGAAGATCCCTCCACGCTCTCAGATCATGTCGATGAAGAAGAAGTTCGCAAGTTGCTGGCGATCGCAACATTAGATACCCAGATACCAGAGCTTGGCCTTGGTACACGAGCCACCAACGCATTGGATCGAGCCAACATTCTGACTGTGGAAGATCTTCTCTCGGTCCCCATGCGCAAGCTGCTGCGATTGCGAGGAGTTGGAAACAAGACGCGGCGTGAGATCGCTGCGTCCGTTCGGATACTGAAAGGAGTGTTCAGTGTTCAGTCTTCAGTTTTCAGTGAGGACGAGGAAGCCGAAGGTGACGAGGATCCAAAGCTGTTGGATAAGCTGAGCGTAGATCAGTTGGTTGCTCGTATTGCGAAGGTCGGGGCACGTGAAGGCGATAGTGCTCGTGCAACTATGTTGGCCCTGCTTGGACTGAATCAACAGTCTTCGGATTTAACTGAAAACTGTCAACTGAAAACTGAAAACTACTGGCGAAGCCAGTCCGAGATCGCCCCGATGGTTGATGTTACGCGTGGACGCATTGGCCAGCTTGTCGGCAAGTTCCAATCGCGATGGTGCAAAGATGCAGCCGTCACCAAGATGCGATCTGATCTTGTCGAGATCCTGACGACGGCCGGCGGAGTGCTCGCGGTACGCGAGTTGGCCGAAGCCCTGCTGGTTGCCCGCGGTTCCGTGGAAGACGACCCGAGACGGACGCAGTATGCCTTGGCCCTGGCTCGCGCATGTACCGAAGCAGAACGCACGCTCGCAGAACCACGATTTCTGGTGAAGAGAGTTAATAGTATTCAGTGTTCAGTGTTCAGTGTTCAGTCGGAGCAAGCAACCGAAAATTCGTCACTGAAAACTGAAAACTGTGAACTGAAAACTGAGCGAGCGATCGTAGTCATCGCGTTGTCCAACGAGTTAGCGTCTTACGCCATTCATCTTGGCCAACTTGCCGACTCGCTCGCTCTCGAAGATCCGTTGGTTCCACCTGCCCGAGTACTCCAGCGGCTTCGCGAAATTACTCAGCCGGTCGGAACATCGCTGCTCGCCGATGCGCGTTTGTTGCGACTTGCGGCTGCTGCTTCCAAGAACGCGGCTGTCTCCAGTCGCCAAGAGCTCTATCCACGCGGCATGGACTCGGCCCGTGCACTGAAACTATCGCAGGGTGCAATCTATGGCGTCTCTTCGCTGACCGTCGCCCAGATCCGCGATCGTGTGAGCGGTCGCTACCCAGAGGCTGCGCCAGTTCCCGATCGGACAGCGCTGGATGACTTGCTACAGGCTGCAGGCTTCGATTTCCAGTGGGACTCGTCTGGCAAGGGAGGCGGATGTTACGTCGCACGCATTCGCGATGTTGTTTCCATCACCAGCGGCAGTGAATCGATTTCCCGTGTAGCGACTTCCTCGGGTTCGGGAGCAAACACTCAAGCAACCCAAGAGATCACGCCCGAGATCGCGGATGCTCGCCAGTTCGAAGAGCGACTGGAACGTGGAATCAAGGAAGGTTCATTCCTCGCCCTGATCGTCAATCCAAAGTGTTACCAACGAGCGGTCAGCGAGTTGCAGAATCGTTTCTCCATTGAAGTCGTCGATATTGAGGGGTTAATTGTCGAAACCCTCCGAGACGTTGCCTCTAAAGCCAATGCCAAGTGGGAAGCGCTCGTCAATGCTGACGCCAAGCCAGGCTCGGAGCCATGGAAGAAGTTCATGGTCTTGGTAAATCGAGCGATGGAAGTTGTCAGTCGTCAGTTGTTGACGGGGAGTGTTCAGTTTTCAGCTTTCAGTGTTCAGTCCGAGGAAGAAATTGAAAACCGAGAACTGAAAACTGAAAACCGCAAGCGAAGCTTGCTATTGATTTATCCGGGCTTGCTGGCACGGTATGAACAGTTGGGGTTGCTCGAAAAGATCCGCGATGAGATCGGACGCAGTCGTGGATTGCATTCCTGTTGGATCCTAATTCCTGGAGACAATCAAGCATTCATCGATGGCAAGCCAGTTCCAATTATCAGCCCAGGGCAGAAGACTAAGATTCCGGATACGTGGTTGGAGAATGCGCATCGAGCACGTACGGAGGTACACCATGCGAATCATTTCTAACGGCGGAGCCGTGTTGGTTTTTAACGGCAGAGCCGTGTTGGTTATTAACGGCGGAGCCGTGTTGGTTTTTAACGGCAGAGCCGTGTTGGTTTTTAACGGCAGAGCCGTGTTATTGGATAGCCAGGGGTGCCAACCCCTGGTATCCGTCCCCACCACGTACCGGGAATCGCGGAGCGATGGCATTGGTTTGGCTACAACATTTCCCGGACATACCCATAATGCCACGGCTCCGCCGTTCCGAACCCTTCGGGGGACAGTTTCCAGGGGTTCACACCCCTGGCTACCGAATACCATCGCTCCGCGATTCAATTTCGTAACTCGCCTGCGGACGGAGGTAGCCGATGCCATCGACACATAGCAATTTGCTCATGCATGTGATTTTCAGCACCAAGAATCGAATCAAGTTGATTTCGGACGATTGGCAAAAGGAATTGTTTGCCTACATCGGCGGTGCCGTACATGAGCACAAGGCAAGTCTGTTGGAAGCTGGCGGTATCGAGGATCATGTACATTTGCTCGTGAGACTACATCCGTCCTTTGCCATCGCCGACACGGTCCGATTGATCAAAGCCAATTCGTCGCGTTGGATCAATGAAGAACGCAAAATCAACCGAAAGTTCGAATGGCAAAAAGGCTACGGAGTTTTTTCCGTTAGCCAGTCCGGACGTGAAGCATTGACTCAATACATTCGAAATCAACGCGAGCATCATTCCAAGCAGACCTTTGAGCAGGAGTATCTTCGCACCTTGGAGTTGCACGGAGTCGAATACAACCCAGAGTATGTTTTCGACGAGGAGATCACCGCATGAATCAAATCCACATTAAAGGTAATTGTTTTAACGGCGTTGCTGTCCGCGATTTTAATGGCGGCAGTGCCGTCCCGGATTTTAACGGCGGAGCCGTGTCTGGATTTAACGGCAGAGCCGTGTCATTAGATAGCCAGGGGTGCAAACCCCTGGTTGGCATCCCCACCACGATCCGGAAATCGCGGAGCGATGGCATTGGTCCGTTCGTGCCATCCGATGTAGCGATGGAACATGGCACGAACCCGATCAACCAGACCAACAATGCCACGGCTCCGCCGTTCCCAATCCGTCGGGACACAATAACCAGGGGTTTGCACCCCTGGCTATCGAATACCATCGCTCCGCGATTCAATGCAACGACACTGAACACTGAACACTGAACACTGATAATTTCCTCCATGATCAACAGACAACAACTCCTTACCGACCTTCAGAAGTTCCTTCAGCGGATCGAAGCAGATCTATTGGAACGCAGTGAATCGACTGAGGTTCCCGAGGTGCCGGCTGCGCTGCATGCGGAGTATGAGAAAGCTTCCAATGCGGAACGTACGGCGCAGAACTACGAAGATTGGCGCACCGATACGATCACTCAAGCCGCAGCGGCATGGGTTCTGTCTTGTGTGTTCGTTCGCTTCCTCGAAGACAACTCGCTGATCGATCCGCCCAAAATCGCCGGCCCAGGCGATCGCTTAGCACGCGCCCGTGATGAGCACGAGTTGTATTTCCGGTCGCATCCTCAACACACCGATCGCGAGTACTTGCTTTCGATCTTCAGCGAGCTTACCAAGTTGCCCGGAACACGCGACATCTTCGGCGAGCACAACGCCATCAACGATCTGCCCAACTGGCTCTCCGGTGACGCGGCTGGCGAATTGTTGAACTTCTTCCAGAAAATCGATGCGAGCACTGGCGTTCTGGTCCATGACTTCGCTGATCCCAATTGGGATACTCGTTTCTTAGGTGACCTTTACCAAGACCTCTCCGAAGCCGCTCGTAAGAAGTTTGCTTTGCTTCAAACGCCCGACTTTGTCGAAGAATTCATTCTCGATCGTACGCTCGATCCTGCAATTGATGAATTCGGTCTGGTTCCCATTGAAATTGGCTCCCCTCGCCCCGATTCGGGGAGAGGGGTTGGGGGTGAGGGGCCGAGCCGCTTCAAAATGATCGACCCTGCCTGCGGTTCCGGTCACTTCCTGTTGGGTGCCTTTCGTCGCATCGTCGACCGCTGGGAGAAGTGCGATCCGGAAGCCAAATGCCGAGTCGTTGTGCAGCGGGCACTGGACAGTATCTATGGTGTCGACATTAATCCATTTGCAGTGGCGATCGCCCGGTTTCGGTTGCTGCTCGCAGCGCTCAAGGAATGTGGGGTCATGCGTCTGAGTGATGCTCCCGGTTTCCGCGTCCACGTTGCTTGTGGGGATTCATTACTCCATGGAGAGAATCGCACATCGACTGGGCAAGCGTTAATGGACTTTGCCGATGGCGCAACGGATGAAGAGTTGTACTCACACGCTTATCCCGGCGAAGACTTGCAAACGGTTCGTTCATTGCTCAAGCCGAATTCGTATCACTGCGTCGTTGCCAATCCGCCGTACATCGTTCCCAAAGATCGCAAGCTCAATGATTGGTACCGAAAGCGATTTTCAGCTTGCCACATGAAGTACTCGCTCGCAGTGCCATTCATGCAGTTGATTTTCAATTTGGCGATAAGAAGTGTTCCGTGTTCAGTTTCCAGTGTTCAGCCAGAGGGGAAAACTGAAAACCGAAAACTGAAAACTGAAAACTCCAGCGCCGCTGGCTTCACCGGCCAGAT
>JANPNA010000173.1:0-4785 GCA_031427235.1 Pirellula sp.
ATGCCACGTCCCTGTTTTTACTATGGGCGTGGGAGTCGTTAGTGCTTTTTAACAGATTAATTTTAGGGTAGTGGATCTTTTTAATTATCCGGCAGTATTTGTAACTTAAACAAGATCCACTACGGCCAACCCTAATTCTTAGTTGTAACAAAGCGATAGAAACATTGTTTGTACTTCCCACGTCCACGCTTCGCTTTGGGCATGCCACACAATTCTACCTCCGCAGAGTAACGGGTTTTTCTTCGGCTACATTTTCTTGGGGAAGGTAACCAATAAAACACAGCAGATCGCGAATCTCGGATGGAGTCAGTGTGTCCAAAAGGCCAGCCGGCATGGCGGAAACTTTGCTTGGCAATACTTCGTCGATGTCAGCCTTGGCGATTTGAAGCTCTTTGTTTTCCTTCGTTCGAACAGTCAGGCCTTGTTTCGTTGGAATCGCAATCCCTGTAAACACTTGACCCGTTGTCGTGAGTACTTTTTTAGAGGCGTATTGATCGCTGATGATATGGGATGGAAAGAGCACGGATTCCAAGAACTCGGATCTTGTAAATCGACGCGTGACGCTAGTTAGATCGGGACCAAAACCGTTGCCTAGCGTGTCCATCTTGTGGCACGAACTGCACTGAGCTTTTGCGAAGATTTGGGCGCCGTTGGTTCTCTCTCCGTATTTACCTTGATCTCCGGACAAGAACTGTTCCAAGAAGCCGAGAGACCAGCGTGGTTGCTCGGTGGACGTGGCCAAGACAGCGGGGGGCAAATCGGGAAATCGCATTTCATACCATTTTTGCCAAGCGGCCATCGGCGACTGCTTTTTGTCCACTGGCTTCTCCTTGCTCTCGCCGGTCCAGTACTCTAAAAGCTGGGTGGTAGGCTTCGGGTCTTGTCCCGCCTCGAATAGTTTACAGCCCTGGAGAATGGTTTGTCTCAATGCTTCTGGGTCTTCGGTAGCCACATCGATTTTACGTAAACAATCGCACACATCGGAAACCGCAAAGGAATCCAAGAGCGACATGGACCGAACCAAATAGTCCCAATTGCGTTCGTCTGGTCGCTGGGCGAATGCCAAGGCAATGGTGGCACGGCGGTCAGGGCTTTTGCGCCAACGGTCTCGCAAATGTTCGAGCGCCGAATCATCGTGTTGGTTTGACAAGATGGCGGTGATGCCTGTTTTGAGTCGCTTGAAAACGTCCTCCTCCAAACCGCCCTTATCGATCGCTTTGTCAAGCTGAACCAAGGTCTGTATCTGCTCGGTTGTTAATTGCTCAGGGGTTCGGAATAAAGCTGTCAATGCCGCGTTTGGATATTGTTCTCCCAATTCCAAGATGCGAAGGGCTTCGGACTCCGTCAGGAACCCGGCTAACGCTTGCGATGTCTTCATTACATATAGCTGGTACGAACTTCCACTCTTGGCTTTTTGGGCAGTTTCCAAGAACTGCAGGACGGTCATTCTTTCAACGGAGGTCCATTCGTGCTTTATCAGAGGCAAATGCATTGAGATGAGCATGCGTTCTGGCATGGCCATGTCCGTCTGAAGGAATTTGATAGCTTGCGGGACGATGTCGCACTGCATGTAAGTGGCAAGGCGAACGAGTTCGCAATTGATGGCGGAATTCCCGGCTGGAAATTCTTTTTCGACCAGTGCCTTTAGGATCGGTAGATTCGCGGGTTCAATCGCATTGAGATGAAGCGCAATTTGCAAAACACGGAGAAGGTCTACGAAATCCGCGTCGCTTACGAAGCCATTTGATAATCGCAGTAGGTTGTCGATAACCTGCGCTGCATTCGAGTGACTGGGGTCCGTTGCGACCAACGTCAAGCCTGCATGGATCACCAAACGGTTGGCGGTGTCCGTCAGAAAACTTTCTCGCCATTGATCGCTCGGCACCAGTCCCAATGCTCGACGCGCTGCGAAGCGTTCTTCGCGGCTGGCGCTTTGCAATAAGGCTTTCAATTCGGACGGCTCGCAAATCACACCAAGTCTCAGGATCGACTCGCAGGCTGTGATGCGAACAGAACTATCGTCATCGCGCAGCAATTTTCGCAACTGGTCCTGAGCTTCACTATCGAGACTACGTAGAGCCAGCATCCGAGCGCACTTGACCTGCACCTGTTCGCTCGTGCTGTTGCTCAACTCAATGAGCATTTCGGTCGTAGGGATTGGACCTAACAATTGCATTAGATCCAGAGCTTGCATTCTATATCGGGCTGGGTTTTCACTGCTGTACGCGACGCCTGCAATTTGTTCGGCCCACTCTGTTCCCATTTCTTTCTTAAGGACAGCGGCCGCTTGGCGACCAAAGGCTGAGTAGATTTGAGGTTGTCGTATTGCCTTGGTGATCCCGCTTCCCAAATCCATGGCTTGAGCCGGGATTTCGCCTGTCCAGCGGACTCGGTAGATGCCGCCGTCGGTTCCGCGCCCACCGGTACTGAAGTAAAGCCAACCATCCGGGCCGACCTCCAGATCGGTAACGTTCATGGGGGTTCCAGTGACGAAGTCCTCCATCTTGCTTTTGGACTTGTCCGACGAATCGACGTTCATGCACAAGATTCGTCCTTCCGACCAGTCTGCCATAAACAACGTGCGATGGTATTTCGCCGGAAACTTAAAATGCGAGTAGACCGTCATGCCTGTTGGAGAGCCGCGACCGGATGTGGCCAGGGCAGGTAGTCGATCCAAATAGTACTCTGGCCAGTTTGCCCAACCACTGCGCCATCCGTATTCGCCACCTTCGGCAATGCGAAACAGTCCGGTCGGTCGATGCCAGATCGCACCGATGTCCGCTTCCATATCGCTGTCATGAACGAACAAAGAACCGTTTGGATGGAATGCAAGGTCGTAAGCGTTGCGGAGACCGCCAGCAACCACCTGGACCTTCTTGCTCGCCAACTCCAATCGGACGACGGTACCACCTGGTGCTTTTACCCCCTCGGCATGCCCACCTGGATCTTCGAAGCGAGGTTGAACAAGATCGCCTTCGTAAGTCAATCGATAGGAACTGCTCTCATCAATGGGTGTGCTAAGTCTCGAATGATTTCCAACCACGATGTAGATACAACCATCAGGGCCAAAGGCGATTTGATGTGGTCCATGTTCTCCAGGGACCCCCTGGAACTTTAGCAAGAGCTCGGATTTCTCAAGCTCACCGTTGCGGTCTTCGTCCACAAGTCGATAAAGGCCCGAACCCTCAGGTCCATCACCGGTCACGTATACGTCGCCGTTGAGCGGCAAAATCCCCTGAATGTTTTTGACCAGTTCGCAGTAGATTCGACTCTTTTCTGGTGTCCCATCTTTGTCTGCATCGTAGATCAGAAGCAACGGACCACCCTCTTGGGACGCGACAATGTGCCCAAATTCGTTGAAAGCCATCGCGATAATCGAACCGATGGACGCGTTCGCCATCACTTCGTCCACCACAAATCCAGGTTTGGTCGTGAATCTCTCCGGGGGTGGTGCGCCTTTCGTCGAATCGTAGTCGCCAAGCGTAACCACGACCGGAGTTGTTTTGACTTTGGCGGCGTCTGACTTCACGACAACTTTGTTGTTGTTGTTATCGATGGAGATGGCTGGGTACCATTTGCTGTCATCGAATCGTACCAATTGCCAGTTTTGGGAAGAAGTCTTGCTGGATTTCCATTCGGCGTCGCTAACTACAATCCGCCATTTGGCATCCGTTGGCTTGAACATGAAGCCGACTTTCAGCCCCGCCCCGTCACTCTGCCGGTTGCTGGCGCGTATTGCGATAATGTTCTTGCCTGGTCGAACTGCGGTCGAAACATCTACCCGTTCTACGGTGCGGGCGGCCTTGCTCGTCCCAACTCGCCTACCGTTGACGAAAACTTCGCAGGATTCGTCCGCCTCGAATTCGACGAACGCTTTTTCGATTTCAGGTAAGTCCATGACCCGTCGAAAATAAGCATCGCCGCTTCGTGAATCGCTTTGAGAATCTGCACACCAAATCCACTCTCGTTCGGTCTTCGCCGTAGGTGAGGGTGGTACGCTCGCTTTGCTGGGTTTGGTTTGCGCCAGTAAGTGCGATGGGAAGTTAAGAAATGCGCCTGACAGCAGGGGCAGTACAAGCCATCGCATTCCAAAGCGGAAACGAGATAATCGTGCAGTCAATTTCGGATTCTTTTCCATTGTCGTTTTCCATCCTTGGAAAATGAGCGATGCTCGCAACTTCGAATTTTTCGAACATGCATGTTTTTGTATTTGGCGGATAAAATAAGCGCGCGACCCCCGCCAATGCATACGATAGAACAAACGGCCAGTTGGAAGCAATAGCAATGAGAATTCAGCTTTACCAAACACCCCTCACCCCTACGGCTAATGAATAATCCGGGCTAGGATGAACGCTATCGTAAATGCTGCGGAGCCCAATCGAGTCGATTTGAACCGATTGCAGTCCACTATCGCAAAGCCAGTGTAAATGATTATCGAGCGGGCCATCGATCTCAAGTGTGATTCGATTGGCTTCACGGGAAATCAGTCGCACGGCGTCCGGAATCCTAACCATGGAATGGCTTTCGGGGACCAAGGCCTGAACGCGATGCACCAAGCGAACCTCGCTCAGGTCGATGTTTCGAACCACTTGCCCGTGTTTCAAGATCGCCGCATGACCGCAAATTTCCTCGATCTCACTTAAGACATGCGAACAAAAGGCCACGGTGGTTCCTCGTTGGTTTGCTTCTCGTACCAGTTTCAACACTTCGGCACGAACAGTGGGGTCGAGATTCGCTGTGGGTTCGTCCAGAATCATCAGACGGCACTGGCAACTCATCACGCAA
>JANPNA010000174.1:0-5761 GCA_031427235.1 Pirellula sp.
GCTCCGATCGGACGAAAATGCTTCACAGCGTTGCCTCACACCTCACCTCACCTCACCCCTCAACCCTCAACTAAGCTAGCCCGGAGGCGAGGCATAAGTGGCGTATCCGGTTGGGATGGCCCATTCAGCTTGAATACCGACATTGCCAGATACCTCGGACGCAGGGCAGGCGACAAATGAAAGCAGTCTTCCATAATCGCCGAACTAAACTTGTAGTCATGCGAATCGGTTCCCTTCAAGAACACCAACTGCCGAGCACGATCGATGAACGGCCTCGCCATGTTTGGATCCCGTTCCAGTAGCCCCACTAAGCTTCGCGCGGACTGGTCGTTGTCCTTGGCAATGGACTGAACCACTTGCGTTAATGCGGCAGTATTATCTTCGGGTAAAGAGGCTGCGTTGAAGTCGCCGACCTTGTCCGGTCGATGCTTGCCCGATTGGACACGTTGGCAAAACATCCCCAAGTAAGATGCATTTTGTAGAAGCAATTGGAGCCGAAGGTCTGGCGAAGCAACTCTTTGAAACGTGTAGGCCAAAGCGTTGGTGGTGGTGACCGCATGCAGCGCAACGATTCCAGGTTGCCGCATCAGCAGTTCGCCGGAACTGACAAACAGAGCGTCCCAAATCGATTGCGGACTAACGCCAGATTGAAGCATCCCGGCCACCAAGCTGGCTGCATCCTCCGAAGTCGTATTGTGAAACGACTCAATCAGTTTCGTTGTGGCCATCGGATCGGCCTTGCCATAGAGCCAATCTTTTCGCATTTTGGCAATTCGTGCCTTGTTGCTCTTGATCGCCCGATCCGGTTCCAAATCGCTTTGGCTGGGATTTGGATCGTTGCTGCGGCACAGAAGGGCAAACGCCAAGCTGCGCATGATCGGTTCGGCATGTTCCCAACTCATCGCGCCCAACGTTCGGAAGGCGTTGGCAACATAGATGGCCTTGTGGCCTATGTCGCGCAGGTCGCGGGAACCGTAATACGCCATTGTCTCAAAGAGCTCGGATTCCGAAGCGGTGCGTGACCAAGCGGCGATGGACGCATCGGCCGCTTCTTCATCCCAACTATCCATGGCTTGTCGAAAGGACCGCTCCGCCAAATGCGATTCTGGCAACCGGTTGTCAGCAACGATCGGCATTGTCCAATCTCCTTCCGAAACGTCCTTCTGCTGGCTCACCTTGAACGTGTCCGCGGCCCACAAAAGGGGAAGCCAACGCTCTCGATCCGCCGAAGCGAGGCTGGCTAGACGCGCCGAGTTGACTACTAACACTGCGTGAAACTTGAAGCCAACGTTGGGGCGAGGTTGAACGTTTCGAATTCCGGCAAGAAACAGCGCGCTCAAAAACTGCTGGTAACCAAGACGGCCACCGCGAATCTCTTCCGCCAGTTTTTCGATCAGTTTTTTTCGATCCGTCTCCTCGATCATACGAACCCATGGCTCGATGTCAGGCGAAAAAGCAACGGGCGCACCAAGTGCTAGTGGACCTGGGCTGGGAGGTAAGGCTTCAAGCCATTTCCCAGCCCCTGTCGCACACGCAGTGGTTAGAGCCGAGGTGCCAATAATAAAACGACGTCGGGGAAAGTCTTTGTTCATAGCGAACTCCTTTAATTATTCGAAAACTCTGGGACCTGCACCAATCACCATTCCAAGTTAGACAAGACATTGCGATATATAACCTTGACATGCGTCGGGTCAGGCCACCCTTGCGTCGACTTTACCCAAACATTTCATTACTTGGGAGTCGAACTAGTGCGGCGCCAGCTCGGCAGGAGCCTCGCTCTCCCGTTTCCGCCCCTCCGTTTGTCAATTGGAAAAAGCGTTATTCATTCAGCATACCAAGTTTGTCTCGCAACCAGGGAACCCAGCCGATCTGAGACCAGGATTTGACACTACCCACTCCGCTGGTTGCGTTTTAAAATGGCTCAGTCTGTATTGATCACCAGGGACTGTTGCGTTTGGCGTCGTCTGGTATGGCAGAATCCATATCGACATAGCGATCCAAAAGCATTCGCTCAACAAACTGTTCGAACTGCAAAGAGGTTAAGACTGGAAGACGCTCGTCGGGCCATGTGAACCTGATCGTGGTAGTCTTATGTAGTGGATCTTGTCAAAGATCCTAGCGACTTAGGCTCCACGGGAAAAGGAACTTTAACAAGATCCACTACCACTTTTCCTGTAACGACGAATCCCATCGATCAATGCCGTGTTCGACGTAGTGGAAGTTGTCAAACTTCCGGTTGTGGGATCATTGACATGATCCACTACGGGTCGACCACCCATTTGAATCAGGTTCAGCGTCGCGATCGCGCGTTGCCGAATTGCTTCCTGGTTCTGCCAGCCCATTGATTTCAATCTGCACTCCACCGGTGGTCCCATTCACCCCAACATTGCAACCACCATGGGCGCAACCTCCTGGTCCATAATCTAAACTCGGCTGCGGACCGTTGGCTGAACCAGAGCCGGACGCTAACGCGTTCCGGCTAATTTTGCGCAACCGCAACTCTTAGACGTCACAGAGTACTAGGCTGACGATTCACCAAGGATGTAATGGACGAACTTGTTGATTTCCAGGCCGTTGGTCTTGGCGTACTGGCCAACGCTTTGCTTGTCGTCCTTTACGAACGGCTGGTCAAGCAAGACTCGTTCCGCAAAGAACTGCTTCAATCGGCCTTCGACCATCTTGTCGACAATCGCTTCCGGTTTGCCTTCTTTGAGAGCGAGTTCGCGAAGCGCGACCCGTTCGGCTGCGACCAGGGACGGATCAAGCTCGCTTGAGGACAAGGCTGCAGGCCGCATGGCTGCGATATGCATGGCGATATCTTTAGCCGCAGTGTCATTGCTGCCCTTGAGCGACAAAAGTACGCCCGCAACGGTGGTGGCGTTATGGCTATAGCCGCCGCTCGCACCATCAATGCGTACCATACGCCCAAGATCGAATCGTTCCCGAATTCGGTTAAAGAGCTCGTCCCTCTGTTCGCCAACGGTCATTCCCGGCTTGGAGGGGGACGGTTGTTTGAGCAACTCGTCGTGGGTCTTCGCATCGCTCTTGGCAAGCGCTTCTGCAAAATCATTTGCCAGTTGGATGAACTCCGCATGGCCGGCGACGGGAGCGCTTTCGCACTTCAGTTCGACCATGGCGCCAGCCGTTTTGTCGCTACCAGAGAAAAGTCCGAACCGTCCGAACGCGGTTTCGCGATCAGCTCGTTTTTCGCCAAGCTTTATCCCTTTTTCACGCAGAATCGCGATCGCCTTTTCTTCGTCGCCACCGCCCTCGACGAGTGCGGCTTTGCAATCCATGAGTGGTAAACCAGTTCTTTCGCGCAGTGCCTTGACTGCTGCAGCAGAGATTTCTGCCATTTCTAAAACTCTCCTAAAATCAATAGTCAACCGAAAATATGTGTCTTGAATTCAAGGAACATCCGAACCCTGAGAAGGTTCGAATGTTGGACCGTCAAAGTGTGGGACGGCACTGCGTGCCGTGACTCTCGACACGGAGTGTCGAGCTACACTTTTCCACCTGAGCGATGACTTAGGCCATGTCTTCTGCTTTGGCAACCATTTCCATGGTTGGGTCTGGCGCATTGCCCATCGTCTTGAGCAGTTCTGGGTTCTCGGCTTTGCCAGCCAAGACCGCATCCGCCAACTGCTTCATGATCAAATCGATCGAGCGAATACCGTCGTCGTTACCAGGAATTGGCAAATCGATTTGGGTTGGATCGCAGTCGGTATCGATCAAAGCAACGGTCGTGATGCCCAACGATTTGGCTTCACGAACAGCGTTCTTTTCCTTCTTAGGATCGACGATGACCAAGCACTCAGGCAGACGATTCAAGGATCGCAGACCATTCAAATTACGATAGATCTTGCGATACTCACGATTCAAGGACGATTGCATCTTCTTCGAGTATTCGTTGATCTTCTCGCTATTCATGATGACTTCGAGCTCTTCGAGCCGAGCCATTCGATCGCGAACCGTACGGAAGTTCGTCAACGCACCGCCAAGCCATCGTTCGCTTACAAACGGCATTCCGCATCGGGTCGCTTCGCGTTGGATCACTTCCGAAGCTTGTCGTTTGGTACCTACGAATAGAACGAGCGAGCCACCGTTGGCTACTTGATTAAGGTACTTCTTGGCTCGCAACATACCGCGAAGGGTCTCGCGAATGTCGATAATGTGAATCAGATTCTTACGCCCATAGATGTACGGTTCCATCTTGGGGTTCCAGCGGCTCACTCGGTGTCCGAAGTGCGCACCTGCTTCAATCAACTTTTGTACGATCTCGTTGGCCATGTGTTCTCCTCTATTTCTATGCGTCCAAGGCAATGCTAACAATCGATTGGCCGTCGATCATGCACAGGAATCAAGGCGGCTTTTCAGTCCAGCTTGGAGTCCTTCTGCCTATTTAAGTACGCGAATTTCCCGCAGTGCAAAACGCCTGCTGCAGCCACAATGGCCGCGAAAGTGCAAACGAAAGCTTCGTTGGGATGGGAAAGGGTACCGGGAAAGGGTGTTTGCCGTCAACCGAAAACCAAAAATTAGAGTGTTTTCGCAGGATCAGTCGCTCCGTCGACGGACGGTCCGAGCTATTTCCTCTCTCGTTCTAAAAAGTGGGGTAAGCATCCTGCTTGCCAATCAGAAAGTCATGCAAAATCCGCAAGCTGGAAGCTTACGCCACATTTGCCAACGCCAAAATTGAGACTTGAAGACGTACTACGTGACATTGTATCCAAGCCCGGTTAATTTCTCAGTCAACGCTGCCTTCGCTGGCGTTTCGCCGTGAACCAGTCGGATTTCGCGAGGCTTGATGGGAATACCCTGCACAAAACGTAGGAGATCCGATTGGTCGGCGTGGGCAGAATAGCCGCTCAATGTGTACGTCTTGGCTTTGACTTCGACCGGCATGTGGTCAATCCAGACTTTGCCAGCTCCGCTCTGGCAGTTTTGAATCTCTCGACCTAAGGTACCAATGCCTTGATAGCCCACGAACACGACGTCCGTGTTTTCTTTCCCAAGAAAGGCTTTGAGGTAGTCAACGACGCGACCGCCGGTACACATGCCGCTCCCGGCGATGACGATGGCTGGCTTGCCGGATTTTAGAAGGTAGTTTAAGGTTTCGCGGTGTTCGCCCCCTCGATCGATTTCTACCAGATTCTTAAAAACGAGTGGTTGTTTGTCAACGGTTAGCACGACTCGTGCTTCTTCGTCCCAAAACTCTTGCATCTGTTCATAGATTTCGGTTAGCTTGATCGACAAGGGTGAGTCGATGATGATGTCGATTTGCTTGAGCAGGGTGCAATGGGTTTTGTGACCAATCTCTTCCATGATCAAGTTCATTTCGTAGAGCAATTCCTGGGTCCGTCCCAGGCTGAAGGCAGGAATAATGGTGACGCCCCGATTCTGCATGGTTTCACACAAGATCGATTCGAGTCGATGCAAGCGAGTTTCTCTCCCCTCGTGGATTCGATCGCCGTAGGTGCTTTCGAGAACGAGAACATCCGCCCGCTCCGGACTGATTGGATCGAACAAGATCGGAGTGCATCGGGAGCCCAAGTCACCGCTAAACACGTAACGCTCATCGCCATAGTTAGTTTCAACATACGACGAACCCAGAATATGGCCTGCTGGCTGGAATCGAAACTCCAGATCCGGATGGGTTCCCTCACTCTTGGAATGTAATTCACCTTGCGACTTGCCAGTTTGAAGACTCGTCCATTTCCTGTAAGGAATGGGCCGAACGAGTCGCCTCAAGTCGTCGAGGAAT
>JANPNA010000175.1:0-31314 GCA_031427235.1 Pirellula sp.
AATCGCACTTTCGCGGAGCGAAAGGCGACAATCAGTGCTGCTCGAATGAAAAATTGCGATACCAAACTTCGCTACCGTGATCGGTTAGCATCAGCTTGCCACGTGGTTGCTGACTGAAGTCTTCGTATTCACTGAATTTACTCTCGCTGATGCGTTTTTTCCATTCGCTGTCGCCAACCGTTGCGGCGACGACCTGTTGACCATTGAGCCAGTGTTCGATGCGATTATCGCGAACGACAATTTTGGCTTGATTCCAATCGCCTGCCGGTTTGAGTTGTTTGGACGAGTTCGGCTCGTAAAGATCATACAGCGCACCGGCACTATTTCGAGGAAGCATTTTCTTCTTTCCTTCGTCGTCATAAATTTGATATTCGCAGCCGAGTACTTTGTTGCCATAGGAACGCACACGGTATTTCACTCCGCTGTTACCGCCTGGAGCAATCTTCCATTCGAACGCGAACGTGAAGTCGCGGAACTCATTGAGCGTAACGATGTGGCCTGAGCCCTTACCATCCTTCTTGAGATGAATCATACCATCGATGACTTCCCACCCATCGCTTGCAGGTTTTCCGTCGATCGTAGTCCAAGCGGCAAGCGACTTCCCATCAAATGGATTGGGTGGACCATCGGCGTGGACTGAATAGCCCAAGGTTGCATAGACCAAGGCAACCATCAGGAATGCCTTGACGTTCAGGGTTCTTGATGGACCGGAAGTAACAGTGGGTCGAATCAAAACAGAAGACAGGACGAACGGCATGGCAGGAATCCTACACAATCGAAAAAAGCTCACGAATTGGGTCAATGTGAAGAATAAGCGATGTATTCATCGACGGTGGAAGCCGGACATTCAATTTTTCGAAAATTTGATTGGAATCCTGGACTATGTAGACTCTAACCCAATCCACAGTTGACTATTTCGGCAAAATTCGAATAGACGATACCGCATCCTTATAAGTCAACTTAAAAAGATAACTTGTCAACTTTGAAGGGTTTATGGGATGATTTGCGTTAAGCCTGTCCGCGATGTTTTGCTTCTGTGTTTTTTGTCGTCGATTGCCGATACCACTTGGGAAGCTCTTTTAGGCAAAGACGATGGAGTCGTTGCTTTCGCCAATGTAAAAGCCGACTAGTGCTTTGTTACAACTAAGAATTCGGGTTGGCCGTAGTGGATCTTGTTAAAGATCCGAATCCTGCCGGATCTTTAACAAGATCTACTACCCTAAAATTAAGCTGTCACAAAGCACTAGCTAGCCATCCAACGTTGCTTCCGATCGGACAAGCGCTATCGCGTTCAGCTTACGCTATAATCATGCCTCACCAGTTGTGCCAAGTCCCTTCCGAGCCCAAGAAAACATTCTTCCTCCCTCCATCGATCGACCTCCCCCCCTTATGTTTCAAAAAAACAAAATCCTCCCCGTATGCCTGATACCTTTGATGTCCTTTACGCTCGTGGGATGGACATCGATCGCGGCATTTTCCGATGAAAACTACTCAGAAAAGCCTGCTACTTTAGGCAACGGCAACTTGGTCATCGGGCCAGAATACTCGATCGATCCGGATCTTACGGATCGAGGAAATCCCAAAGGAAAATTGTTCCAGTTCACCATGCCCTTGGCAGACAGCAAGATCTTCCGCGGGGACGATTCCACGCTTGAACCCAGGAAGACCGTCCGCAAAGAGCGAAAGATTTCTGTCTACGTACCTGCCGCTTACCAAGACGGTACGAAGGCGCCGATTTTAGTCATGCATGATGGACCGAGTAACCTTAACCTAGTACGCAACGCACTGGACAATCTGACCATCCCAACGAACGAGGATCGCAAGTTGCCAGCGTTCATCGCAATCGCTGTTGAAAACGGTGGTGATGACAGCAAAGGAAGTCAACGCGGTCTGGAATACGATACGATGTCCGATCGTCTAGCCCGGTTCATCAACGACGAAGTGTTGCCGGCGGTGCTGAACAATGTGGAGATCAAGGCTGCGTACCCAAAGATTGCGTTTACCGCGAATCCGTGGGGCAAGGCCGCTATGGGATGCAGTTCCGGTGGTGCAGCAGCCCTCACCATGGGCTGGTTTCGCCCGGACTTATTTCGAAGATTGATTACTTACTCGGGGACTTTTGTCGATCAGCAAGACGATGACGCGCCAGAGGAAGCTAAGTACCCACTCGGTGCATGGGAATACCATTCCAGCATGAAACTGATTGAAACCAGCGAGAAGAAACCACTCCGCATCTTCACCCACGTTTCGGAGAACGACAACCGAGCCAAAGATCCGGAAGAAACGTATCACAATTGGGTGATGGCCAACGAACGCACGGCAGTAGCTCTCAAAGCCAAAGGCTACGACTACCGTTACGTGTTCAGCAAGGCGACCAAGCACTGCGACCAAAAAGTTTTCCAGCAAACTCTCGCGGACACGCTTGTTTGGACATGGCGAGGCTACCACGCAGAGTGATCTGTGCCATTGTCGCCTTTCGCTCCGCGAAAGTGCGTTCACGAGGCGCCCTTTCGCGGAGCGAAAGGCGACAATGGGGGGCCACCCCACGTTACATCCAAGGCGCCGTGTCTCATGTCATGGGCTTGCGATCGACAATTATCCAACGAAGCCGAAGATGAGCCAAACATCCAATTCATTTCAATGGGACGACCCATTCCTACTCGAGGAACTGCTCTCGGACGAAGAGAAAATGATCCGGGACATTGCGCGCGGCTATGCCCAAAACAAACTAATGCCCCGTATCCTCAAGGCTTATGCAGAGGAGATCACCCATCGTGAAATATTTAATGAAATGGGGGAGATTGGTCTGCTTGGCGCGACCTTGGACGAAGCGTATGGTGGGCCGGGCGCTTCCTATGTCGCCTATGGGTTAATCGCCCGCGAAGTGGAACGTGTCGATAGCGGTTACCGTTCGATGATGAGTGTGCAGTCGTCGCTCGTGATTCATCCGATCGAAGCCTTTGGCACGGACGAGCAAAAACAAAAATATCTACCTAAGTTGGTAACGGGCGAATGGGTCGGTTGTTTTGGACTGACGGAACCCGATGCTGGTTCGGATCCCGGTGCCATGCGCTCCGTCGCTGAAAAAACAGAAGGTGGTTATCGACTCAAAGGGACCAAAATGTGGATTTCCAATTCACCCATCGCCGATGTCTTTGTGGTTTGGGCGAAGTCCGAAGCCCACGAGGGGGCCATTAAGGGTTTCATTTTGGAAAAAGGCATGACGGGTTTATCGGCCCCGAAAATCCATGGAAAACTGTCACTCCGAGCCTCTGTCACCGGCGAGATCGTGATGGACTCAGTGGAGGTCGGCGAAGAACACCTCTTGCCGGGGGTTTCAGGTCTTAAAGGGCCGTTTTCGTGTTTGAACCGGGCCCGTTATGGGATTTCGTGGGGCGTTATGGGGGCCGCCGAAGATTGTTGGTTCCGCGCCAGAGAGTATGGACTAGACCGAATTCAATTCAATCGGCCGCTGGCTCAGACTCAATTGTTTCAAAAAAAACTTGCGGACATGCAAACCGACATAACCCTCGGGCTGTTGGCGTCGTGGCGTGTGGGACGCTTGTTCGACGCCCACAAAATGGCACCTGAGATGATTTCGCTCATCAAGCGTAATAATTGCGCCAAAGCACTCAACATTGCACGCATGGCGCGTGACATGCATGGCGGCAACGGCATTCACGAAGAGTATCATGTCATGCGACACTCGCAAAATCTTGAGGCGGTTAATACTTATGAAGGCACCGAAGATGTGCATTCGCTTATCCTCGGCCGTGCCCAAACCGGGCTGCAGGCGTTCGGGATGTAAGGCGTGAGCATGGAACAAAAACCCTTGAGCGGCGTGCGCGTCCTTGAAATGGCTCGCATCTTGGCCGGGCCCTGGTGTGGGCAAATCTTGGCAGATCTTGGAGCGGAGGTCGTTAAGATCGAACGCCCAGAAGTTGGTGACGATACCCGTCTTTGGGGACCACCCTATGTCACCGATGCCAAGGGTGAAACATGGGGCGCAGCCTATTTTCACGCCACCAACCGAGGAAAAAAATCGGTTTGCGTCGATTTTAAAACGACCGAGGGCCAAGCGGTATTGCAAGCCTTAGCCTCGCAAGCGGATGTGCTGATCGAGAACTACAAAGTGGGCGATCTGAAACGCTATGGTTTGGATTATGAGTCCCTTAAGTCAGTGAATCCACGATTGATCTACGCCTCGATTACGGGCTTTGGGCAAGACGGGCCATATGCCAAACGCGCGGGCTACGACTTCATTCTCCAAGGCATGTCTGGCTTGATGGACATTACGGGCGAACCGGACCGCCAACCGCAAAAAGTCGGGGTGGCGGTAGTCGATCTATTCACGGGCGTTTATACGTCGACGGCCATTTTGGCTGCCCTCTATCGCCGCACTTCGACAGGTACCGGTGCCTTTATAGACATGTCCCTTTACGATGTAGCCACAGCCACGCTTGCCAACCAGGGCATGAACTATTTAGCCTCGGGAAAATCACCCTCGCGACTCGGAAACGCCCACCCCAACATTGCCCCCTATCAAGTGTTTGCGGTCAAGGATGGCGATATCATTGTTGCGGTCGGCAATGATCGTCAATTCCAAGACCTCTGTGAGGTTCTAGGGGCAGACGTATGCGCAAATGATCGCGAGTTTCAAACGAATACCCTGCGGGTTCAATCGCGAGCGCGTTTAACCGAAGTCCTTGGTCCATACTTTTTGCATTGGACTCGGTCGGAACTCTTGGCGGTTCTGGAAGAAAAGGCTGTACCGGCCGGGCCGATCAACACGGTAGAAGATGTCTTTGCGGATCCGCAAATTGTCCATCGAGCCATGTGCCGTGAATTGGTAGGTGACGACGGCGCGGTGGTGAAAACGATAGCCTCACCCATGGTGATCGACGGTGTGCGACAATCGAGTGATCGGGCTAGCCCGAAACTGGGGGCGTCCAAACCAGAATTCAAGAAACACAATCCCGACCAAGTTACAAAAGATACTAGATGAGCGAAAACCAAGCGGCGCGGAGCGGAGGTCAAGTCCTAGTGGATCAATTGGTGATCCAGGGGGTTGACCGCATAACATGCGTGCCGGGCGAGAGTTATCTAGCCGCGCTGGACGCTATGGTCGATGTCGACATCGATGTGCTGATTTGCCGTCACGAAGGTGGGGCGGCCATGATGGCCGAAGCCTACGGAAAATTGACGGGTAAGCCTGGAATTTGTTTTGTCACCCGTGGCCCTGGTGCAACCAATGCCGCCCATGGTGTGCACATTGCGGCCCATGATTCGACCCCGATGGTTCTATTCATCGGTCAAGCCGAACGGGGTGTCTTGGGCCGTGAAGGATTTCAGGAAATAGACTACCAGCAAGTGTTCGGCGGTATTGCCAAATGGGTCGTTGAAATCGGTCGCGCGGAACGTATTCCTGAGTTGATCGGGCGGGCCTTCCGCATGGCGACGCAAGGCCGCCCAGGCCCGGTGGTGGTGTCGCTACCGGAGGATATGTTGACTGAGATGGTACGATGCGTCGATGCGCCTACGGTAGTGCCGGTTGTTACTGCCCCTTGCGCCGAGGATCTTTTGTGTTTCAAGACACATTTGATGGATTCGAAATCGCCGCTGGTTGTCTTGGGTGGTTCAGGCTGGGGCGAGGCGGGCTATGAGGCCATCCATGACTTTGCCTCGCGGTTCCATCTGCCAGTTGCAACATCGTTTCGGCGCACGCACTTGTTTGACGCCTACCATCCATCTTTTGCTGGCGATTTGGGCTTTGGCATTAATCCAGCACTCGCCAAACGCGTCAAGGAGTCCGATCTCATTATCTTGATCGGAGCGCGCCTCAGCGAGGTGCCGTCCTCGTCCTACACACTGTTGGATATACCAAAACCCAAACAGACGCTCATTCACATTTATCCGGATCCCGATGAGCTTGGCAGTGTCTACCAGCCGGATCTTGGCATCGTAGCCTCGCCTAATGCTATGGCCAAGGCGTTAAAAAACTTAGCACCGCCGCTGAGCATACCCTGGTCAGAACAGACCATGAAAGGCCACCAGGATTATTTGGATTGGACCGAAACCCCCAAAACGGTACCCGGACCATTCCAATATGGAGAAGTCATTGTCTGGCTGCGAGAACGCATGCCGAACGACACCATCGTCTGCAATGGAGCAGGCAATTACGCGATTTGGGTGCACCGATACTGGCGTTATCAAAACTTGGGTACGCAGTTGGCCCCAACCTCTGGCTCAGTCGGCTACAGCGTCCCGGTTGGGGTTATGGCCAAGCGTCAATTTCCTGACAAGCCGGTGGTTGTCTTTTCGGGCGACGGATGTTTCCTAATGCAAGGGCAAGAATTTGCTGTCGCCGTTCAATATGGCATTCCAGTCATTATCGTGGTCATTGACAACGGCATGTACGGCACGATTCGGATGCATCAAGAACGCGATTACCCAAACCGGGTCATTGGCACCGACTTGACGAATCCAGATTTTGCAGCCTTAGCCCGAGCCTATGGTGGACACGGCGAAACGGTGCGTGAAACCAGTGAATTTGCGCCCGCCTTCGAACGGGCCTTAGCATCTGGCCAGCCCGCAATCATTCATTGTTTGCTAGACCCACAAGCCATCACGCCGGGCAAGACCCTGGATCAAATCAGTCGTGGGGAGTAGGCCCAGTTTCTAGAAAAAACATAGTCGCCTTTTGCTCCGCATTTGTCGCCCTTTGCTCCGCAAAAGTGCGTTTACGAGGCGCACTTTCGCGGAGCGAAAGGCGACCTTGGGCATTAATCTTTATCCGACCGAAGCACCGAGATGAAGGCTTTTTGAGGGATATTCACGCTGCCAAACTGCTTCATCTTTGCTTTGCCCTTCTTCTGTTTGTCGAGGAGCTTGTTCTTGCGTGTCACGTCGCCACCATAGAGCTTGGCGGTCACGTCCTTGCGATAAGGCTGAATCGTGGCTCTGGCTATGATTTCCCCCCCAATCGCTCCTTGGATCGGGATTTTGAATTGATGCCGTGGAATCGCTTCGGCGAGCTGTTCACAATAGTGCAATGCCCGAGTTCGCGACTTGTCTCGGTGAACCAAATACGACAGCGCATCGACCGGCTCTTTGTTGACCAAGATATCGACCTTGACGATATCGGTCGCTCGATACTCAATCGGCTCGTAGTCAAACGATCCGTATCCTCGCGTAATCATTTTCAGTTTTCCGTAGAAATCGAAGAGCACTTCGCCCAGGGGCATCTCGCTCTTGACTTCAACCCTTCCCGCCGAGAGATAGTTCATGGTCTGGCTGTCGGAGCGATGCTCCCGGCACAGCTCCATGACTGGTCCGACATACTCCTCGGGGATGAGAATCGATGCTTTGATGTAAGGCTCGGTGGTGGATTCGATCGACATCGGATCGGGCCAATAACTCGGGTTGTCGACATCGATCGTCGTGCCGTTTCTCAGAAGCAGTTTGTATTTTACGGATGGGGCTGAGATAACGAGTCCGAGGTCAAACTCGCGCTGCAAGCGCTCTTGAATTACGTCGAGGTGGAGTAAGCCGAGGAACCCGCATCGGAATCCGAAGCCAAGAGCTGCCGAACTGTCTTTTTCGAAGGTCAGGGCTGCGTCGTTGATGGCCAGCTTTTCCAGAGCCTTGGTCAAGTCTTGGTACTCGTCGGTACTCATCGGATAGATGGACGAAAAGACGACCTGCTTGGCTTTCTTGTAGCCGGGGATCGGTTCCGATGCTTGGTGATTCAGAAGAGTTAGTGTATCGCCGATTTCAATGTCCTGAACGCTCTTTACGCCAGCCACGATATAGCCGACCTCGCCGACGCTGAGTTGTTTTTTGGGATTAAGTTTTAACTGATTGTAACCAAGTTCATCTACTTTGTAGTCTCGACCCGCGTGCATGAAGTGGATTGTATCGCCGGTTTTCAGGGTCCCTTCCATCACACGAACTTGGAGGATCACACCGCGATAGGTGTCGAAGTGGGCGTCAAAGACCAATGCTTTCAAGGGCGCGTCCGGGTCCCCCTGGGGACAAGGGAGTTTTTCCACGATGCCTTCTAGCAAGTCATCGATGCCGACCCCCGTCTTGGCGGAAACCGGGATGGCTGCGAAAGGATCTAGGCCCAAATCGGCATCGATCTCTTCGCGAACTTTCTCGACGTCGGCCGCCGGAAGATCGATCTTATTGATCACTGGCAGTAGAGTTAAGTTGTATTCCAGTGCGAGATAGAGGTTGGCAACGGTCTGGGCCTCGACTCCTTGAGAAGCATCGACAACGATGAGCGCGCCGTCACACGCCATCAAGGAACGCCGCACCTCGTGCGAAAAATCGACGTGGCCGGAGTATCGATGAGATTCAGCAGATAGTCTTGACCGTCGGCTGCACGGTAGGAAAGCGTGATGGAATTGCTCTTGATGGTGATGCCCCGTTCCCGCTCGATATCCATCGAATCGAGGATTTGGTCGTGAAATTCACGTTGCGAAACACCCCCGCAGGCCTGGATCAACCGATCGGCCAAAGTCGATTTGCCATGATCAATATGGGCAATAATACAAAAGTTCCGAATGTTTTTCATGCGTCTTGTTCGTTGTGGAAATGGGCCGGTATGCTTGGCTCGCGTTCTCTGCTCTCAGCTAGGATCATAGTGAATGAAGCCATCGAGGGACAGGGATTGAATTTCCATTTGGAGTGCGGAAATTCATTTCCGTTTTCAGATGAGTGCTGCGGATCCTGGCCAAGGTTAAAATTTTGCTGCGGATCTTGGAATTCTGATAGAATGGAGTGGCGCCAAATTTGGAGTACTGGGATTCATCCCAGCTTTAAGATTCACCCCGCGTCATTCTCGGTAGGGACCATCGATCCACATTTTTGCCATGATTGATTCTGGATTCTCAGTCGTTGACGAAGCTGAGCTAGGCATCGAACGCTCTCGGTTTGGCGTACAGTGGTCGCTTGGCATGTTGTTTTCTTTTACAGCCGTAGTGGCACTGGACTTAGTGGCCGTCATTGCGCCATCTGTGGTTGTTGTTACTATGACGATTGTCGGGTCGAGCATTTTGCTGGCGTTGCTTTTGCGATTCCGATTGGGCAATGACAAGGGGCGTACCGCACTGATCGCGTTTGGGGTAAGCTTGATCCATTGCGCTGGATTGGCTGCTTGTCAGTCGATCTATTTGCTCACATTTTTTCCGGTTCGCGCTGCGCACAGCTTTGGGCTCGGGAATCCATTGTCCGCAGCGATTGTGGGAGCCGTGCTCGGGATACCTTATGCCCTGATCTGCATGGTAAGTTCGTTTCTCATTGCTCACGTCGTTGTTCCTCGAGAGGCAAAGCTTAGCCGCAGTTCCGGTTCTGCGGCTGCTTGCAGTAGGATTGAATGATACGACTCCGTCGACCTACCATCGTTGAATGCATCACGATAATCGTGGTCATCGCGATTCTCGCAGGTCTGGTCTTCATTCCTGACGCGGCTACCGCTACACGTCGTGATATGGAACGTCGTGCTCGCGACTGGAAACCAATCGTTGCACCCAATCTGAAAGATGGTTCGTTGATCGACACCGAAGTATCTTTAACGGGTCAATGGCATTCTCCCAGACGGTTAAGCCACACCGAATTTACCTTCGATCTTCGAACCGATGGGCGATACAACGTACGATTTAGGGCGGGTGGATGCGGCGGGGGTTGCGAGCTGTCGCGGACGGCTACACTCACGGACGGTGTGATCTTATTTGACGGCGCAGTGGTTGAGTATTCTCGAAAAACCTACAATTCGATGGTTGCGATCCGATTGGATAACGTTCAATACTTACTTCCGGCAGAGAGTGTTGCTGACTTCGAACGAGAACTGGCCACAGGGACAGGCGATTGGAAATGGTACGTCCACTCAAGAAACCGTCAGGACAACGAAAAATGAAATGCACGTCTGACTTAAGGCGAGCGGCGATGTGGAAACCACCAATCACAACCCGATACGTAAGTGAGCGACCTGCGAAATTGTCCCTCGTTTTCGCTTTTTGAAGTTGCACGTTTTGATGTATTTCGGGCCAAAGGCCCAACCATTTACCTAGCCCAGGCCAACGGCTGGGTGACACGCTGCCAGAATCGGTACGCAACTTCCGTTCTGAATTGTTCTTCTACCCATGGAACCTCAGAATCGAGTAAGATCGCAAAAAGTCATGGCGGATTCCGCCATAGAGCTTGTATTGTGGGATATTGGGACATACGGTCACCCAGCGAGAGCATCATGTTGAGATTCAGGTGGAAGCATCGAAAAATGCCGCGGTTTTTCGCGATTGCGAAGCCATATTGGTACTCCGAAGACAAATGGAAAGCCCGTAGTCTTCTTGCACTATTGGCGATCCTTTTGATTGGAAACACGGCATTCAACGTATTTCTCAACGAACAAGCCGGGGAATTCACGTCCGCACTTGCTGCCCAGGACTCTAGCCGATACTGGGTCTCGATTTACAAATCGGTAGGCCTTATCGCGGCTGCGGCACCGGTCTACGTGTTCTATTACTTTGTTCGCGACAAGCTTGTCAACTACTGGCGTCGTTGGCTAACACACAACTATTTGGATACTTATTTTCGAAACAACGCATTTTACAAACTGGCTTTCAATGCGGAGATTGATAACCCCGACCAACGCATTGCCGAAGACATTAACACATTTACCTTGAAGACCATCTATTATTTTCTGCTGGCCATCGAGACGGTCTTGCAATTGCTTGCGTTCAGCGGCGTACTTTGGTCGATATCGAGGACCCTCGTACTGTTTTTGGTGGTTTATGCGACAATTGGAACGCTGGTCGCTAGCCTTGTTTTCGGTAGGACTCTGGTAGCACTCAATTTTTTCCAATTAAAGCGTGAGGCTGATTTTCGATTCAGTTTGGTTCGCGTGCGAGAGAACGCAGAGTCTATCGCGTTCTACCGTGGCGAAGAGCCTGAGTCTCGCAACATAAAACAACGGTTTGGGGACGTGTTTCAAAATTACAACAAAATCATCAACTGGCAATGGTTTTTGAATTTATTTCAATATTCTTACAGCTCAGTCACGTTGATACTGCCAGGGATTATTCTCGCACCCCAAGTCTTATCGGGCGACATTGAGGTGGGCCGAGTGGTACAGGCTGCTGGTGCGTTTGCCGCGATTTTTGGGGCGTTGACTGTGATTGTTAATAATTTCGACACACTGAGTCGTTTTGTAGCGGGAATCAGTCGCCTCGACAAATTCGCGAAGTCTTTGGAGTCTTCGTCGCAGGATCATCCGAAAAAAGTGGAGGTGATAAAGACAAGTGAGGAAGACCGAATGGCGATCGAGAGTCTTTCGTTGAAAACTCCGGATTACAAACGGACCCTGATTGTCGATCTTTCGCTTAAAATCAAGCCGAGCGAAGGAGTATTGATTATCGGTGCAAGCGGTGGTGGAAAAAGTTCTTTGCTTCGAGCCATCGCTGGTTTATGGGATGCTGGAACCGGGACAATCATTCGGCCCTCATTGAAGGAAATGTTTTTTTTACCGCAGCGCCCTTACATGATCATTGGGACGTTGCGTGAGCAATTGATGTATCCAGGCGAAAGCAAAGCCTCAAGAGATAGCGAACTAATTGAAATTCTAAAAACGGTCAATCTTGAAGATCTTCCTGAGCGGTTTGGGGGGTTGGAAACGGAAGCGGATTGGGGGAAAATCCTTTCGCTTGGTGAACAACAACGAATAGCCTTTGCACGCGTGTTGCTTGCCAAGCCACGATTTGTAATCTTGGACGAAGCTACCAGTGCATTGGATTCGAAGAACGAAGAGATGCTTTACCAGAAGCTCTTGGATTCGGGAGCGACCCTTATCAGTGTTAGCCACCGCCTCAACATTCTCAAGTACCATATTCATGTTCTGGAGCTTGGAGGCGATGGAAGCTGGAAGATCTCTCTCGCCAAAGACATGGAGATTACTTCATGACCGATCTGAGAGCAACAATGGCACACTAATTGTGTGCTCGCGTGCGGATTTGGCCACGTGCACTTTCGGAACGAATTATCAAAGTCGGCAAATCGTTGTGTGCGTTTTGATTCTAATCATCCTGCTACTTTTGGGACGAATATGAATGTGGTTTAAGGGCGAATTTAGGAGGCCGCAGGCAATTCAAGGGAAGTTGAGTCCGATCTGTGATTGCCGAGAGCGTTGGAAGCTAGGTCGAATTCCAGCGGAGTTGGTAACCGCATAGGGAGTGCTGGGATTCATCCCAGCTTTAAGACGACCCTGCTATAACTTGGAATTCGATCCCCGAAGCCGCAGAATCTATGTCGAAGAGTTACTGCCAGTTTTGTCGCTTTGACGATGAGAGGATCGGTTGGCAAGTGCTGTCTTGAGCAACGTTTAGCCACGCATAGCCCCCGTTTGCTCTGCAAAAGTGAGTTAACGAGGCGCACTTCCGCGAAATCGACGCTCGCGCGATTGAAGCATCGCTTGCGGACATGCGCGGGGGAGAAACCGGACGTCCGTTTGATGAGTTTGCCGCTGAGTTTCGCAAGTGAAACTCCCTCGAATCCAAGCCATGAAACTGCGTCTACGAATACTTCCGCGCGCAGAGCAACGACGCCCAAGTAATCTACGACTACATCGCATCCCATTCTCCTGTCGGTGCACTTCGCTGGTGGCAGGCCTTCGAGGCCGCCACTTCCAAGCTAACTGAAAATGTTCACCAATTCGGATTAGCACGTGAAAATGGACTGTTCGACCTTGAGCTGAGGCAATTTCTTTTCAAGACTCCTCAGGGCAGGAATTATCGCGGTGTATTCGTCGTAGTCGACGACGAACTTCGAATTATTCGGGTGCGTGGCCCTGGCCAACCCGGGTTGCAACCGGATGAGCTGCGATTTGAGTAAGCGATTGCGAAATTGGGTGGTGATCATCGAGAAGTGTCGAAATAAACGCTCTCCCTACGCGTGATACCACTGTCCCGGTTAGTCCATTGTTCTGCTCGAATTTGCATCGGTTCAATGGTTGATCGCATGGATTCGAGGAAACAAATCCCTCGAGAAAACAGGGCCATTCAAGATGCGCATCTAGTAACGCGTCGGTACTCCCAGGACTCGGCAGGCTTCGGCCACGGATAGCCCGGCGAAGAGTCGTAACTTGACCAACTCGGCAGCCTGCGCATCTTCTTTCGCAAGCTGGTCGAGTGCGCTGTTGAAATCGATCAGCTCATCGGGTGAATCACCGAGAGATTGGACCAGATCATCTTTGATCTCGATGCGTTTGTACGCGCCACCACGTTTTGTAGACTGTTTACGCCTCGCAGACTCTACCAGAATTCGTCGCATCGCCTCAGCCGCCGCAGAAAAGAAATGACCTCGCGAATCCCAATGTTGAACCTTGTCCACATCGACTAGTCGGACATAAGCCTCATGCACCAGCCCAGTGGATTGCAACGTATGATCCGACCGTTCCTTGGCCATACGCGACTTGGCCAAACGCACCGCTCAGCCAAACGCACCGCTCAGCCAAACGTAGTTGTGCGGTGAATAGCTACCATCTCTTTAGAGCGGATGGCGGATATGCTTTTACCGGGAGGGCGAGGCTCCTGCCGAGCTAAAGCCACGCTCAGCAGGAGCCTCGCTCTCCCAAATGAAGACTCGGCAGGTAGATTTAAATCTGCCGCTCGCCTTAGGGCGGATGGTCATGACTGCCAGCGTAAAGCCAGTATCAGCCGATGGCAGGCCCTAGGAGTGTTTCAAGCTCCATGGTTTACGGTATTCCTTCATCAGCCATTTGGACGCCTCCGCATCGCCGGCGATGGTTTCCGTTTTTGGATCCCAGTTAATCTTCTTGTTCGTTCGCACGGCGATATTGCCAAGATGGCATACTGTGGCGGAGCGATGGCCAATGCTGATATCGGCAGCAGGAGCTTGGCGAGATTTCACGCAATCCAAGAAGTTGTTCACGTGGCTGATATTGGCTTGGGAACTAACCATCTTTGGAAGCTCCACGTCTTTGAGCAGTTCTGGAGGGTTCGTGAGAATGCCTCCACGGTAGACGAATAAGCTGCCTTTTTCACCGACGAATTCAGTGCCTTGGTCGGTGTTCTTGGTATCGAGTTTTTGGCGGCACGTCATCACGACGCCGTTGGCATACGTGTACTTGATCTCGGTCGTATCGGGTGTTTCGTACCAACCATCCGGATTGAATACGGCCGACCCCTCGACGCTCGTCGGCCCGCTCTCGTCCATACCAAGTCCCCATTGGGCGATGTCGAGATGATGCGCACCGAAGTTCGTTTGTTGTCCGCCGCTATAATCCCAATAGAAACGAAAGAGATAGTGAACGTGATTCTTGTTGTACGGGCGCAGGGGAGCTGGGCCTAGCCAACGGTTGTAGTCGAAGCCCTCCGGCGGCGCGCTGTTCGGAACAGGGCTTTTCGCCCGAGCGATCCAGTTTGGACTGGGCAAGGTGACGTTGACGGTGCGGACTTTGCCGATGATCCCTTTCTGCAGAAGCTCCACCGCCAGTTTGAACTCGATACCACTCCGTTGCATGGTGCCGGTTTGCACGACCCGTGCATGCTTGCGAGCGGCATCGATCATGGGCTTTCCCTCGCCGATCATGAGTGTGAGCGGTTTCTCGCAGTAGACGTCTTTGCCTGCCTTGCAAGCCTCGATCGTCATCAAAGCGTGCCACTGGTCTGGAACGGTCACGACGACAGCATCCACATCCTTTGCATCGAGCAATCGACGGTAGTCGTCGGTCATGACGGCAGAGAGTCCGGCTTCCTTCTGCAGGAAATCGCCAGCCTCCGCTAAATGCGTTTTATCTAAGTCGCAGAGCGCTACGATATTCTTCAAGAAATACTTCATGTTGTTCTTCGGTCCTCCCTGATTGCCAACGCCGATCATGCCGACGCGGACTCGCTCGCTCGGGGGTTCCGCCGCGAAAAGGGCGCGATGGGTACGTGGCGAGAGACCCAGAATAGCACCGCCGAAAGCGGTTTCTTTCAGAAAGGAACGACGTGATTTTTTTGGCATGGCCGTTGAAACTCCTTAGGGATGTCGGAATCGGACAGTCGTATTTATAGGTCCATCCGGCATTAGCGTGGGTCCAGGTCTAGACCACCGCAGTAAAAGAAGATAGCAGTTTTGAAGTTTTCGATGTTTCGGAACCCACCGACTCGTCGCTTGATCGACATGATCTTGCTATTCATTCCTTCGGCAACTGCATTCGTGATTTTGTGTGTGCAAAATCTGACTACGTTCTTGAGTCGCTCTTTGATTGTCTTGGCAAGAGTCTTCATCGGCGCTAGGTTGCTGTGGATGACTCGCTTGTACCAATCATTGAAGTACTTCGTTGCGGTCGATTCATCCGTCTGGTGCCACAGATTGCGAAGTACTTCCTTGTGACCCCATGCCTTGGCCGTATCCAGTTCGTGGTTATAGATTTCATTGAAGCGTGCCTCTTGTGCTTCCGTTTGGTTTTCGAAACTACGGAGCCACAAATACTTCGAGCCAACAAGCGTCGTGTCACCTTCTGCGATCAACTCTCGATTTTCCCTTTTTCGCACTTTGTCTACCGCCTTGTTTGCGAGCTGCATCACATGAAAGCGATCAGGAACGATCTTGCCTTCAGCCAATGGAATGACCTGCTTGGTAGCTTTCACGTAGGATGCACTCATGTCCATGGCAACTGCCTCCACTGAGTCGATTTGCACTTTAGAAAGCTGTGCAAAACAAGCAATTGCAGCCTCGGTGTCGTTGCCATCCGAAATCGCTTCAACTGTACTGTTGTCCAAATCATAGATCATCGAGACATAACTCTGCCCTTTCAAGAATGCCTTTTCATCGATCCCGATCCGAGGCAACGGCGAGTTGGTTTTTCGAGCCTTACCTCGTTTCACGGCGCGTTCGACGATGTTCCAAGTCGCATCCCATTTAAGATTCAAAATACCCATCGCCCCTTTGATCGTCTGAGTAGCTTGACGGACATCAATCGCAAAGCGTTCAAAGAGAAGAGTGAATCGGCTGCTACCTTCGGCCCAGGGTACCGAAACGGTCTTTACGCCATGCTCAGGACACTTCACTCTGGGAACCTTTGCGATCAGAATCGTCTTGAATTGGCACGAATCTAAATGACGCCAACGACGCTCTTCTCCGTGATCAAAACATGGCAGGGAGCAATCACATTCAGGGCAGCAAAACTTGACACCACGCGGATGCTCAACCGACACTCGGATCTCACCCTGAGTCACATCCAACTCGACGTCTGCCACCTGCCAAGGTGTGGAAAGGCATAGAATTGTCTGGTAAAGTTCTTTGTCTTGCATTTGGCCATTTCCAAAATTCGGATTCTACCAAATCCACAGGAAAGCCGGATGGACCCTAAATCTTCGTCTGTGCATTGTCCTACACAGTGTCCATTACCGAGGCTTGGGCTGCATCCACCAGCCGGTCTCGAGCAGAACATACCTGCTAGCGATCCCTCTCCCACTGCGGTTGCGACAAACATCAGACTTGCTGTTGCAAGGCACATTGTTGAAAACACACCCATCAAAAAGTCTCTCATCAGTTATTCCCTTCAGAAAAACCAACAACATCAACATTCAACCGAAACTGTTTCGGATGATCTAAAAAAAGTGTGACACGCTGGTGGAAAGCCCCAGTTTCCTTTGCCGTAACTACTAACGGGAGCTTTAGCTTTCCAACCGGAATGGCTATTCCAGTGAGATCATCCACCGGACTGATGCACCAACAAGAACGAGTGACGCCAACGACTTTCGTGCCTAGAGCAGAATGATTTTGAACTTCCACGTGAACATGAGACTGTTGTTTCAACCTTAAGTTCCCAGCAAATTTTACCATAGCCTGTATCGGTGGTCTCGCTATGATTAAATCACGCACCGGTGCAGAAAACGGAAGCTGAATGCCAACGACCAATAAAAGAAACAGTATGCCACCTGTCAGGCATCCCTGCATCCCTGCATCGCTGGACTGCTTGACTTCCACCATTGCACCAATTGCCTGATTCCAGCCACAGCATCCAGTCGCTTCCTGGACGTTGACAACAATCCAATGATGATAGAAACATCCAATGACGCGACAAACCAACTCGGCAGGTCCAGAACGCCCGAGCAACCGCAGGATCTGAATCCCAGCAACATCCGAGTGCAACCAAATAATGCAAACCCAGTGAGAACAGCCGCGTCAATAACAGTAAGAACTCGATGATTGCGAATCCGAAAATTTTCGATTCCCAAAATAAAATCAATGGCGATACTGACCCAGAGAATTTCTTTGGGAAGTCCGACTCGGACATCAACAAAGGCGTCTGTCGCCAAGGACCAAAACTTAACGATTGCCGAAGCAATCAGAATCAGCCCGACGAAGTAAAAAAAGACCTTTTCGCTAGAGGCGAGACAAGCAGATGTCTCGCCTATAAGACAGTCCGCCTGCATTGGCTTGCATTGGCTTCTTCTATCGCGCTAAAGTAAATAAATTCACTTACCTGGGATTAGACCGCATCCAATTTGCGATGTCAACGTAAATCCACAAGCTTTACCAGATTTTGTCAAGACTGAAAAAATCACCTTTTTCGGTGCGGTTTTCACTTTCGTGTAGGCTGTACTCTTACTCCAACACCCTTGTTGACATCTGACGAGCTGGAAATTCGAGGACGTGTGAAAGCGCTTTTGGCAGAACGGTATGTAAAAACGGTTGACTCGCAATCTGAAACCGAGACATCGCCACGATGGACCCAATTTCAAGGATCAAAAACGTTGCTCGAGCATCGTCTGCAAGACCACTATTCCGAGCTTGAACCGTTCGTTCTTTCGATCGATAAGCGCCGAAATGCGATTGACCGCTTACGGTCTTGGACAATGCAATGGTATTGAGCCAGCAAAATATGGAGTGCTCCGATTCATCGGAGCTTTAAGACGAGCGGCAGATTGGAGTATCCCAACCCGAAGCGTAAGCGAGGCACAATTTCGCAGGTCCCTCACTTACGTATCGGGTTACTATTGGTAGTTTTCACATTGCCGCGCATTACTGGAATTTGCTGCACACATCTAAAAGCGGAAATGAATTTCCGCACTCCAAAGGACTACGGTACACCCACAGCCCCCAAGCCGAATTGGCACCCCGCGCGGACTGGTTTTTTGCCCACGAAGTCGATCTCAAGCAGCTTCTCGCTATGAACCGCGGCCCCGAGTTCGTCGGTGAGCCCCGTGAGAATCTTACGAGTCGCCACATCGATCACATCGCCCGTCGACGGATAAGCGTAGCGACCGTCGATGCTGAACGTGATCCAACCCGGCTCCTCACGCACCTCAATACTGGCGATTTGTTTGTGTGGATTCACCGTCGTGTCAAACACATGCAGACGACGATTGAAGGCATCGCAAAGCCAAATCTGCTTCTCATCGGGTGTAAGGCCAATGCCATGGCTCGGGCAACCATGCCTGGCCACCTTCCCCTTGCTGAATCCTTCGACTTCCACGCGCGACAGTACCTTGCCCGACTTGAGGTCGCCGATCTCGTAGCCCAGCAGATCATTCACGCACATGTAGCCAAGTGTCTGACTGCCGTTGACGGTGAAGGGACGGATCGGCGCACTGAAGGGACCGATTCGCCGAACGATTTTATGCGTGCTAGTATCCGCAATGGCGAGGGTCTTCGTTCTTAGACCGGCGAGGTAGGCTTCTTTTCCATCGGCTCCGTAGTTGGTGTTGTGCGCACCCGGATGGGGCTCGATACGCGTAATGACGTCGCCGGTCTCCGCATTGAGTACAAACCAATGATCCTTTTCAAAACTTGGCATATAGATCGTCTTGCCATCAGGCGAGATTGCCATCCGATCACAGCCGCCGTCGTATTTTTTTTCCCACAGGATCGCGTCGCTGGTCAGATCAAACGCGATCATCGATTCGATCGTGCTGACATACAATCGCTGCAGGGAAACGCTCGCACAGATACCTTTGACGTTGATTGGCTTTCCCTTGTCGTTCAAGCCAGCCGATGGAATGCGGCGCACGAATTGGTGGTTCTTGTCGATATCGAACACGAGCACGCCGTGGCCGCCGTATTGCAAATAATCGCGAATTCCAGGCTCGGCCACGTACAGCAAACGCTGGGTCTTGACCGAGTCGTCGGCATTAAGCCTCGCATTGATTTCGGTTGGCCCACAGCCGAGGACGCACAAGGGCAGTAGGGACAGAAACCATTGTGCCCATCGTAAAGATGTCATCTCTAGTTCTCATTCTTATTAAAGTTGTTGCGGGCAGGTAGGTTTAAATTCGACGCCCCTTTCATTCTACTGAAAAATAGCCAATTTTCGGCAAAAGAGAGTGCTGTCGAAGCAGCGTCAGGGCGCTTTCGATAAAACGCTTCGGCAATCGAGCTCCACTATACAGCATCGGAGGATCGATCAGCAATGCTCTTTCCCCGTATGCCATGCAGTGGTCAAGCATCTTGTTAGCGTTGGCAAAAGCATTTCCGACTGGGAATTCGCTGACGATGTCAAAGGCCCTGCGGACGACATCCACCAATTTGGCAGACATCGCTTGTGCCGCAGTACTGTTGCCTTCATCGAGCAAATGCAACATCTCGTCCAACTCGCGAGAGAAGACATTTGCGGTGCTCAAGAGAAACCCGTCGTATGGCCCACCGGCTGTTCGGGGCCAGGGAGCGTAACCACCTTGCTCGGCACCTCGCACTAGGAAAACGCCACCGAAATCGAGGCCACTTTTGGCCACACGATCTTCGCCACTGGTATCCTTAAAGAGCATAAAATTGGAAAACTCCCCAGCCAATTCCAAAACGGTCTCCGCGCTCATTTCGTTTTGCGTGACCTGGGGCAGTTGATAGAGCGCGGTGGGCCATCCTCGTTTGAGCACTGCGGCAAGTCCATCATGAATAGCTGGCTGGCTAAGCTCTTTGCCTTTGGGTGGGCAGACCGTTAGGCCAGCGACTGCGGGGTGCTCGAGGATGACTTTCATCGCGTCGATGCACGCGAGCATTTCCTCTACGCTAGTCTTCAGCACACCAACGAGCACGCGCACCCCAGACTTTTGTGCCGCATCAAGCACGATTCGAAGCAAAGCCCGAATGTCGGCGTCGTTCATTTCCCAACCTTCACCGGTCGAGCCAGGCACGAGAATACCATGCACACGCGGCGAGAGTGCGTCTAGATGGGCGCGGATGCGGCCTGCATCCGGTTCGCGGGCCGCTTGAAAATGGGTCAGCATCGGGCACCAAAGTCGCGGAATCCCCAATTGGAATTGTTGTGCTTGAAGCAAGCGACGTTGGCCTGCGGTTTCGTTCATAGGCATAGGGTAGGTATCATCAAATGGGCCGTCATACCGGATGTATTAAACTTGGTCTATCGTAGCTGATCGCCACCTCAGATTGCAATCAATCGTACTCGTTCTCAATGAAATGGTCCTCGTACTCGTTCTCCTATCAGGAGTTGCCCGCGAATCACGCCAATCGCGCGAATTAGAACTGATTGGTTTTCTATTTCATGGAAAACAACTTTGAAATACGTCATCTCATTTTTTGCGACTAGATTCGCGTTATTGGCGGGCAAGTTTAGGTACGAGGTGACGCAGAACAGATCGGCAATCATTTTTGAAAAGAATCGCTCGGGGGTATCTGTGCCTGGGTTCGTTACAATCAGCCAGAAGCCTTGACTGGCAGCAGACTGGCTCAGGTGCAATTGATGATTTGATAGATACTAGCGATCTTGGTGTCATTTACCAAACAATTCTTCGGATGCCGTGGCCGCGATGTTGATGGCGACTCGGGCGCTTTCTTCATGAAATGCCTCGTGAATCAAGTGCGACGAGATGCCATTGACACTTTTCTTGGAATGGATCGCCGATCGAAAATTTGTTAACACTTCCTTGGCATGCGCCATGCGGTGTTGGAGTTGGTCGCGCTCCTCTACTGTTAACGTTGCGTCTCGCTCTGGCGAGGCACAGGCCTTTAAGCTCAGACGCTCGGGCCAGTCGGCGTCTTTTTCCACTAGAAAATCCGCGATCAAGCGAGAGCAGCCGCCGAATCCACCTAATATTAGGACCGGCTTTTTCTGTTCCAGGGAAAAGACGACTTCTTCTAAAATCCCAGCCATCCAGCCTGAAGATCCTGCAATCTTTCCTGCCCAGACGATGCGAAGATCCACTTGTTCAGACGAGTGGGCTCGCATGGCGGTCAATGCGTCTGCTTCTAAGCGTTTGGCTCTGCCTGGTGGTATCACCGATTGCAGTTCCAAATTGGAACAAGACGTGGGCTTGATGTCGACGAAATAGCAAATGCCCACCAGCTTGGCCTTTTGCTCTTCGGTGATGTTTTTGTAATTCGGCCAAGCAGAATAGTTGACCAATGGCCAAGTGATCGGTTTCGTGATGTCGACTTTGAGAGCGGAATCCTGGTCCCCCCAGCGATGAGCCGTGTCGATCAAGTACCGCGTTAAGTCCCTGTCGGCCACTCCCATCGTTCCACCAAACGCTAGTCGGTGTCCCTCGCTCAAGAGTCGCATCGAAAGTCGCACCATCAATTCCTCGACATGCTCCATTCCAATTCCGTGTACGGCGAGTTCGCTGTCGCTACCTCCTGCCGAGATCGCGACTAGGAGCCCTAAATCGGTTTTTGCCACTACATTGCCTCCTCAAAGCTGATCAGTTTTGTTTTCGGACTAAACGTTTGGATCGTCGATTCTAATTCGGAAATCTCCGAAGTCGTCAAGCCATATCCAGGATAGACGATTCGTAGGATCTTCGATGAACTGCGAGGCATCTTTTCCTCCATTTGTTGTCGCACGCTTGCCAGCGTCCATGAGTCGGGAACCCACGTAAGGTAACACGCCGACTGTCGATCCAGATCCTTTCTGGCAATCTCGATGGCGATCTTGCGATGGACCAGTCCAAGCATAACTTCGAGTGCCAGCCGATCGACAATACGCTCGGTTGTACTCTTTGGCTCAAGTACATCCCATCCGATGCTAGGCACTCCTTCGAGCATCGGAATGCTGCGTGCCCATTGATTTCCAGGTCGATGAACCGCAATGACTGGCTGCACCTTCCACACCTGTCCTGAACCACGACCAGTCAGCAGTTTCGGAGTACGGGCTAATGCCGCTTCCTTGCGACACCATGGGCGCGTTGGATAAGCATCGGTCACCGTGGCGACCATGGCTGCGGTATCACTCCTGGCAGCCTTTTCCATGGGCGACTTCCAGTCGCCGCCATGTGGCAAGTCATTCGCGTCATACCATGCTTCCATCTGGCCAAAACTGCGTACCGCATCTCGGAGGTACTCAGCGATCTGTCGACCATCCTTTTTTGCATGACTCAAAAAAACATTCAACGGAAGCGGTTGGTTCAAACCTTCACTGCGAACCATCCTAGCGGTCGCCTCGGTCACAGCTCGTCTTAGCGGTGCCGCCAATTGATCTTCACTCAAGTCCAATAACCGAATGGGATTGAAGCCCTCATAGACCGGGCCCATGCGATAAAAACTCTCGTGCAGGGCGACTGGAAGTACGAGCGTGTGAGAGTCCACTTGCTTGTTCAATCGCAGGCGACGTACGGTATTGGTCAAATCGACGATTGCCTTGCGCCAGGTCTTGTCTCCCACCATGATTTGATCAACCAGCAGGACCACCACATTGAGAGAAGCACCTTCAAAATGGATTTTAGGCTGTATCGTCGAGTGAACCAATTGGCGCCGATAGTAGACCGGCAGTCCTGCCCCGCTCTGGTCACCAGAGAGATAACCGAGGCGAAAAAAATCGTACAAGCTTCGCGCGAGCAAGTTTGCGGTTTTGCATTCCGGATGATGCACGACGTAGATGGCTACAGGTGATTTCATGGGGCGTATCGCGTGGTTGTGCGAGGCCCTCGCACAGGTTTGGTGGCTGTGCGAGGCCCTCGCACAGGTTTGGTGGCTGTGCGAGGCCCTCGCACAGGTTTGGAAGGGATCCAACGAGCGAAGGGCCTCGCTCGTCCACAATGGAAGCCTTTTGCTCCGCAAAAAATTGTCGCCTTTTGCTCCGCAAAAGTGCGTTAACGCGGCACACTTTCGCGGAGCGAAAGGCGACAATAAATCATAGTCTGCGGGCGTCCCCGTTGCCCTCACAAATTGGCTTTAATTTCCTTGAGGCGAGCTGCCTCGGGTGTTCGTTTGTAGTATTCGTCGAGCGGATAGCAACCTGACGCAAGCCCGTTGCGCGGTGCCGTGGTGCAATCCGAAAAAGTACGACATACCAGTTTGCGTTCGCTCTTTCCCAATTGAATCGCATCCATCAACTGCTTCGGATACGACAATACCATTCGGCCCAGTCCGATGAAATCGATCTTGCCCGTTCGAACTTGATGCTCACCTACGTTTGGCAAGAACTCCTGCAAGTACGAATAGCCCGACCCAACCATAAGTGTCGAGGGAAACTGGGCCTTCAATTCAGCAGCCACATTCAATTGCCGGGCCACCGATATCAATGGATCTTCATGAGGCTGATATCCATCCGACGGTGGATACGCCGCAGGGCGCAATACATGCGGTGTATAGTATGGACTGCCTGCCGAGAGGTTGATGAGTATAACACCCAAGCCGGCGAGCATTTCGATGAGCCTGTGCACTTCCGTCAGGTCATGCTTCAACGGATCCGCTTCGTCAATTCCAAAGCCCCAGACGTACGGTACTAAATTTGAGAAATCGGCTGGCATTCCTTGCCCTTGTTTTCCTGGCTGTGCGGTCGCTTGGTTTGGCACGAAGGGGACCGTGTCAAAGGCACTTAGTCGAACACCGATTCCAAGACCGGGCGCGGACTGCTGCACTGCCTTAATGATCGAAAAGAGCAATCGAGTCCGATTTTCGAAGGAGCCACCATACATTCCAGGCCGAGTCTTGGCCCCTAAGAATTCATGGAGCAAGTATCCGTGACAACACTTGATATCGACGAAGTCAGCCCCGATCTGTTGGGCGAGGATCGCCGCCTTGGCGTAGTCACCGACAAGCTCGTCCAGTTGTGCATCTGTCCAGACCATCGAGTCACTATCCACCGAAAACTTTTTGTCGAGAATCGGATGGCGATAGGCAACGCGTGGCTCCCAGCGTTTCTTGTCGTTGGGTCGGCAGAAACGGCCAGAATGCGTAAGCTGAAATCCGATCACCAAATCGTCGACATGATCGTAGGTCTCACGGTGACTCTTAATGAGCGTAGAGCGTAACTGTTCAATGGCCGCTTGGTTTTCTTTGAGAATTAGCAATTGGTTCGGGTTGGCCCGTCCGTCGGGTCGGACCGCCATGGCTTCTCCGCCCCAAATCAATTTGGCTCCGCTCTCACCGAACCGACCCCAACGTCGAACGGTCGCTTCGCTCGTACCGCCCGTGTTCGTCCCGTCCCAGCCCTCCATCGGCTGAATGGCAATTCGATTGCCGATGACTTTGGAACCCCACAAAATGGGAGTCAAAATGGGTGACACGTCGCCATGGCTCAATCGATCATCGATCGGCAAATCGATGCCTAGGCTTTGCACATAGGCTTGGAAATCTTTGGTCGTCTTGAGCGAAGTCAGTTTGGTGAGTGTGTATGCCATCGTTGTATTTTGGAGGAGGATTGCTAGCATACAAAGCCGGTACGCTGGCAGTTTAGGCGAAATATTCCGATAAAGTAGACTTTTAGCTCAAGCGAATCTGTAAAGGATGCCGAACTGGAGATAGGACGTCGAGGTCCTTTTATCCCCTTTGGTTTTGACATTTGGATTGATGATGATGAATACATTTTCAAAAAACGCCAGCGTATCATCGCTCCAAAGTGACCGTTTTCGGGGAAACAGTCGGGCTTCCATACTCGTTTGCCTTTGCTTGTTGAGTGTTTCTGCACTTTCCAGCGGTTGCTCGACGCTTTTGGGGAAGTCCAAGGGCCCGTTGGACAACTTGGATACGAATGGGCTTAGACAAGCTGGCTACACTTTTGGCGAATACGGAGCGAACAAACCGTTGGCAGCCGATGGCGCCAATCCCTCCATCGTGCTTGAAGTCAACAATGGCAAGCGACACTTCGAAAAAATCCCGCTTGTGCCGGGCCAATCGATCTTCATCGCGGACTTGATTCGCGACGCCAAACTGCAGAAGAAAATTGGGCGTATCAAAACCACCATCTTAAGGCCCAACGGAAAGAACTTGCCACCGGTGCGACTCGACGTCGACTTCGATGACGCGGGAAAAAATGTAATGGAAGGTCAAAACTACTCGCTTCGGGCTGGCGATCATGTGGTTGTGAGACAGGACGACCGCTCGATGTTCGCGGGAATGGTGCCCGACCTACCGTTCATGAAACGGTAAGGCTATATGCAAATCGAACCCTCGACGAGCAGCAATTTTTTGAGCATTGCGACCACGGTCTCAGGCGTCTTTTTAGTAATGGCCGTTGGCGCATTTGCACGATACATGAAGTGGTTCACGAGTGAAGTAGATCGATCGCTTGCCGACTTTACATCCACCGTGCTATTGCCTGCTTTTTTCTTTCATCGAGTCATGACCGACTCGAAGCTTTCGACCAATCTGTCGGCTTGGACGCCATCGCTATATGGGGCTGCACTGACAGCGTTCGGTTTTGCGGTTTCCGTTGGGCTGGTTTGGTCCGTTGGACGATGGTTTGGACTCAATAGGTCGTCCGAGCGGCGATCCTTTGCGCTTTGCACTGGCATCGCGAATTACGGATACATTGCGTTTCCATTGGCAGAGGCGTTTTATCCGGGGTGTGTCGTCGTTTTGCTCGTCCACAACGTGGGAGTCGACATGGCACTTTGGAGCATTGGCTTGTTCATCATATCTGGCCAAGGTCTCAAGGCGTCTTGGCACCGGGTTGTGTTTAGTCCACCCTTGGTATCGGTGGTTGTAGCGCTGACCATTCGACAGCTAGGCCTGCAAACTTATATTCCCAGGCCATTAATGCACATGAGCGATCAGTTAGGGCGCTGCTCGATTCCGATCGGGTTGGTCCTCAGCGGAGCGATCATCTATGACTACGCTGGACGGGTGAAGTTCGCAGAAGCGTGGCGAACCCTGGTCTTGGCGTTGGCGGTGCGAGTTGTGATCTTGCCGATGGTGTTTTTGGCCGTTGCAAAATTCGGAACCACGTCTCGCGAACTCCAGGAAGTCCTTTTGTTGCAAGCTGCGATGCCAACGGCAACCTTTCCGCTAGTGATGACGCGGCTCTACAACCAAAGCGTAGAAACCGCTTGGGTGGTCGTTGTGGGCACATCGGTTCTTGGGTTAATTACCATTCCCGTATGGATGGTTTTAGGAGCCTACTGGCTAGGGTTTTAGTCTTCCGTTCCGAACAACCATGAAAACCACGAAACACACGAAAAAGAACATTGAGATATCAGTGGAGCTGGCACCGAATTGGTTCGGCAGGAGCCTCACCCTCCCGAGTTCTTTTTCGTGTGTTTCGTGGTTTTCGTGGTTTCAGTCCACAATCGAGCATTGCATTTCGAAGGTGCTGTTCGCCCGAAGTGCCCGTTTTTCGGGAATTTCCCCTAGGCCTTTGTGGATTCGTTTGTCAAACTTACGGCCCAATCCAGTGAAGTTTTCGAAAAGGAAAGAGAAAAATGCAGTCCGAAGATGCTGATGACGAAGTGGAATCCCGATTGGACGATTTGGTCGAAGCGATTGAAGCGGAAGACAAAACGGCCATTTTGGATTGGATTCGCGGTGAACAATTTACCCTCGTCTCGCTCAGCAATGACGAAGAATCGCTTTCGGCCATGATTTTGGAGACCGAGGAATTCCCCGCCCTTGTCGCGTTTCTTAGCTCGGAACACGCCGAGCAATTCGTGGATTCGATTTCCGACGAGATCGAAGGGGAAGAAGTCGATCTGTTCGAAGTCGCAGGTGAGGACTTGCTGGTCCCGCTCTCGTCTGAGTTCGGACTGCTGATCAATCCAGAATCGGATGATGCCGTGATGATCGAGCCGAAACTCTTGCAAGTCGATGCCGAGTGATCCTTCCGTCTCTGAGCAAGTAGTTGCGCCTATGTCGAACAAGGCTCGATATGCCCTGATTGTAACCGTCGAAGGCTTGGGCACGAATTTGGTTGGATGCTATGGTGGGGCCATCGGTCCAACCAAGAATTGGGATAGCTTTGCCTGCCGATCGATCGTCTTCGACCAGTTTTGGGCGGACACCTTGCGACCGATCGACGTTTTAGAATCGATGTGGACAGGCAAGCATTTTGCTTCACGGAGTAAGGATCAGGCAAGCAATGATCAGGCAAGCAATGACCCGGCAGAAGAAAGCAACAGGCTGTTGGATCGAGCGATGTTGATAACCGATTCGATCGAGATCGTCGAAGAGTCGACACGAGGCGAGTTTGGCAGCGTGCTTTTGATAGAGGCGCAGGCGGATGAGTCTGACGAGGATGCTCCGACTCAGATCACCAGACTGTTTGAAGCTGCGTTGGGACAGTGGGCGACGCAACTCGAGGATTTTCCTATATTGTGGATCCATTCGCGCGGCTTGAACGGCGATTGGGATGCACCCTACGAATATCGATGTGTGATGTGCGATGAAGGGGATCCGGAACCACCTTTTGGTACGTCTCCGGGGAAATTGACGATCACCGAGGAGACCGATCCGGATGAAGTTTTCGGGCTGGCGTGTGCGATGGGTGCTCAGGCGATGGCTTTCGATGACGCTTGGTCGATGATCGAAGAGATCCTAGGAGAACTTGGAATCGCTGATGAATGCTTGCAAGTGCTGGCGGGCGTTCAAGGGTACCCTGTCGGCGAGCATGGCAGTGTTGGTCCGTCCGCACGAGCGTTTTACGCGGAGTCGCTGCATTTGCCTTTGGTGGTACGACCTGGGGGTCAGTTGGACGTTGGGGTTCGAGTGCCGTTCATCGTTCAGCCCAATTCTGTCTGGAAGACAGTGGTAGGCTGGATGGGCGATCATACCGAAGCGGTTTACGCCGACTCTATGAGCACCGACTTGGTATTGGAAATCGAGGCATTGCCAGCGGAACTCTGGCCGATCAAGAACCAAATGGCTTATTCTTGCGGTGAGGGCCAAGTGCATGTTGCGGTACCAGCCTGGAGTTGCCGATGGTCGTCGGGCGAAATGCCGGACGGAGTGGAGACGGAGAGGGTGGAGTTGTTTGCCACTCCGGACGATCGATGGCAGCAAAACGAAGTCTCTCAGCGGGCCGTAGCAATCGTGGAGGCGTTGACTGAGCGTCGCGACGCATGGCTAAAGTGTTGCCTTGAGGACAAATTGGTAGAATGGACGCCGCTTAGCAGCGAACTAACGCATCCCATTCGGTAATAGGCAGTCAAGCATGTTTTCCTTGTCCGTATTTTTGATGGCAATATTGTGTGACGACGGGACCGGTCTACAGAGGCCGGAAGTGGAATACAAAGTGTTTCAGTTCCCGGCCAACCAGATTCCCCGGATCGATGGAAACTCGGACGACTGGTCGATGGTGCCCGAAACGTATTCGATCGGTATGGATCAACTTCGCGAAACGGTGGCTGGCCAGGGCGACAAACGTGACCCGAACAATTTGGACGTCAAGGTCAAGGTGGGTTGGGTTCAAGGACAGAATCATCTTTATTTCCTATACGAAGCGAGCGACAACTATTGGGACTTCGCGCTGCCAGATCTTCACAACGATATTTTTGAAGTGGTCATCGATGGTGATATGTCGGGTGGACCGCTGATCAGGCAAATGCACCCCAATGAAACGCTTCGTGGATTGCTGGATACGCATTTCCTTTTCCATGGAGTCCACGCGCAGAACTACCATGTGTTTACACCTGCGGAAGGGAAGGACTGGGCGATGGTTTGGGGCTGCCAGCCCTGGATCAAGGATCTTCCGTATGCCAACGCGGCCAGCAAGTACAACTTCAAGCATGGGGAAGCTGGGAAGCTGACGCTTGAGTTTTTCGTCACTCCGTTTGATTATGCGCCATCGGATCCAGCCAGAGCCATACCATCGCAATTGAAGGAAAACAAGAGGTTGGGAATGTCATGGGCCATCCTCGATTACGATGATGAAAAGGCGAAGACGTTTGGTGCCTTTTGGAATCTTTCTCACAAGACCACCATGTATGGCAACGCATCGGACTTGGTCGCATTCCGACTGATGCCAGTGGAAGCATCGTTGCGCAGGCCGATTGAGGCAGATTGGGCGTTTCATGTGATCAGTCGGGGAGATCGCATCGTGGCCTTTCGCGATCAATCTTATGGCGACATCAAGTCATGGACGTGGGACTTCGGCGACGGAACGACATCAACGGAACGCAATCCGACGCATCGTTACGAGAAAGCTGGCGAATTCGTGGTGATCCTAGTGGTAGAGGGGCCTGACGGGAAGGCACGACGATCGAAAGTATGGGACGTCACTTTGCCATAGTGAGTTACCCGAATCCGAACATTGCCGGAGAACGCTATTTTCGACTCTTAGGCTAGAGGTTAAGATACGCACGTAATCGTCCGAGTAGTTGAAGTGTTATTGACGGGCTCATAGCTCAGTTGGACAGAGCAACGGATTTCTAATCCGTAGGTCGAGTGTTCGAGCCACTCTGAGCCTATTTTCGTCTTCGCCAATGAAATCATTGGTTGAAAACGCATATTGAAACTCCTTAAAACTCCAAATGTAAGCCTTTCCTATCCGGGAACTTTCCCGGATAGGCTCAGAGGACCATTAAGGGAGTTCAAAAAATGCGGTTGCCTAGCTATCGCAAGCATTCCTCTGGCCAAGCCAGGGTCAGTCTGAACGGTCGAGACTATTTACTCGGCACGTACGGGACTAAGGAGAGCAAGCACAAATACAATCGCCTAGTGGCGGAATGGCTTGCGTCTAATCAATCCAAATCGTTCGGGGTACCAGTAGAGGAACTACTGATTGTCGAGCTATTGGCAGCGTACACAAAGTATGCCAAGAAGTACTACGGGGATGGTCCGGAATCTGAATACCATAGGATTAAGCCGGCAGTAGCGGCAATGCGGAGCCTATACGGAACAGAACCGGCAGCGTCCTACGGACCGCTCCAATACAAGGCGACCAGGGAGCATATCGCTAGGACGGGTGACAGGTCGCGCCAGTACGTCAATCGTCTATGTGACAAGATCAAACGGCTATTCAAGTGGGCAGCCGCCGAATCTCTGCTACCGGCAAGCATCGCAGAAGCCCTATCCATGGTCGATCCGCTCAAGGAGGGTAGGACTAACCTACGCGAAACCGAGGAAGTCCAGCCGGTAGATGAAGCGGTGGTAGTGGCCACATTGGAGCATTTGCCAAGAATCGTGGCGGATATGGTCAGGTTCCAATTGGGGACGGGATGCAGACCGGGCGAAGTCTGTTCCATTCAACCGGGAATGGTCGATCGATCGGGCGACGTTTGGCAAGTGCGACTACATGAACACAAGAATGCTTGGCGCGGGAAGGATCGCACTATCTACGTAGGTAAGGAGGCACAAGAGATCCTCTTGCCCTATCTACTGAGATCAAAAGACGTGTTCTGTTTTTCGCCTAAAGACAGCGAAAGAGCCAGGCGAAACGCATTGCACGAAACGCGGATCACCCCATTGAGTTGCGGAAACAAGCCAGGATCTAATCGGAAACGCAAGCCGGAACGAACTGCAGGGTACTGCTACACAACGGCGAGTTACGGCCGGGCGATCCAAAGGGGCTGTGATAAGGCATTCCCCCCACCGGCCACAATGAAAAAGAAGGATGCAATCAAGGAGTGGGAAACTGAACATAGGTGGTCCCCAAACCAGCTTCGCCACACTTTCGCGACGACGACGAGTCGAGACCACGGATTGGAAGTTGCAAGCATTCTGCTCGGCCATGCCAAGATGGACACAACCCAAATCTATGCGCAAGCGGACAAGGCCAAAGCGATTGAAGCAGCGAGGATGATGGGATGACCAACACCAAAATCATGATCGATCTTTGGCAGCAAGCTGGCCAATCAATCGATGACCAACAACGGCTACGCATATTCGCGTTGCTAACCGAGTCCGAGCAAAAGAAGTTGCTGGATCAAATAAGAAGTGAAGTGATTCGAGAACCGTTCATCGTTTGACGGTTTGGAGTGAAGTTTCTTGCGTACCCAAACTGTCTAGCGGTACGCCTATTTCTAAGGTTTTTCCTGTAAAAAGTGGAGTTATTGCGATGAAGAGAATCAAGAACGAGTACGAACAAACTGTACTGGATTACGTGGGCTACAAAGCAGCCGAGGGGCTAAAACCGTCCTATACGAATGACCTACGCGGACGGCTATTCTATGTTGGGACGTGCGTGGTGTCGGGATAGCCAAG
>JANPNA010000176.1:0-41592 GCA_031427235.1 Pirellula sp.
CCGTTGGCTGCCACGGCCGATGAGTAGAGCGAGCCTACTCCAGTCAGTCGCTTTCGATCGAACAAAACCTTCCCAGTTCTCGCGTCGACGCAACTCAAAATGTCTTGATTGCCAGCGGTGAAGAACAAGCGATTGCCGCTATTACGTAGGACGCCAAAACAAGGTTGAGGGGAGGCAAGCTCCCGCTCAACCTAAGCGAATTGTTGGTGAAAATGCTTCACGACGTTGCCGAGGGAGAGTGACTTGATTGCCGAGGGAGGGTGACTTGATTGGGAAAACCTGATCCTCGAGCCCTGTCAGAATTCGCTCCATTTCCAGTCGCGAATTTCTGGAGGATCTTCGCCAAATTGTTCAATATAGACTCGATGCGCAGTGCGTCGTTCCCGAATCCGCTGCTGAACTTCTTGCGAGCGATCGGATAAACCCGGTACCCGTTGAATAACATCCAAGACCAGCTTGAAGCGATCTAAATCGTTCAAGACTAGCATGTCAAACGGCGTGGTGGTTGTACCTTCCTCTTTGTAACCTCGGACGTGCAGGTTATGGTGGAATGCTCGGCGATAAGTCAGTCGATGGATCAACCAAGGATATCCGTGGAAGGCGAAGATAACGGGGCAGGTGGGTGGGAAAAAGGCGTCGAAATCAGAATCGATTAGCCCATGCGGATGCTCGGATTGAGGCTGCAATCGCATCAAGTCGACCACGTTGATCACTCGCACCTTCAGATCGGGTAAGTGTTCTCGGATCAAGGAGACGGCCGCCAGGGTTTCTGTCGTCGGAACGTCGCCACAGCATGCCAGCACAACGTCCGGCAAACCATCCAAGTCGTTCGACGCCCATTGCAAGATTCCGAGTCCAGCTTTGCAGTGCGCTGCGGCTTCGTCTGGTCGGAACCATTGCAACTCGGGTTGTTTTCCGGCTACGATGACGTTGACGTAATTCTTGCTCTGGATGCAATGTTCTGTGACATAAAGAAGTGTATTCGCGTCCGGGGGCAGGTAGACGCGAATGATCTCCGACTTCTTGTTGACCACATGATCCATGAAGCCCGGGTCTTGATGGGAAAAACCATTGTGATCTTGCCTCCAAACGTGAGACGTGAGCAAATAATTTAAGGACGCAATGGGCTTTCTCCACGGAATGTGGCGACATACCTTCAACCACTTTGCGTGTTGGTTGAACATGCTGTCAATAATATGAATGAAGGCTTCGTAGCAATTGAAAAAACCATGTCGGCCCGTTAATAAATAGCCCTCGAGCCAGCCTTGGCATTGATGCTCGCTGAGCACCTCCATCACGCGTCCGTCAGCGGATACAAACTCCGCATTCGCTGGGACTTGGTCGATGAGGCAACGGTTCGTCACTTCGAACATCGCACCCCAACGATTCGACGCGTTCTCATCCGGACTAAAGACGCGAAAATTTTGCGATTCAAGATTGGCTTTCATCACGTCCCGAAGGTATTGACCTTGGACATGGGTCGATTCGATGAATTGCTGTCCGCGTTCTTGGAGCTGTACTAAATAGGAATCCAGCTTGGGTGCGACCAACTCTTTCAAGATTGCACCACCGTTGGCGTGTTTGTTTGCGCTCATCCGCCGATCGCCGGTGGGGGCAATCTCGCGCAACTCAGGAATCAGCCGACCTTGCTCGTCAAACAATTCGTTGGGCCGATAACTGTTCATCCAATCTCGCAGCACAGCTAGATGCGACGGGGATCTACCCTCGGCCATGGGCACTTGATGTGCCCGCCAAGAATTTTCTGTCTTCTTTCCGTCAATTTCCTTCGGGCAAGTCCAGCCCTTTGGCGTGCGTAAAACAATCATCGGCCAACGGGGGCGTCCAACAACTCCATCGACTCGGGCTGCTTGCCAAATCGCCTTGATACGTCCAATACAGACATCCACCGTCTCCGCCATAGCGGGATGCATTAGGCTTGGATCGTGGCCCTCCACGAAAAACGGTTCGTAACCATATCCAACCAAAAGAGACTTCAATTCCTCCTCGGGAATGATGGACAGGATCGTCGGGTTGGCAATCTTGTAGCCGTTCAAATGCAAGATGGGCAAAACGGCTCCATCGCGAACTGGATTAAGAAACTTGTTGCCGTGCCAGCCGGTTGCAAGTGGCCCGGTCTCCGCTTCGCCATCCCCGATGACCGTTGCGGCAATGAGGTCGGGATTGTCGAATACGGCACCGAAAGCGTGCGAAAGTGCATAGCCCAATTCGCCCCCTTCGTGTATCGAGCCTGGCGTTTCAGGTGCAACGTGGGAGGGGATACCTCCGGGGAAACTGAATTGACGGAACAGTTTCTGCATGCCCAATTCGTCTTCGGTAATGTCCGAATAGACCTCGCTGTACGTGCCTTCCAGGTAGGTATTCGCGACGATTCCCGGACCGCCGTGACCTGGTCCGCAGATATAGATCATGTTCAAATCGAATTTGCGTATGGCTCGATTCAAATGCACGTAAATGAAATTCAAGCCGGGCGTTGTGCCCCAATGGCCAAGCAGCCGAGGCTTGACGTGTTCTGGCTTCAAGTCCTGACGCAATAATGGGTTTGCAAGCAAGTAGATCTGTCCTACGGACAGGTAGTTGGCCGCACGCCAATATGCGTCCGTTCGTCGGGCTTCGTCGGCCGAAAATCCATCATTTGAAGTGTTCATTTTTTGATAAGAAAGGGTTCAACAAGTTCGCGAATAACTTGTTGCTCATCGGTTGGTATACAAAAAACCTGTGCTCGACTGTTGTCCGAATGGAGCGTTAATCGATTCTGCAAATTCGCGGCGGAATCGAGCGAAATCCCGAGGAAACGCAAGCAGTCGACAATCTTCAGCCTCACGCTCGGGCAGTTTTCACCGATGCCAGCAGTGAACACGATAGCATCTATCCCCTCTAGGGCTACCATAGCGCTCCCAATTTCCTTTGCAACGGTTCCGCAATACATGTCGACCGCCTCGGCTGCAGTCTCCGAACGCGATGCGAGCAGCGTTCTCATATCGCCCGAGATTTGCGAAACGCCTGTTAAGCCCGACTGCGTGTTGAGCAACTGCTCAATCTCGCCCACCGATTGTCCTTGATTCAAAAGATAAAACACGAATCCCGGATCGATGCGACCTGAACGCGTGCCCATCATCAAACCATCCAGCGGCGTCAAGCCCATAGTGGTATACCTGCTTTGCAGGTTCACCAATCCGCACAAACTGGAACCGCTTCCCAGATGACAAACGATGGTTTTGCCTTTGGCAGCCCGCTCAGAAATATGGGTAAGTTGCTTCGCGATCGATCGGTAGGACAATCCGTGGAAGCCATAGCGACGGATGCCTTGATCGAAGAATCGACGAGGTATAGGAAGCCGTTTTTCCGACATTGGCAAAGTCGAATGAAAGCTTGTATCAAAACAGGCAACTTGCGTGGTCATGGGCAACATTGACGCGATGGTCTTCATGACTTCCACGGCGGGTTTTTGATGCAGCGGCGCAAGTCCCACGATTCGCTCCAGCTCCTCCGCCACCTTGGTTGTGACGATGGTCGGCTCGATGAAGTTGACTCCACCGTGTACAACACGATGTGCGACCAAAGCGGTATGTTGGACATCGACTTTGGTGAGCATGGCCACAACTGCTTCTTGGTATCCGTTTTCCACCCCTACTACGCCATGACCAACCATCCGGTCATCTGCATAGGTTGCAAATTTAAGAGTGGAAGAACCAGCGTTGAGTACTAGAACAGAATTCGATCGGGTGACCTCGGTTACCATTAAGCGATCCAAGTGGGTTCCCAACCTTTTCGGTAGGGTTTAGTAAGCCATTCTTGGGCTTTCGCATGATTGGTGATTTTGAGCGCTTTCGCATCCCATTTGAGTTCCTGTTCTGGAAAGCGAATACCGATTGTCCCAAGCAAGACAGCTTCTGTGAGTGGCCCGGCATAGTCGAAGTGCGAGGTTGTTTGGCCCACTCCGCGACAAGCGTCTGCCCATTGGACATAATGGTCCACCTCCTTAACCACTAGAATAGAATTTGCTGGGAATTTTTCTTCAGGGAATAGTTTTGGCATGGCAACGTGCGGAATGACCAGTGAACCCTTTTCGCCTACAAGGACCGAACCGGCGTTTGGCAATTTGTAAGAGGCAGGGATGTCACCCAGCATTTCACGGTTGGGGGACACATTCGCTGCGTCGTACCATGTAACGCGAATGGTCTTGCCAACGGTGTATTCCGTGCCAGGGAATTCGTATTGTACGGTAGCTCTATCGGTCCAAGTATCCGGCATTAACGTCGGGGCAGTTGCTTTGAGACTCGTTGGGGAGCCCAGCATCAGCGACTTGAATACAGGGTCCAAAATATGACAACCGAAGTCCCCTATTTGGCCGGTACCGTACGCTTGCCAGCCTCGCCAGTTGAACGGATGGTACATGCCCTCTTTGTAAGGTCGCTGGGGTGCAACACCTTGCCAAAGGTCCCAGCGAACGTGATTGGGGATTGGGTCAGCACCATCGGGACGTGGGATGTGTCTGGGCCAAGTCGGCGTCCCACCTTGCCATGAATGGACTTCTTTGACTTTGCCAATCATTCCGGAATGGACGATTTGAACAGCCGTGCGATAGGCTGAGTGCGACTGAATCTGATTGCACATTTGCGTGACCAGTTTGTACTTCTTGGCTGCCAACTGCATTTGCCGAGCCTCGAAGACGGTATGCGTGAGCGGTTTTTGACAAAATACATGCTTGCCGAGTTGCATCGCGGCTAAGGCAATCGGGGCGTGCATGAAGTCTGGGGTCGATACCAAAACTCCTTGAATGTCCTTCGAGTCATCGAGTACTTTGCGCCAGTCCTCGTACTTCCTGGCGTTCCCATATTTCTCGGCAGCCTGTCCCAGGTGGTTTTTTGAGCTGTCGATGTCACACAGGCTAATAACCTGGACATCGGGACTCACAGCGACTTCCGTAAGATCGCTCCAACCTTTTCCTCCCGTACCGATGCTGGCAATACCCAGGCGGCTATTGGCTCCATAGACGCGCGCGTACTGAAATGCGGGGAGCGAAATCGCCGCTCCAACAAGCGTGGCGGATTGGACAAACTTTCGACGGTTGAGTTTGAGCGACATGGCGATTCTCCGGCAGGGTTTTGAGGGTGGCTTCCTTTTCGAAACGTTAATTTTACCGAAATTGGGATTGCAAGTAGGTGACACAGAGCGAGAATCGCAAAAAATTCAATCCACATTGGGTTCACTCTCCAAACCATATCGGGCCAAATCAGAATGGAACTGCCACGAGTCATTCGCGTTAGCCAACGTTTTGCGGCAACACCCCCCGTCGACATTCACGCGGTATTGGATATCGAATTCTTAAAGGTGCGCGATAAGATCCGCGCGGGTGATCGCATTGCAGTTGGCGTCGGAAGTCGCGGAATCACGCACCTAGCAACGATCGTCCTTTTGGTATTGGATCAAATCCGAAAGTTGGGAGCGACGCCATTCCTTTTTCCCGCCATGGGAAGCCATGGCGGTGCAACTCCACAAGGCCAACGCGAGGTCCTGGCCACGTATGGGATCACCGAAGACTCGATGCAATGTCCGATTCGGGATTCCATGGAGGTACGGCAAGTCGGCGTTTCAAACGATCTAGTTCCAGCTTACTGCAGTATCGACGCCTTGGATGCCGACGGAATCTTTCTCATCAATCGAATCAAGCCGCATACGGATTTTTTTGGCTCATTGGGCAGCGGGTTGATCAAGATGTGTGTCATCGGTTTGGGGAAGCGAACCGGCGCTACGGTGATGCATCTCGCAGCTACCCAATTTGGCTACGAGAAGATCATTCGTGGGCTGGCTAGTGTGGTGCTTCAAAACGCCCCGGTTTTAGGTGGCGTTGCAATTATCGAAAACCAATTCCATGATACGGCTCGACTTCTTGTCGTACCCAAAGAAGAAATGGAGACCGCAGAAACAGACTTGCTGTGTGAAGCCAAGTCGTTGATGCCGATATTACCATTTGATGAAATCGATTTATTGATTGTCGACCAAATGGGCAAAAATATCAGTGGTGCCGGGATGGACCCGAATGTGATCAACCGGAGCATTCACGGCTACAACAGTCTTCCCATGCGAGGTGATCGCTCGGCACCTTTCATTCGCAGGATATTTGTGCGAGGTTTGACCACGGAGACACATGGAAACGCGATTGGCGTCGGCATGGCCGATGCGACCACGACACGACTCGTTCACGCCACGGACACTCAGGTCACCAACATCAACGCGCTCACGTCGCTAACACCACAAAGCGCCAAGTTCCCAATTTCATTTGGAACAGATCGCGAAGCGGTCGAACGGATGCTTGCCTCGCTGCCGCTCGCGGACCCACGCAACGCAAAAATCGTTCGCATACTCGATACACTTTCGGTTGCCGATATGCAGATCTCCGAGTCGCTCTGGTCCGAATGTGGAACCACAGGCAACTTGCAAGCACTGAGCGAAATGCGGGAGATGGAATTCGATGCAGATGGGAATTTGGCTAATTGCAATGCTTAGTGACAAGATCGTGTTACCAGCCATTGTAGGACCAATGGGGCTTGTCGGACGTGTGTTTGATGACTCGGTACGAAACGCCAACGGCGTGAAGTTGTCCGTTGACATTGGGGTTGGTCATGTATGCGACTTTGACGAGCTTACCATCCTTCTTCGCAACTTGGATATTGCCCGTCCAGGTTATGTCCATGTCGATGGCATTTCCAGTGATGTGATTGCTGGTCAGTGAGGGGGCAACATTGCTGTCGGGCGGAATCGCCAAACCGAAACCACGGACCATTTCTTTTGCACCGGCTTTGCTCGCCTTCAAATCACTATGATCCCATTCGATGTCGACACCAGCCATAGGTTTTGTGGCTGAGGGTTTGACTTTTCCAAGCGAGATCTTCCAGGACCAGTGAAATAGATACGCTCGTTTGGCTGCCCGTTTCGTAGCTGTTACCGAGACGGTTGCGCCCGCGTCTTCGAGGGCTTGGATAAAGGCTTTGACGTTGGTACGGAATGGTTCGGCGAGGTCATCGATTTTGTCGCTGTTTTTCGCATTGGTATTGGCCCAGATTACCCAATAGGACCCACTATTTGTCTTCACCATGTGTTTTACCCCGTGTCAGCCCTGGCCAAAAGAGTTTGCGACATATCCGTTTGGTAGCAACCCGAACCAAAGAGCGTTCTGCTGGTTCGGATAGTGCAGATGGAACTGCGAAAGGGGTTGCTGAATAACCAGATCTCGCGAATTGGAATAGTGCCAAACAAGTCCATCAATCAAAATGCCTACATGCTTCTTGGGAACATTCTCAAGAGACATTATGCCATTGCGAGTGACAAAATTTTGACTTGCACTCACGAAAACAATTCCTTTGAAACCGGTGCTCGTTGGCTTGATCTGCTCTTGATTGCGGCAGCGATCGAACAATTCGTGTACCCGCAGATTCGCACCAAAGTTCTTCTTTCCGGTTGCATTCTTGCAGTTGTAGCCAAAACTCAATTGCAAAGCGTGACACACAAAATGGGCACAGTGGTTATCTGACGAGCTGGTATAACCATTGAGGCAGATCTCACTTATGGTTTTTCCCAACCAACTATCCAACTGTGAAACAGATATCATGTCAGACCTCCTGCCTTACGGCAATCGCGTACTTTGAGGAACATCGTCTAATAGTCGCAAAAGCTCTTCCCGCGACAACTTGCTTGCTGAAGTTACTATTCAAGTGGCAGGCGCATTGTAGGTTTTCTCGATGACGATTCGGGTGACGAGAGGCGCGTAGCTGAACTGATGCTGCAACTGCCACCACGCCGTGATCCCAATCGCAGCGTCGGCAGAGAAGAGACCATCGGACTTCGCGCCAAACTCCTTCAAGTCATCGTCGTCGAGTCCAAACACATCATAGAAAATGTATTTTAGCTTAATGCTGTATTGGCTGGCCTTGCTTTCGTAACAATAGCCCGTTGCGAGGACATATACGTGCTGCACACCGTTAATCATGACTCCTAGCCCGTTCGCAAAATCGCCGGACGATCCGAAGAGCCCTCCTTTGTCTCCTATGTTTAACGCTGGGACACCAAGGTCCGAAGGGGCTCTCGGCTTTGCGATGTCCCAGCCTGCATTCTTGAGCGCCTGATGAATGCGTGTTTTTCCTGCCGAGCGATTCGTCAAGTTAGGAGCAGACAACGCTGCATCACAGAAGTACTTGATATTGTTGTGGGCCGCAGCCACGCGATTCAGATCCCCATCATCAAAGTAAAAAACCTGACCTTGCTTGGCGAGAAACTGTTTGAACAACCGATTCGCCATCCCAGACTTGTCACTGCTAGCGAAAGCCTTAAGTAATTTCTCCATCTTCGGCTTCAATTCCGCTTCGGTTTTTCCAACGCTGTGCCCCTCGGGTGCTTTGCGGCCATTTCCAAACGTGAAGTCCTGCCCAAACTTCGGCGGCATTCCTCCAGCACTCGATATCGTCGGATCTATGGAGGCGTGGGTCGGTGTCAGATATTTATCCGTCGCAATCGCAACAATCTTAGGCGGCGCGAGCGTTTTGAGTGTGCAAGCCATAGAAATAGGTCCTGAATCGTGCATCGAAAGTGCGGACCTACTCGTTGTCGTTCGAAGCCAATCGAAGTTGCCTCGAAATCCGAAAAAATGCGACACTTCATTGCTGCACAATGACGTGGATTTGATTTGGAAGTAACCCCTTAACGGATTGAAGTTTGCCGTCAGGCCATTGTATTTGCAATTCCACTTTGGCGGCCGAGTCCTGCCATCCAAAGTGCAATCGGCTACCAAAATGTGATTGGTATCCTCGGCCACTCCGCACCACTGCGGTTTGTGTCCATTGATCCGTTATTAGCTTTACACGTGTACCAACAGCGCTGCGATTGGCCGATCGTCCCCTCAAGTCCAATTCGATCCACCGATTTTTACTTTCTGTTTGGTTTTCTAAATACTGGGCTGCTGCATCGCAGTTCAAAACCACGCAATCTATGTCTCCGTCGTTATCCAAATCGTCGAACGCTGCCCCACGACTACTGGCAGCCTGCTCGAGAGCCGTTCCAACTTGAGCCGTAACGGATCGAAAAACTCCACGTCCCAAGTTCTCCATCACACAGTTGCGGACTCCGTAGTCGGTTCGAGGATCGATCTCTTTGGCGTTTTCTAGGAGATGGCCGTTGCAGATAAAAGCGTCTCGGTCTCCGTCGCAATCGAGGTCCACCAGCCCGATTCCCCATTTCACATGGGGCAAAACCTCCTTGCCAATCTGGCTTACCCTGGCGACGTCCTCAAACAGCCCTTGGCCCATACATCGAAAGTGCATCATGATTTGGTCTGCGTAGTCCGTAACGACCAAGTCTTCTAGTCCATCGCCGTCCAAATCGCCAGCGTCGACGCCCATACTGCCATTGGCCGCTCCACGTGCGTCGAACGCTAAGCCGAATTGGACCGCTTCTTCGGTGAAGGATCCGTGGCCATTGTTGCGATAGAAGAGATTCGCAACACCGTCACAACACACAAAGATATCGCTGTGCCCATCACCATCAAAGTCGCCTGCGACGACTCCCATGCTCGGGCCAGCGACCGATGCGATTCCAGACACAACACTGATGTCCGTAAAGGTACCGTCTCCGTTGTTCCGAAAAAGACTATCCGTTTCAGGTGGAAAGTCTCTTGGACCAGGTGAATATGGAAACGCACTGGGTGCAAGTCGGTCGTGACGCTCATAAGAAAACTGAACGTAATTGGCGGAAAACAAATCAAGGTCGTTGTCGTTGTCTATATCAATAAATGCGACCCCTGCACCGAACCGCTCTCCGTCTGCGACTCCGGAACCTGCGGTGACATCAGAAAAGGTTCCGTCACCGTTATTCTGAAGCAACACGTCGGCACCATAGTTGGCAATACACAAATCCTCGAAGCCATCGTTGTTGAAATCTCCCGCAGTGACTCCCAACCCGTATCCGGACTCGACACATCCTGCGGGCGCAGTAACGTCCGAAAATGTACCGTCACGCAAGTTTAAGAACAGTTGATCGGTCGGAGCGGAACCGAGTGTCGCTCCGCGTAACGCCGCGCCATTTAGCAAATACACATCCAACCATCCGTCGTTGTCCGCATCGAATGTCGCCAATCCTGCACCGACCAATTCGACCAAATACCGTCCTCCTGAACTGCCGTCCTGGTGTCGAAACAGTAACTGCGATTTGGACGTAGAATCCGAGAATCGGATATTGGATGGAAGTGCAAGAGAAGGTCGGATCGAATTTTGACCAAAGCCTAGAGTTGCAAACCAAAGCAGTGACGCAAAGGGAAGAGTAATCCAACATGCGAGGTAGTTACCAAGCGATCGACTAGGGGCCGAGATCATTACGGTTAGCTTTTTCAAGTTCATCCGCTTTCTGAATTGCAGCGATAAATTTGTCTTCCAACCCTTCGGCCCGATAGGTGGCCGCCAGCAAGCGGTAGGCCGCAGGGCTTGGTTGCCGCTCAACCACTTGCATCGCCAGGGCTCTGGCTTTGGTGAAATTGCGTAGGTTCAAGTAAAGTTTGGCTGAGGCGGCTTGTGCAAGTATGCCTTCAGGATCGATCGAAACGGCATCATTGAGTGTTTTTTCAGCGAATCGGGCATCTCCCATTTGCATGGCAACGCTGGCTAAGTTCGTGTAGTTCAATAGATTCTTCGAATCGTACTCAATCAATTTACTGAGCAGAAGCCGCTGATCAGGCAATCGTTCCTGGCGACGGGCAACATAAAGCAGTCCACTGTATGCTTCCACGTTTCTAGGGTTCAACTCCAGCGCTCGAAAGTAGAGTTTGCTGGCGTCGTCGAGTTTTTCGTTGGCTTCTGAAATAGTCGCTGCAGAAATGAATACATCGGCTGCAATTCGACTCAACGCCGTGTCGTATCGATCTTGAAATGGTTCTTGTTCGAATTGTTTCGATTGCTTGAGTTTCGTCATGGTTTCTCGAATGGCAACGGATTCCTGTAGCTTTCCTTGTCGCATGAGTGCTGCGTTTAAAGCAAAGAGAACCGGTTCCTTTTCACCTCCGATTTCTATGGCGCGTCGCAAACTGATTTCCGCTTCCGCGGGATTGCTATTTTGATTCTGAACTCGGCCCAGCCCAATCCAAATATCGCCGTTTTCAGGGTAGGCCTTAGAGGCCTGTTGCAATCGTTGCAATGCACTTTCGAGATTGCCCGCGTTTTCAAATGCTTCTCCGAGCTTGAGAAGCATTTCTGGGGACTTGCCGCCCAAACTCTCCGCTTTTTCCAGAACTTCGATCGCATCCTCATTGCGACCTTTATCCATCAACAAAGTCGCCAGCCCAATGTACGGACCCATGTACATCGGATTCACTTCGAGGCTCTTCTTCCAAAATTGTTCCGCAACCTCAAATTGCTTGAGATCGAAGTGTACTTGGGCTGCCAAATGAAAGCATGCTGCATCATTCGGGTAATCCACCGTCAGCGTTGTGGCTAATTGCTTTAGTTCGAGTTGAAGTTCCGCAACGTTGATGTCTTTTCTTTCCGTACTTTCCGGCAATTCAAGCGTCGGCAGGAGCTTGGCCGTCTCGCTTGACGACGGCTCTTCGCTTGAAGCGTTTTGATCTTCCGGATCGTCTGACTTTCGATCTGGTAGAGGGATCAAGAATCCCGCTACCAGCGTGACTGCGAGCCCCAAGCATAGTCCTATCTTTGCAGCTCGAACCAGCTTGCCATTCTTGGCAGAATCTTCCACAGAACTAGATCGCCGAAATGCTTGCTGCTTAGACATAGCCGAAGTGAATCTCTATTTGCTCTCCAATTTGAAGTCAATTGTTTCGGCTGTCTTCCCAACGATTGCTTTCAGCGCTCCACCAGCGCTGTATTTTTCAGGAATAGCACCTTTGGGCTTTTCCGCGTAGGCTGCACGATTTGCACCTCCAGCCATTTGTCTTTTGTAGGCTTCGATATATTCGGGTGTTCCTTCCGACAATCCTGCCATGGGATTGGAAGTATCGACCGGCTTTTCGCGAGACTTGATCTTCACGGAATAAGCCCCTGGAGCTGCGCCGACTCCCCCTTGGCACGCCAAAGTGTATTTTCCGGTCAAGTCTGTCGACCCAGTGGAGACTAGCCCACCACTGTCCGATAGGAACGTCACAACCGCATCGACCGCGGGTGCGCCGTCTAGAGTTACTGTTCCACTAACACGCGTCAGATTTGAGCCACCACATCCAACGAGGAGGAGTATTGGCAAGAGCGATAGGAGGTTCTTCATTTGAGTTAATTATCCAAAAAGATTGGGTCGGTAATGAAAAAGCGACCACGGAACCGTGGTCGCTTTCGAGTTTAACGTGATCGGATACTTAGTTGCTAACGTTGGCAGATGGTTCTCCACCACCCTTGCTACCTAAAGCACCCCAAACGCCGTATGCAGATGGACCACCATAGATTTCCTGGAATCCAGGCCTCTGCTGTACGGTGGCCGTATTGCCGGTATCGATGGACTGCGAAATAAACTGTACCGAGCCATCCCCCATAGCAATATTGCCGCCGCCAGTATGGAAACTGGAGATCGAACTCATGTCTTCATTGTCATCCCCCCATCCCCAAGTACATGAAGGACTATTTGGTGGCAACATAGTCGTGAAGCCAACAAAGTACGGTCGACCATCCCATGCTCGACCTGAGTGAGGGCGCTGAATTTCACGGGTTGGCGCGACTAGCTTGCGACGTCCTCCGACGATTGCGACTCTCGCCAGACAGTCAGCAGGAGCCCACGCTCGCATTTCCTGAACTACCCCGCCGAGAATGTCGTCGATGCCACCACCGCCAGCTCGCTCACCCAGCATTACGGTGTTGGAAAGCCCGTCTACAACCGAAGCCATTGAAAGGTATCGATTGATTTGGAATATGCCGCGATTATCTCGCGTTCCCCATGCACTTGGCGGGAAATGGTTTTGGAAGTACTGATCACCCATGCAAACTTTGTAATTCAGCAAGCACGGGCTTTCGTTCCGGTTCGGAGGTGGTGGATCGGATGGGCAAATAAACCCGGAAATGTCCGAGGACCAGTTCCTTTGATCCAAGCCCCAAACTCTTGACGGAGTGTCGTCGTAGGCCCAGGTCGCTTGTCCTGCCCATGGTCTTGGGAGACCAGGACCCGAAGGACGAGCACGCGCCATCATGGCATCGTAACGTGGCCCCTGCTCAATATAGGGCAAAATCGAAATCGTATAGGCGTAACGAGCCCATATATCCATCCCCAACCCCGGAGCCGAGCCATTGATATTACCTCCCAAGTGCCCCATCGCTGGAAGCTTTTTGAAGGCCGACTCGTAATTATGCATCGACAACCCCAACTGCTTGAGGTTGTTCGAGCATTGCATTCGACGAGCAGCTTCGCGTGCAGCCTGAACAGCCGGCAGAAGCAAACCGACCAGAATACCAATAATTGCAATGACCACCAGAAGTTCTACAAGCGTAAAACCCCTTCGTTTCCTTAACATAATCAACCTCCGTAAATCGCAAAAAGCAAAAAAAGACACCATTCTCATCAAGACGAATCGTAAAAAGACTTTGACGAATGATCTATTCGACCAAACTTCCTTCGAGTTGTCAAGTAATCTCCACTTAATGCGAGCCGAATAACCCTTTTATTCCGAAGAATCTTCAAATTCCATCCCTTCGTCCAGTTCCAAACGGTTTTCCTTTAAGCCCACCCCGCAGGAAGAGTGATGGAGTTTTTCAATGGCGCGCCAAGGCTTTTTCCTTTCGATCCGTTTCGATTGAATGGCTAAACAACCGTTGTCGGTCCCAAATCTGGTTTCTTCACTTGCTTGGAATGGGATCTGCCTGCCTGCACGAGTATCAAAGTGAAAACGCTTAGGTTCATCGCCAGCATGGCGAGAATTCGGTTTTCGGCCCATCCTGGATAAACGTTGGATGGTTTTTCCAACGGTGTCGCTAGTCCATGGAGAAGTGAAAACACCGTCACTCCAATCACCAATCCCAACATGCCGCCGATGAGGCATTCGACCAATTGTGTCTTCAGGGACCCGCTCAGCGAGCATGCGACCGAGGCTGCCACGGCAATCGGAAGCATGATGGCCGCCCAACGAAATATCCAATAAGTGCTTGAGACTCCTTGATACTCGCTCATCGCCTCCTGCGTTTGTCCTAAATAAGCACCTAGCGCACCTGCGCCTGCCCCAAGTATTAATCCAGCCACCAGCCCTCGCCATCTCGAATTGGCCGCGGGATTTCCAGCTAAACCAGTGAATCCAGCCATAACCGCCCCCCAAATGCCGAAGCTTACCATGTCGCACTTCAATACCTCAAATCGGTACTCCTGCATCATTTCCCCAGTCATCCCGCCTTTGCTTTTCCCCTCACTTTCGATGGCCGAAGTGCGAAACACAGGTCGCGTCTTTTCGATTACTATCCACATGGTCATTGTTACTACGATGCAGGCGACAATTGGAATCACGAATCGAATGAGCATAACGACGACCTTAGTAATGGAACACAAAACGAAAAAGAGCTGGAAAGAAAGGGGAAATATACTCCCGCTACACGCACCCGTCTACTTGTTCGAGCGCCACTTTAAATCTAGGCTTTCAAATTCTAGGCTTTCATGAAAGGTGGCGTGGAAATCGATTCTCAACTCATAAAAATCCCCATCGTGAACAAAACACTTCCCTCACTCTCAACACTCAGTGCCCTTATGTCGATCGTGGCGATCGGTTTGGCCGTATTCGCGTGCTGGAATTCGTATGCTCCCTCACGCACCAGCCCTCTCCCGACGACGGAATTGCCAGGGCTGCCATCGACCGGAGCGGTTTCCGTTGTTGAGGCCGTTCCATCCAAGCAAGTTTCCTTGGAATCCTCAGTTACTTTCCCCAAGATTCAAATCACAGTAGAAAAAGGGGCTATGGAAGCAGAGGCGTTTCGTGCCGCCGAAGTTCTCATGTCCAAACGACCCAACGACCCCAAAGCCATTCACGTGGCTGCGCTTTGCAATTCACAGTTGCATAAGACCACTGAGGCTCAGAAGCTGTGGCTCAAGTGTATCGAACTTAGCCCGAAGATCGAGACTTTTTACCTGAATGTTGCTGCCAATGCGCTCTACCGTGGCGAAACAGAACTAGCGCTCGAAACGCTCCAAAAAGCAATGGCGAACGGACTCGATTCTGTGGACATCACGCATCACATCGGGTTGGCCCTCTCCAAGTTGGGAGAGGACGAAAAGGCGGTTGAAGTTCTCAAGAAAGCTGTTCAAAAACAGCCCACGCTGGCCGGACACTGGATGTTGCTTGGGCAGTCCGAGCTTAAGCTCAATCGCTTGGAAGACGCAAAGACAAGTTTGAATAAGGCCGTTGAGCTTGGGGTGCGTAATCGGGCTGTTTATCTTGCATTGCTGAACACGTCTGCGCGATTAGGAGACAAAGTCGCGGCCGGTGTCTATCGAGAAAAAATTGAGGAATCGGGTGATCAGTCCGTTAGCGACGGACGCGAGCATTTTCGAGCCAACTCAGAAAGGGATGCCAAACGCGTTTTAGTTACGGTGCTCGGTGAGGCGAGTGTGGTATACCGCGATGTCAACATGCTGGAGAGCGCCGAGCATACAGCTTTGCGGTTGCTTGCGATTGAACCCAACAACTATGGCACATGCGTGATTCTCTCGGAATTGTACCGCAGTCGCGGTATGCCGGCGGAGGAGCTAGCGGCAAGACAACGCATGCTAGAGATCAATCCATCGGATCTCGTCAATCATCTTCAAGCAGCTCGGATTTTATCCGATGCGGGTTATCTTAAACGCTGCGAGGCGGCTATCAAGACCGTAACCACACTTGCTCCCGAACGCGCTTTGGGCTACGCTGCCATGGCTGAGTTTCTTGTGTCGCAAGGGCTCTTCAAAAGAGCGCAGTGGTACGCCGAGCAAGCCCTGGAAAGAGAACGCAGTCCAGGAGGCCTTAAGCTTCTCGAAACCATTCTTAAAGCGTCCGGTCAAGAAGCTGAGGCAAAGTGAGTATTCCGAAATGAAAGAAGTAACCGCGACCCTCTGCGCACTTTGCCTTGCACTTCAGGCCGTTGCTCAGGCTCCCTTGCCGCCGAACCTCATTCGGTTGACCGACGTCACCGAAAAATCTGGTATTTCATTTAAACATGATTCTGGCGGTAGCGGACAGGCTTACATCGTGGAAGGTGTTGCGGCCGGATCGGCAACTTTTGACTACAACAACGATGGATTGATCGATATTTTCTTCCTGAATGGGCGATCGCTAAAAGGGTCAAACCCCAACCCTCAATTGCGAAATGCGCTGTACCGCAACGATGGCAATCTAACGTTCACGGACGTCACCGTGGAAGCCGGACTCGTCGATAGTGGATATGGACTGGGTGTTGTCGCTGCGGACTATGATGGCGACGGGGATGTCGATTTGTATCTAAACAATTATGGTCCAAATGTTCTGTATCGAAATAACGGGGACCGGACTTTTACCGATGTGACGTTGGAGGCTGGAGTCGCGAACGGAAACAAAGTCGGCGCAGGTTCCAGTTTCTTCGATGCCGACGGGGATGGTGACCTGGATCTGTTTGTGGGTAACTACATTGATTTTACTTACGAAAACCATGTCGAGATTTTGAGAGAAGGAATACGTTACTCGGCGGGGCCACAATACTATCGCCCTGTGCCAGATACTTTTTATCGAAACGAAGGGAACGGCAAATTTGTCGATGCCACAGTGCAATCGAACATCGGCTCAATCGCCGGTCCGACTATGGGTTTGGTGTCGGCTGATTTCGATGATGACGGCGACATGGATGTTTTTGTATGCAATGACGGAGAGCCAAACTTCCTCTGGATCAACGATGGCAAAGGACGGTTCGAGGAATCCGGGCTGCTAATGGGAGTCGCCCTCGATTTTGACGGTCATGAAAACGCAAACATGGGCGTCGATATAGGCGATTACGATCAGGATGGCTTGGTCGATCTATTTACAACCAATTACCAAGCTGAGATACCGGTGATGAGACGCAACCTAGGGGGCGGCTTGTTCGAAGATACCACGGCAAAATGTAGAATTCCCAATTCGCTCTTCCCGCATGTGACTTGGGGCACTGGTTTTGTCGACTTCGATCGTGATGGCGATCTGGACATCTATATTGCGTGCGGCCATTTCGATCCGGTTGAGTTGGTGGATGACAGCACCAGCCAAAAAGTCCGAAATGTGCTGCTTGAAAATGTCGGTCGAAAGTACCGAGATGTGACCAGTACCAGTGGCGACGGCATGGCAATCGTCGAATCCAGTCGTGCCGCCTGTTTCGACGATCTGGACAACGATGGTGATGTTGACGTCGTCGTGCTTAACGCAAATGCACGCCCGAGTATTGTTAGAAACGATACGGTCAGTCCACACAGTTGGTGTCAAATCGAGTTGCGTCAACCGGGTCCGAATACTCAGGCCATCGGTGCAAAGGTTTTTGTGAAATATAACAAGCAGCAACAGCGGTTTGACACAACTGCTGGACGCGGCTACCAAAGCCACTTTGGATCTCGCATCAGCGTTGGCATCCCGAGTGGGATTCTAGATGCAACTGCTATTGTGCATTGGCCAGATGGTATTCAACAAGAGTTTGAACTGAAACTGAATACCCTCAATAAACTGGATCGGCAACGATAGCGGTGAGCCTGTGAGTGGCTTGTGGCCGTCAATCGAAAGCGAAAGATTTACCGAAGTGAGTTCTGGACGACAGCACCTCCAGGGTATTTCCACAGACGATCGGCCCGGATGCTGGCAGCATCCGCCACGATATGCCTTGCTAGCTTTCCTGCGAGATCATTCGGCTTGAATTTGGTTGCCGATTTTGATAAGTCAACACGGTATGGCCAAACCTACCGATAATCGCAACGACAACTCCATGCCTCTTGAGCCTTTGGCGATTGAGCTAGGGAATCTGCGCAATCATTTTTCGCCAGCTTCTCTCTTCGGAACGGGCTTTCCTTCCGGCATGGATTGCAATGTCACGGGAGATACGCTGGTGGACAGGCGAAGCCCACTGCAACTGGACAACGCTTTTGTACAACAGACCAAAGACCAAATTCGAGGCGTCGTCGAGAACATCGCGTCCTTAGCGCATACTCCGATCGCGCCCCAGGACTTTGTACAAGCTGTGTTACCGAAAATTGCCAGTGCCATGGGCGCCGTAGGGGCCGGCCTTTGGCAGCATTACCCAGATTCCGCCTGGCGATTGCTTGGCCAATTCCATCTTCCATCCGTTTTGGTCGACGGAGGCGCAACGGATAATTCGGACCAGCAATCCAGGGCCACACCCTTTAACCAATTGGACTTTATCGAGTCACAGTTGAACGCCGCGATCCAGGCCACGCAATCAACTGACCTCGGCTGCGACATGCAAATTGGGACACAACCATCCGCCTCACACTTGTTGGTGTTGAATGCGGTGGCCCGCGAGCGTCAGCCGATTCTCATTCCGCCCTGCGATGCATTGCTCAATTGCGATCGACCGGCCAATCCAACTTCGGAACTGCTCATCTACGCTCCGTTGCCGATTCCCAAGGAACAAGGCAGCTATTGGTTGCAAATCGTTCAGTCACCGAGCGGCGGGCCATCGAGCCAACGAGGCTATCTGAGATTTGTGGCACAGATGGCGGATTTGATGAGCGACTACTTTCGTTCCCATCGGTTGCGAATATTCGAACGCGATCGCGAGTACCTCACTCTGGCTGAGCGTACCATGCGGGAGTTGGCTGGTGGCCTAGACCCGAAACTGGGTGTGGCCAAGCTTATGAAAACGATTCGCGAACATGCCCATTCCGAACACGCTTTCCTTCTGCGAAGAGAGTCAACCTTCGGGAGATGGCGGGTGGTTGGGGCTGCGGGCCTCGTTGAAATCGATCGAAGAGCGGACGGGATCGGGCAAATCGAGCGTGCTTCCCCTGGACTCCATGCGATGTTTCGAAACGGTGGTTCTCTGAGCTCAAGCCAATTGCCTGGTGGAGTGGATGATCTGGATCCCGACTTGACCAGCTTGTTCAACACCTTTGCCATATCCGAATTGCAATGGATCAAGCCATTGGAGGCAGACGCGGGCGCAACGCGGCAGCCCAAACAAAGACTAGATGTGGCGGTCCTGCTTACTTGGTCCGGTATGGATAAACCGCCAACGCGATGTCCTGAGCAAATCGCCTTGATCTCAAAGCTTGGTCTAAGTGCACTTCAAATTCCCTGGTGGAGGAGTGCACTGCTCGCCAGCCATTCCACCAAGCGAAACGCACTCGCTATTGCCAACCCAGCCTCATGGCCGCAATCCGCCAAATGGGGTGTTGCCATGCTGCTGTTGTCGCTCGTGTTTGCATTCCCAGTACCGATTCGATTGCACGCCACAGCTATCCTTGTTCCTCTGGTCCAGCAGCATGTCTATGCTCCGATGGATGCTACGGTCGACGCTGTTTTGGTAGAGCATGGCCAGTCCGTAAAGCAAGGGGATCCGCTTATTCGTCTTACTTCGCTGAGCTTGTCTTTGGAATACGAACAAGCCGTTGCTCAGCAAAGTCGAAATATGCAACGGCTGGCTGACATCGGAGCCATGCTTTTGAGAGAAACGACATTGAGCTCATTGCAACGCATCGAGCTGGAAGGGGAGCGCAAGACGATTGAAAGCAATCGGACTATCGAATGGAATCAACTAGATCTACTTCAGAAACAAATGGATTCGCTTTTGGTTGTTGCCAGCGTGGATGGTGTCGTCTCCACTTGGAATGTTCAAGACAGTTTAAGAGACAGACCATTGCGAACGGGTCAATTGCTTTTGTCGCTTCACGAATCCGAATCGCCATGGATTTTGGAAGCGGCCCTGCCAGAGCATGACGCACAGGAATTTCGACTTGCTATTGAGGACGACCAAAACCCACCGGTTGCCACGATGACGAGTATGCCGCAAATTCAGCTTCCCGTTCACTTGCTCCGCGGATCGCACCCTCGTATCGACAGCAGCCAACCAGCCGAAGCATTCACCGGTCCCAACTCCGCAGTGCTACGCATGCGTTTTGAGCTCGATGCAGCATCCTTGCCAGCGCAACTTGCGGTGGCGGGTGCAACGGCCCGGATCAGCATTCCGATCGGGCGAGGACCACTTATATGGGCTCTCGGAAAGGACTTTGCTCACAAGGTCTGGTCGCGAGTCCAACTTTGGATTTAGAAGTCTCACGACTTCTGCTACGGCGTAATGGAACACTTATGAACAACCGAACACGAACGTTTCTCCGATCTGCAATGGTCGCGCTGGCGGCCATCACGGCCTACTGTACCGTTATGGCTCAAGACCGCGTCAAGGAAACTTCCATTGACCCTCACCCCCCGACCCCCTCTCCCTTTATCAAGGGCGAGGGGGAGATACGGTTGTCCAAGGGGATTCCCATTTCGAAAGGGAGCCTTTCAAAACCAGGCAGCGATCCGAACAACGCGGGAGCAGCGGCGAGTGGCTGGCTGCTTTTCGACAAATGCCTTGTGTTCGCCGTGGAAAGTGTCGAACTGCCTTCACAGGAAACTGGGGTGCTCGCCAAGTTGGAAGTGCGGGAAAACGATTCCGTTAACGCCGATCAAGTGATTGCGAGTCTTGACGGAAAAGCTGCGGAACTCGAAAGAGAAGCGGCTGGCCTTCAAGCCCAGTTGGCTGCAACTGAAGCAAAGGATGAAAGCGAAATTCGCCTTGCAGAAGCGTTTGTCGAGGAAACCAAATTGCAGGTGGATATCTACGAAGAGATGGCAAACAAGGGAACTGCAAGCACAGCCGAGTTTCGGCAGCGACAGCTTGCTGCAGATCAAGCGAAAGTTCGGCTTATACGTAGCAAGGCGGCCCAAGAAGAACGAGTGGTGAAATCAAAACTCGCACAATCCGCATTCACGCTTAGTCAGCTCAAAGTGAATCGCTTTTCCCTTCGATCCCCTATCGCTGGCACCGTCACTCGCGTAGATCATCGCGCAGGTGAGTGGGTTCAAGCTGGCACGACGATCGTCAAAATCATACGATTGGACGAAGTCCGAATCGATTGCTTTGTAAGCATGGACCAGATCGACCCCTCTGGCTTGATTGGAAAGACTGTCCAAGTGATTTCGAAACGAGGGACGACAGAATCACTTTTCTCCGGTCGAATTGCTTCCTACGACCCTGATGTAACCTCCACAGGTCAAGTCCGAGTTCATGCAACCATTCAAAATCAGAAAACCAGTAACCATTGGCTGCTGCTACCTGGCATGTTCGTTACGATGCAGTTGCAGAAGCCCCAATGAACCAAACGGCTCGCGAACCAATGACCCCAACCCAGATTCCGATAGGCTATCGGCTTCGCCGCGACATCGCTTGGCATTCGCATGTCGACAGTCATTCGATGCATCCCACATGGATTGCTACCGATCCTTTGAGCCGCCGCATCTTTCGTTGTGGCGATCAAGAGCACCGATTGCTTCATTGGCTCGGTAACGAATCCACTTACGCATCGGTGCGGGAAAAGTTCGATGCCGAGTTCGCGCCGCAAACCATCGATCTGCAACACGTTCGAGCCTTGATCGCTAAGTGCAATGATAGCGGGATGCTTCGCCCGGTCACTACGAAACAGAACACCATAATCCCTCCGTTCGAAATTTGGCCGAATTCACGATCCATCATTGCGGAGCAGATGCGACTGCGTGAGGTGAATTGGTTCTTAATGTTGATTCGTTGGTTAGGTTCGACGATTGGCAAGCTGACACAAATGCAGGTCTCGCTTGGATCGCCTGACGGCCTTGTAGGAAAAGTTGCGTTCAAGCTGGGGTGGCTCTACTCGGGGGCTGCCGCTTGTTTTTGGCTGGGGCTGCTCGGGATCGCGATGGTGCTCATCGGCTTGCGATTCGATGTTTTCTTTTCGGAATTGCCTGATCTTCAGTCGCTGCGCTCTCCAACATTCTTGGTCGGCTATGGTGTGATTTTTGTTCTGACGCGATTCCTACATGAGTTTGGCCATGCGGTGGTTTGCAAACGAGTAGGTGCAGCCTGCAAAGACGCGGGCTTGATCGTCAGTTTTGGGATGCTCTGCCCCTATGTCGATATTACAGATGCTTGGAAAATAGGCAGCCGAGCGCAGCGCATGGCGATCGCTCTAGCGGGAATCTATACCGAGTGCGTATTGGCTTTTTTTGCGGCCTTAATTTGGTTGGCTACGCACCCTGGCTGGGCACACGATTTGGCATTGCAAACTCTGCTTGTTTGCACCGTTACCACGTTGCTGTTCAACGCCAATCCACTGATGAAGTATGACGGGTACTTTGTGCTTTGCGACTGGCTCAACTTGCAAAAGCTGCGAGAGCGATCGTTTGAAACCATGGATGCAATGCTGGACGGGCGGGCTAGGCGTGGGTCGATGGGGTTGTCCCTCTTTCTTTCCTTCTACTTCCTAGCGTCGACCTTGAATCGAGTCCTGCTGGTTGCAGGCTTGGTGACGATGGTGTATTACGTGGCGAGCCAGTGGCAGTTGGCAGCCGTAGGACTGGCGCTGATTGTGCTTTATGGATGCTGTTGGGCGATCACGACGATGGCTGCTTGGACGCTGACTATGGGTTCAAGCGATAGGAATCGCAAAATGCGTCGGCGAACAGCATGGCTAGGCTGGACCACAGTGTCGCTCTTGATTGCGTGGGCGGTAAACATGCCACTGCCCAGCAGGGCTTATTCGAACGGGACGTTTTCGATGGGGCACCGCCAGTCGGTGTACACCACGTTACCAGGTCGAATCGATCGAGCCTGGAATGCCGCGCAGGGGATGAGAATTGAGAGTCAAGGAATGATATTAGCCCTAACAAACCCAGCCCTTCAAAAAAATGGTTTCGACTTGCAATCGCGACTGACGCGAATTGATGGTGAGCTCGAGACACAGAAACGCGCTGCTTACTTCGATGTTCGAAGTGTGTCCAAGGTACCGATGCTTGAGTCGCAAAGAGCGATTGGCTCGGCGCATTTAGAACAGAGGCAGGAGGAGCTATCACGACTGACTATTTCGGCACCTAGTGCAGGCTGGTTTGAGCCTGCGAAAGCGAAACCGGCCGAATCGCCGGAGAATCCGTCGGATGTTGCGATTGGATTGGGAACTTCAAGCGTGGGCTCGATTTCCTCCGATTGGATATCGGAGTCTTCTATAGGCAGGCAGGTCGATCGCGGTACACTGATCGGCTGGATCGTGCAGGATTCGGGGGCAAAAGTAGAATGCACACTCACCGACGAACAAATCGCTGGTATCCGTATGGGTACGGAAGCTCGCGTTTGTGTTGCACAGGAGCCTAAGACGATCTACACCGGCCGAGTTGTTGACATTGCGACAACCGGTGTACGAACCGACGCTAGCAGCGTCGGCCACGACAGCCACGACAGCAGTGTTGGCCAAGACAATAAACTACGGAGGCAAGTTGGTGAATTGAGTCCAATGTTGCACCAAGTGCGGATCGAATTGAATGAACAGCGAGTTTGGTCTGGGTACTCCAGCGGAAACGCGGAGGTCGTCTTTATTAAGCCGAGCCAGTCCATTTTCAAAATGGCGATGGACAAATGGATGCGCGATAGCAAGATGCGGTGATAGAACTATGGGAACTCGAATCGGTATTTTTGGTGGCTCGTTTGATCCGATTCACCTAGGGCATTTGCTTTTGGCAGAGCTCTGCTGTGAATCGCTTCAGCTAGATCAAGTTCGCTTTTTGGTTGCGAATGTATCACCATTCAAAACAGACCAGCAACCCGCCAGCAACAAAGACCGAATCGAGATGGTAATGCTGGCCATCGGCGGAAATCCAAAATTCGAAATCGACACTCGCGAAATCGATCGCGGCGGAGTGAGCTACACAATCGATTCGGTTCGATCGATATCGGTCGAACTCCCAGGCGCGGAATTGTTTTTGTTGATGGGCGCGGATGCGCTGGCGGACATTGCCAAGTGGCGAGAACCCGTTGAGCTTTTCAGACGGGTCACACCGAGCGTCATTTCTAGAGGGGGCGTTGGAGAGCCCCCATGGGACGTTTTAAAAGCATATGTCGATCCGACCAAGATGATTGAGATACTCAAACTAAAGGTTTCAGCACCACAAATCGAAATCAGTTCGAACGATTTGCGAGAGCGCTGTCGACGAGGAAAGAGCATTCGCTACCAAGTGCCTGCGGCGGTAGAAATGTTCATTCGAGAACGCAAGCTGTATCGAGAATAGTATGGCAGGATAGTCTCGTCCGTGCATAATTTTTCAACGAAAGTCACCCTCCCTCGGGGAGGGTCGGCCGCAGGCCGGGGAGGGTGAACTGATTTGACCATTCGCCCCTTGCACTTCACCCTCCCCTCGCTTCGCTCGACCCTCCCAGAGGGTGGGTGACTAAACCGGACGATCTCCAGGGGGAGGTGACTTCGGACCAGCGCAAAAAAGAACCTGGGCTTGCAGACATCCTGCAAGCCCAGGCTGGAACGAAATACTGCTCGCCAAGCTCCGAGGATTTCCTTCGGTTTGAAGCGAGTGGGGTTGAGGCTGCGTGTCCGAGCAGCCCGCCGGCATGCTTAGGACGCCTCACCCCTTTGGCCAGTACAGAATGATTTCACTAAGTCACCTCCTTTCGATAGGGGCCAGACCAGACTTGCCGCTCAGCCAAGAACAGGGCAACACTGATACTGAAATTGTCGCCGCGACGCGTTTCGCAGCACTTCATTCCAGTTTATTCAGGCCGATCCTAGAAAATCAATCCGGGCAACCCATTCTAATGCCAAACAATCCCAGAAAACGTTGTTTTTTTGTTTGGGACCGTTCGGTGTTCATCGCGCGTTCCAAGTCCTGCGTCGGAGATTAGACCAAATTGTTGTGCCGAATAAGAGCGCACAAGAAAGCTGTAACGCTGCTTGATTTAACCTTGAATGGTTGTCCGCTTAAAACATGTGCATCAAATCCATCCTTGCGTACCTTTGAAGCAGTTGGAGCAACTCAGGGATCTCACGATGGATCGGGCATAGATTAAAAGATTTTTTGTTCTACGAATATTTTGCAATACATTGGACAATTGGTCGTTTGCGGAAATGGATCGTTATCTGAGCCAGAGCTTGGCCTAGTATTTGCTAGCGGACTGATCGTGACTCTCGGTGCGCACTCTCTCCGCACTGCGGCTCACAAACATCAACTGAAAAAGTTTGAGAGAAAAAACTTCGAGGCGGAGTTGGAAATGATTCGAACGGCGTGTTATTCGTTTTTCTTATTGGCGATGTTGTGTACGGGGTTAATTGCCCAGGAGGCGACGCCGCCAGAGTCACCGCAATCGGGTGCCATTTTGGCTTCAGAGGGTGACGCAGTGCCTGTACCTGCTGTAGTGCCGTGGACGTCCAACACCGGCGACACAGCGTGGCTTCTTGCCAGCAGTGCGCTAGTTTTATTCATGACGCCGGGGCTTGCCTTTTTTTACGGTGGATTGGTTGGGCGAAAAAATGTTCTGAGCATTCTAATGCAGTGTTTTATGTGTATGGCACTCGTAACCGTGCTTTGGACGATATGTGGCTTCGGAATGGCTTTTAATGATAAGGAACTGTTTGGCGGATTCATGGGGGATCCGACCTCAATGTTCATGCTCAAAGGAGTTGAGTCCAATGAAGCTTGGTTAGCTGCACCTGAGGCAGCGCTGACGATCAGCGAACAAACGTTTATGATATTTCAGATGATGTTTGCAATCATCACACCCGCCTTGATCATTGGGGCTTTTGCGGAGCGGATGAAGTTCATTTCATTTACGATTTTCATTGGTCTTTGGAGTTTGCTCGTTTATTCGCCTGTCGCACATTGGGTTTGGTATGGGCCGGAGCATCCCATCTTTGGTTTGGGTGCTTTTCAAAAGGGTACTGGACTACCGACGGGTGCATTGGATTTTGCAGGCGGCACCGTGGTGCACATCAACGCCGGTATTGCGGCTTTGGTTTGCTGCTTGGTACTTGGTCCGCGGCGCGGATTTCCAAGACAAATCAATCCACCCCACAATCTTCCTTTTGCGATATTGGGAGCGGGGATCCTTTGGTTTGGCTGGTTTGGATTTAACGGTGGCAGTGCATTCGGCGCTTCCTCACAAGCCGTGAGCGCTTTCGTGACTACGCAAATCGCTGCGGCTACGGCAGGACTGACTTGGTCGCTAATTGAAACAATACGGAGCGGTCGCCCGACGGCGTTGGGAATGATCACCGGGGCTGTGGCTGGACTTGTGGGCATAACCCCTGCTGCAGGCTTTGTCACTCCTCAATCGGCAATTTTCATTGGAGCAGGCGCGACGGTAGTTAGTTACATATTCGTTGCCTTCGTTAAACCAGCCCTAAAGTACGACGATTCGCTTGATGTTTTTGGTGTCCATGGAATCGCAGGCATATGGGGAGCCATTGCAACCGGTATCTTCGCCGTCAAAGGATTCGGGGTGAATCTTGGCGGAGGTCTTTTGGAAGGCAATGCCGCACAAGTTGGGCTTCAAGTCAAAGCAGTCGTAGTCACTCTCGTTTATTCGGGAGTCGTCTCCTTTATCCTCCTCAAGCTGATCGACATAACCGTCGGTCTTCGAGTGACCGAGGATGCTGAGAAGATGGGGCTCGACCTCAGCGACCACGCGGAAACTGCCTACACCGTTTCCTAGTTGCGTCGGATTGGATGGTTCAAACGTCAAAAGGGTTCGACCAAAATCGAACCCTTTTTTCGTTGGCGTGAACAACCAAGGTGAAATGCCCCTGAGTTTAACTCGGGGGATTTTTACCATCCCTCTACGGCGATGTGAAAACTACCAATCATAACCTGATACGTAAGTGACGGACCTACGAAAAGGTCCCTCGCATACGCTTTTGAAGTTGCGCCTATTGAAACCTTCCTAAGGTTGAGCGGGAGCTTGTCTCCCCTCAACCTTGTTTTGGTGTCCTACACAGGTCCGAACCCAACGCACTTCGCTCCCGCCTCGCCCGCCTAAGGCGGGCGAGGCGGGAGCGAAGTGCGAGAATTCACGTAGTGAGCCGATCTTAGGACGCCAAAACGTCGTCCGTCGGAGGCAAGCTCCGAGCGGACGAAAATCAGGAATGCCACCGAGTGGCAAACGCAACTCAATCGGAGCTGCGGAGCCTACCACGTAGCCATTCGATTTGACATCCTTCCAACACTTTGAGGATCTTGATCTGCCGTTAAGCCAGCTCGAATGTCATCCTGCACGCCGACGAATTTCCGTTGATTGTAGCTATTTCTTTTTGGGTTTGCCTTGTGGGCTATTTGAAACGTGTCGCAGAGTGCACAACCTACGCCGCCATCAAAGTTGCCCACAAAGGCAAGCCTTAGCTAGGACAACAGCCTGGCCTCATTATGGTACAATTCTCGGTCTTTCCTTCGTCTTCCATTCCAGTTTTTCAATTTCAGCGTGCTAAGGTTGGTCTGCCTAGTCAACTAACCCGCCCATCCTGGACTGGAAAGGACACTCACCGTCACATGCTCATGCGGCATCCGCTTCCTGAATTACAATTTGCTTATCGATTGCCTTACGGAGCGAACGTCACCGAACGGGGCGTTCAGTTTACGATCTTCAGTCGGTCCGCGACTGCTATGCGGCTACTGCTGTACAAGCATGTGGACGACCGTGAACCGTCCGAGGTTATCGAATTCGATCGACGCAACGATCGTTGGGGCGATGTTTGGAGTATTTGCATACCACACATCCAACCTGGACAACTCTACCATCTGCAAGCCAACGGACCATTTGATCCGGAATCGGGGCAATGGTTTGACAGCAACGCCCGATTGGTCGATCCCTACGCCAAAGCGCTGGCCGGTTGCTGTCAGCAGACAACCGATGGAGTCATTCGTCCGCCGAAATGCGTAGTCGTTGACGATGCATTCGACTGGGAAGGAGACCGGCACGTCCGCCGTTCTCTCAGCGATAGCATCATTTATGAAATGCACGTCAAAGGCTTTACCCAAAGCAAGACGTCGAATGTCGAGCACCCTGGTACCTATCTTGGTGTGATCGAAAAGATTCCTTACCTTAAGAGCCTAGGGGTCACCGCAGTTGAACTCATGCCCGTTCATGAGTTCCCTATTTTGGACGTCCACGGTAATTCGCCGGAGCGTCCAAACTATTGGGGATACGACCCAATGGCTTTCTTTGCTCCTCACAGAGGATATGCATCGTCCAAAGAACCTGGGGCACAAGTCCAAGAGTTCAAGCAGATGGTCAAGGCCCTGCATCAAGCAGGCATCGAAGTGATTCTCGACGTGGTTTTCAATCATACCTGCGAAGGCAATGAACGCGGCCCGGTTTTGACCTTTAAAGGACTTGAGAATCAAGTCTACTACATCCTCAATTCTGGCGGAGCACACTACAGCAACTACACCGGTTGCGGTAACACATTCAATGGCAACCATCCGATTTGCCGCGAGCTCATTTTCCATTGCTTGCGACATTGGGTACATAACTACCATATCGATGGGTTCCGATTTGATCTTGCGAGCATCCTTTCTCGCGATCGCTACGGGAACCTGATGCCTCACCCACCGTTGGTGGATTTGATTGCTGAGGATCCGATGTTGGCGGACACCAAAATCATCGCCGAAGCGTGGGATGCTGCGGGTGCTTACCAAGTCGGGTCGTTCGGCGATCTGCGTTGGGCAGAGTGGAACGGTCGCTACCGCGATGACGTTCGGCGCTACTGGCGCGGTGACACTGGCATGGTCGGAGCCATGGCGACTCGCTTGAGCGGCTCCTCCGATTTGTACGAGCAATCTGGCCGAGCACCTTACTGTAGCATTAACTTTGTGACGTCCCATGACGGCTTTACCATGAACGATTTGGTAAGCTACAAAGACAAGCACAACGATGCCAACGGTGAGGGAAATCGAGATGGAGACAACAACAACTACAGCGACAACTACGGTGTCGAAGGCCCAAGCAAAAAGAAGAACATCGAAGCCATTCGTGTTCGTCAGGTCAAAAATATGTTGTCGTCCTTGCTGCTCAGCCAAGGAGTACCTATGCTCGTGATGGGCGATGAAGTGCGTCGGACGCAGAGAGGTAACAACAATGCGTACTGTCAAGACAACGAGATCTCCTGGTTCAATTGGTCGAATCTGGAAGCCCATCCGGACATCCTGCGGTTCACTCAAGCGTTGATTGAGTTTCGAAAGCTACAGCCGTCGCTGAGGCGTGAACGATTTCTTACTGGACGACCGCAAGACAATCGAGGGGTTCCAGACGTGAGTTGGTTTGAATCGACCGGCAAGCCCATTCATTGGGATGCGCCGGACGGTACGTTGATCTGTTGGCTTGGGCGACCAGCTCAAGTGGACGATCCGGACCATTTCGGTCGGGACATCCTCATCATGCTCAACGGAACCCCTGAGTCTAAGGTGTTCGCCATACCTCCTCAGACACGTGGCATTCGGTGGCGGATGTTCTTGGATACGTCGAAGGAGTCCCCGAAGGATGTCTACCCGAACTTGGACGGGCCGTTCGCTCCTGCCAACCGGCAGATTGAATTGATGTACCGGTCGACCGTCGTTTGGATTGGCGAAGACAAGTAGTGATCATGAAATAGCACGTTATCGCGTTGCGGCTAGTTTTAACGCTGTGAAGCATTTTCGTCCGCTCGGAGCTCGCCTCCGACGGACGCCAAAACAAGGTTGAGGGGAGACAAGCTCCCGCTCAACCATTTGTAATCGTTGACCATTCAATCATCCCCAACTGGTATTTGCATTTCTAATCTTAAAACGGAAATGAATTTCCGCACTCCAAAGCTTGTGGTAGTATGGTTTCTCGAAAACCCTACTCGTAATCCTTCAAGCAAATGACCCAACTGAAACGATCGATCTTTGTCATTCCCAGTTCCGCTTTGGAGGATTTGCCACCCCGGATGGGCCATGAATTCGCCGCGGATTTCCTTTGCGCCTGGACCGCTCAGTGGGATCCAAGACTTCTGGCCCATCTCGCAACTCTCCCCGAATGGAAAAAAGCCGACAGCAGTTCCCTCGATCTGAGCGCTTCCCTCATCCTTTGCCCGGAGGTTTCGAAGTCCAAATTGGAAGTTCCGGTTCGGGAGCAACTGCTGGTAAACCAGTGTCCAATCGTGGAATCGCAATTTCGGTCCCGGCCCGAGTTGGTGGAAGCCCTGATCGCCGTCGGGTCTCCCGCGACGGAGGGCCAAAATGCGGTCAGCCAGCCAACCCCGTTGTTGGTCGAAGATTTCTACGCGTTGGGTTACGCGGTGCTTCAAGTCCAAATCCTTGCCCGAAAGCTTCGCTACTCCTGGAACATCGATTGGATCATGTTCACAGAACAAGTGCTCTCGGCGGCACGAGCGTCCCTTTCGCAAGATGCCGAGGAGACCGAGCGATGGCTTCAAGCAAGCTTTGATTCGCTTTCGCAAGAACGAGATCGATATTGCTCGCAGCAAGCGTATTTGCTCGATGTCGTTTTGTTAGCCCCGAGCACACTCGGGCAATCGCTGGATCGTCAATTAGAAGAAGACCATCCGTTCAACATTATCGCGACCTCCAAGTTGTTGGGTAATCTAAAGGAAAAGAACGCCACCGCCTGGACTGGGTTAAGCCAGCGCTTGTCGGAGAAAAAATGCTCTTTGGTCGGCGGTCTAGAACAGGAACGTCCGCACGCTTATTTGTCCGCATCCTCCATCGTTCGCGAGCTTGGGCATGGCATGAGATCCTATGTGGACCAGGGGGTAGCTCCTCCGAAGGTTTTTACGCGATTTCAACCGGGTTTCTTGGCTTCGTCGCCAACCTGGCTTACTCAATTCGGATACACCGGTGCGCTGCTGGCCGCGTGGTCGGGTGGGACGGTTCCTGAAAAGGATCAAGCCAAGATACGATGGCAAGCCTCCAGCGATGGGAAATCAATTGATACCGTGCTAGGGCATGTTCTGGATGCGGCCAGCGCGGATAGCTACATCGACTTGGCGGTCACCTTGTCGAGTCAGTTGGATTACCACCATATACCCACCTTGATTTTTGCGCATTGGCCCGGTATTCGGTTCGTGGCTTTGGACGACTTAAAGCGACTCATTGCTCGTACGCCTGCACTTGGGAAATTCCATACCGTCGAAGACTACTTTGCATCCACGACTCAGCCCTATTCCAGCGATAGTTTTCCGAGCAACACCTTCAAAGTTCCAGTCCCTACCGAGGTTGCCGATCAGCAAAAACTTCACAAGCGCTTGATCGGTTACGAGCAACAGCGCAGTCAAGCGGAGCGCCTATGGTCCCTTTACCACCTTTGGTGCCAAGTTGCCAATCAGGCCTCCATAACCAAGCAAACAATCGAGCCAGCACAGTTAGAGATCGCGGAACTGCTTTCCAGTATGGATGCTTGGTTTGATGATGCAATTGAGTCAGATGGATTGGCAAAACGGATTGCGGAATGCAGGGCAAGTCTCATGGCTCGCATTCAAAAGACACTAGCCGGCCCGAAGCATGATTCGCCGCACGCCGATTCGCCGCAAGCCGATTCTGCAAAGAGCGAGCGAGCCTATTTGGTGGTCAATCCATCGAATCATCCGCAACGGGTTTTCTTGAATGACATTCCTGGCACGGTGGATGCAGCCTCGTGCGAAAGGATTTTTGCGACGGAAACCAGCGCGGGCAAATCGCGAGTTGTCATCGACATTCCTTCCTTTGGTTTTGTTCGCTTTCGGACGGAAGGATCCGGTCGTTCGAATCCAGCCGTGGATTCACGATCGGTGGCCAAGCCTTCGTTTTGGAAAAGGGTAGCGGGTGCACGATCGGGAATTGCGCAATCGGATTGGACGTTGGCCAATGAGTTCATGGAGATTCAAATCGATCCCAAACGCGGGCATTTGAGGTCGGTTTATATTGCGAACAAGCGGGGGAGCCACATGAGTGGAATGACATCACTCGTGCGTGGTCCGGCAGATGTACTTCGCAAATGGGATGACGCGGACTGTATCGACCTGACGGACATCCGGCTGAAACTCATTGAAACGTCACCGTTGTTGGGTATCATCGAAGTAACGGGGGTGGCAAAAAACTCGGATGGAACGTCGGCTCAAGTCACGACGAGATACACATTGTGGAAGGGATCGCGGTGGGTTGATATCGAGATTGCGGCGGAAAACTTAAGGCTTGAAGCTTGTAGCTGCGTTTGGAGAACTGCCTGGCAAAACGAGGGAGCCAGCATTTCCGCTTGGCATCAAGGCATCAAAGGGAAATTGCAATCGCCGTTGCAGGGCACGGTGGAACTGATCGAAATCGATGATGCGGATCACCGTATTTGCATAGCGCCTCAAGGCTTGAGTGCCCATCGCCGGAGTGGTTCACGCTTCCTAATTTCGTATCTTCCGGTCGACAGCGACGGGCGGACACGATCACGACTAGCGATTGGCTTGGACTGGCCCCGTCCTTATGAAACGGCGATGGACCAGTGCGATTTGCCTTGGATTGTCGAGGTCCCACCGATGTCGGAAAAAGCGGACACGGGGGCATGGCTAGCCCAGTGCAGCCTTTCGAACGTGAACATCGCCTGGGACGATTTCAGACCTGTTCTGGAGCCGAGCAGGATGCCCGACGGGGAATCCGACGCTTGGACCGGGCAGCAAGCGGATGCATGCATTTGGTTGCGAGAGATAAGGGGCAAGTCCGGTTCGGCCAAACTCAGTTTCTTCCGAAACGTGGCGGAAGCGTGGCGAGTTGATTGTCAAGGACGGGAATTTGATACACTATCTATAGCCGATGGCCAAGTCGTGGTAGCAGTACAAGCGAATGAGCAGTCCCGAATTCTCTTGCGTTGGGAGTTAGGACGAATCGAAGCAAAGACAACATGAACCCCAATCCAGACACAACCGACTTAACGAATCAAAGCATCGCAGGCTTTTCGATTTTGCACCGATTGGGCGTGGGTGGCATGTCGGAGGTTTACCTGGCTTTTCAAGAATCGCTTCATCGCCACGTCGCGTTGAAAGTGATGCGGGCCGATTTCGTGGGTTCCAGCGACCACGAACAACGATTCTTGCAAGAGGCGAGGGCCGTTGCTTCGCTTATCCACCCAAATATCGTGCAAGTCTACGATGTCGGCAAATTCGAATCGATCCATTACATCGCGCAGGAATACGTTCCGGGTAGCAATCTCTTTTCGTACGTGCAGCGCCGTGGTGCGTTGCCGTTGGCCGAATCGGTTTCCATTCTTTGGCAAACCACGGCGGCACTACAAAAGGCGGCATCGATAGGCTTGGTGCATCGCGACATCAAGCCGGATAATATTTTGTTAACGCCGGACGGCGAAGTGAAGGTGGCTGATTTCGGTCTTGCGAGAGCTAGAGGCCAGTCGCTCAATTTGACGGCTGTGGGAGTGACGCTTGGCTCGCCGTTGTACATGAGTCCCGAGCAAATCCAGGGACTTTCCGTGGATTCTCGGAGCGATTTGTATTCCTTGGGCGCAACGGCTTATCACATGCTGACGGGGCGGCCTCCCTTTTCTGGCGAAACCGCTTTAGCATTAGCCATGCAGCATTTGCAAGCTGAGCCCGCACGCTTAGAACAACTCCGGCCGGACCTCCCCAAGGCACTGGTGAACATTGTTCATCGCTTGCTGGCCAAAACTCCTGACGAACGTTTCGCATCGGCGGTCGAATTGGCTAGGGCGTTGAAGGACGTAGTCGATGTCAGCTTAGCAGGTCAAGCCAATCAAATGGTGCCCTTTGCGGGTTTGATTATTGAGCATCAGCAGATTAGCAATCTCGACGTTACGCAAGACCTTCAGAAGCTGACCAAAAACAGCACCGTACCCGAAGTCCGGAAACCGACGCCTGCCGTAGCGCTCGGTCGGAAAATTGCGTTGGCCGTTGGGGCGATTCTCCTCGGGTTTTTGTCTACTTATTACCTGATCCGAGACGATCTCTTTTTCAATCAAATCAAAACAACGGCCGCTGTCCCAAGACAATCCACCATCCAACGGCAATATGCTTTGGCCTTAATTGAAAACGACTTGAAGCACTGGAAAGCGGTCTACGTGAACTTTCCACCGACAGATGCGACAAGTCGGGACTATGCTCTGAAAGCCCAACTGCAGATGGCGAGGTTGTTCATCGAAGGCGAAAACTACGTGTTGGCTGCCGAAACGTTATTTCGCGTGTTGCAATCTCCGTGTACGGAACCCGCTATTCCCACTATTGCGACAATCGAATTGGGATACCTTAGCAATCGACTCACCGGCGAACGGTTTCGGCCTAACTTTTATAATGAGGCAGCAGGTCAATTGGCCCTGCTGGAGCCAAACAAACAAAAATTAATTAAGGAAGCTCTGCCTAGACGAGTTCGGGAGGAGTGGGATCGGAATGACGTATCGCTCCAGAGCATTGGCAAGCCACAGGACTAATGCCGCAACCGAGAAATGCCCCATCACCAAGAGGCCTTGAAATGCCGCCGAGTTTTACTCGGGGGATATTTACCATCCCTCTAGAAATAGATGGTCATAACCCCTGGCGTGAAGCCAGGGGCATGCCGAAATGCACCCTCAATTGTCGCCTTTTGCTCCGCAAAAGTGCGTTTGCGAAGCGCACTTTCGCGGAGCGAAAGGCGACTATCATTTCCGCACGAGTCCTACTCGCAGATCACACACGTTGGTCCCGGTTGGTCCAGTCTTTAATAATCCGTGTGTTTGCTCAAAAAAGCGATAGGCATCGCACCTCTTCAAATAGTCTTCTGGATTGAGTTGTTGCGACAGCATTTGCGAGAAGACATTTTGATCGATATAGGCGCCGGCTGCATCCGTCGGTCCATCTTCTCCATCGGTCCCGCCAGAAACAAAAGCCAACTCCGCCTTCGTTGGCCAACCGCCGTTCTTTCTATACCAATCAAGGAATGCGAGCGTTAACTGTTGATTTCGTCCACCAAGCCCCCGAATTGCTGTTGGCGGGAGAATGACGGTTGGTTCACCACCCGAGATGATGCAGTCGATTTGGGCTTGTTCCAAGGTTGAATTCATTTGCTGGGCAAATCGTTGACCGAGTTGTATGGCATCGCCTTCGCTGTGACGTTCCGATTTCATCCAATAACGATACCCAAGTTCGACCGCTTTCTGGCCAGCCGCATCGACCGCAGTTGCATTGTTTGCCAATACGATCGGTACAAGTTCAATCGATGGACGTTGAAATATCTTTCCAGCCGAAGAATTCTTGAGCAACTGTTGATTTAGAAGATTGCGAATCGACTGAAATTGATTTGGCAATAGTTGTTTCATCACATCGATCGCCTGCGATGGATCTGGCGAAGGCTCTAGAATGGTTGGCCCCGATGCAATCACGTTCAAAGGGTCACCCAGCACATCCGAAAGGATGCAGGTGATTAGAGTGCGTGCGTTGCAGGCGCGGGCTAAGCCTCCCCCTTTTATATTGCTCAGGCACCGACGCACTGAGTTCAGCTCCTCGATATTGGCTCCTGCTGCCGATAGAGCACGGGTGATCCCTATCTTGTCCTCAAGCGTCACGCCATCGATTGGCGAACACAGCAACGCCGATCCTCCGCCACTGATTAGAGCTAAAACGCAGTCGTTGCTACCTGCGTTTTGGACGAAGTCGAGGATCTGTCGCGTTCCATCGACGGCTGTCTCCGTAGGCTCGTTGCAACCCTGAGGTCGAGCCTGGCAAATGGTCACCAATTTTCCAAGCGGACCATGAGGCGTCAGGGAGCCTTGCGGAACATTAATCCACCCGGCGACTACCGGAAATTTTTTTTGCGATTTCTGCAAGGCTGCCAGCAGCCCGCCAAGCATTCCTGACGTGGCCTTACCTGCTCCGACTAGGATGAGCCGGTCGGCGTTTTTCAGATCGAACACGTGTTCTGCGATCGTCAGCCAACGTCCATCCCAATGCGTTTGCTGTTCGACAACAGAATCTGCGCGTACAGCCTCGACCCCGGCCTGCCAAATGGCAATTGCATCGTGTGTTATTCGTAGGTGCCGTGTTTCCACTGGGTTTGTATGGGCCATAATAATTCCGTTAAACGTGTCTAGCATGCAAAATAAGCCCAAGTGATTGAGCAATCGGAGCGAGCCGTCTATAGGATGAATCGTTAAGTGACGGAATGCTAGAAATCATCTTCGTGCAAGAAAAAAATGGTCGAATTGAACAAAATATCTAAATTGAGTGACTTTTCTCAAACCAAATGCGTCTTTATCTATGTGACGCGAACGCTGCTTGTGCGCACTCAGCTTTGGCGTCCGCGGTTTCGTGGGACCCTCACGCCCTGGTTCCTGATGTCAAGGTTGGGAACTTGGTCCCCGAAACTTTTGTTTAGGCCGCAACTTATTGTTTGAGAGAGTGAGGCTCCTGCCGAACCAATGCGTCGCCAGCTCGGCAGGAGCCTCGCGCTCCCAATTTGATTCTCACTAGTTTAGCAAAGATGCTGCGCGATCTTAAAGCGGGGATGAATCCCAGCACTCCAAAACTGGCTATTCACTAAAATCCTGATCTTCCATTCCGCTGATTGGCCAACCGAGTGCCCTTTGAAGCGTAAATTGAGCCACGTTGTAGTCGGCGACCACTCTGACGTATTCGCGTTGAGCCGTTGCTAAGGCTTGGATGGACTGAAGTACTTCGATTGGAAGTCCTTGCCCATTTTGGATGCGATCCCAATTCTTTTTGAAGGATGCTTCGGCTGTAATGATCGCCTCTTCGATGCTCTGGATCTGCCGAGCTCGCGATGCAACTTGAGCATGCGACTCCGTCACTTCGCGAGCAACACGATCCATTTGCGACATCTCTCGCATTCGGGCCTGGGTTATCCTGGATTTGGCTTCTCGTCGGATCGCATTTTCTCCAACTCCCAGTTGCCGCACTTCCCAAAAGGCTACAGCGTCCGCATCGAGACGATCGCCATAGTTTGACAAACTGCCTCCCAATCCACCGCCAAGCCCACCATAGCTGGCTGCTAGCAAGACGCTTGGTATGAGCGGCGCGTTGCGTTCGCGGTTCAATCGCTCCACGGCTTCTCCGACCAAATGCCTTGATTCAGCCAGCTCGGGCCGTTTCGTAAGGGCAATCGATACCAGCTCTCTAGAGGACTGATCCTTGTCTTGGAGTTGAATCGGAGTGAGTTGAGCTTCGGATGGAACCAGTTTTTGACTTGCATCCCAGCGGATGAGTTCTGCCAATCGCGATGAAGCGACTGCGGCCAACTCTTCGGCGCGAATGAGTTCACTTTTCCGAAGAGAAACTTCGGTCCGGGCTCGGTCGTAATCGGATTCAAGTCCTTGCCCCGCTTTGGCAAACTTTTCGGTCGTCGCTGAAAGTTTCTCGGAGTGCTCGACAATTTCCTGAGTGATCGAGAGATCCTGCTCGGATCGAAGCAACTCGGTGTATGCGATGGCAGTTGCCAATAGCAGATCGTTGGTCGTGGCTTGGGCACCGGCTTGTCGAGCACAAGCCGTTCGTTGCGCAATTCGTGGCTGAAAGATAGCATCTGCAAAATGAAATTGGGAGACGAGGCCAGGCACGGCTGGTGACCCAGCCCCTACCGCGTTCGCACCGAGCCCAGAATAGTACGAACCTCGGCTCGTTTCGATGACGCTCCCAGCCACGTCCTGAATTCTTCCTTCGTGCTTGTTGTAGTTCATTCCCGCGCGAATCGACGGGAGCTTGAGCGCGTTGGCACGATCTATCTGAGCAAGGGATTCCTCGATTCGGGCTCGCGCAAAAGCAATTTGCGGATTCCTGCCAGTGGTCAACATGAGCGCCGTGGTCAGGTCGATGCTTTGTGTATCTGCGCTAAGTCTGTCCTCAACAATTGGAACACTCGAGGCAGCTTCGATTGTCGCCGAAGCGAGCACAACGTCGGAAACGGGGCGAACCTCTTTCGATGCAATTGCCGCGACGGGCTTGAAATTGCTACTGTTACGATGCTCAGCCAGTCGACTTGGATTCGTCGATTGGCATCCCAACAAACATACGGTTCCGCAGAGTATTTTTACAGCCAGTTTTAGTCTTTGTCGCTTAACCATCCATGGCCTCCGACGCTTCATCGAGAAGCTCTTACACGATTGCGAAATCGGTCATCGCAAATCATGACGATTTGGAATGCCAGCATTTCGCGTTGTTGCTGAGTCCTGCCAACATTGTCGAAATGCTGGCGAGTTCCATCACAACATCGGATAGCCTTCGGAGTTGGAACCGGCTTAACCGCGCTATTCGAACCGCGCGGCGGTTCCTTTGCGGCTCAACCGCTATAACCCACAAAGCTTCCCCTGTGATTTCCCAACGCTGAAGGCGTTGCACAACATAGCCCAGGGTCGCGCAGCGCACCCTGGGTTAAGTCAAAAAAACGTTCCCAAACCCCAACGGGGTTTGACATTCGATGATTGTTAAACCCCGTTGGGGTTTGGAATTCTATTGTTCTTACGAACCCAGGGTGCGCTTCGCGACCCTTGGCTTTGCTGTATTACCACTTCGTGGTATCAGATCCGTTGGCGGGGACCGCCGTGCCTCGCCTATTTGCTCGCCTTCAACACTTTTTGGCCCTCTTTGAACGCACCGGCATTGGAGATGATCACGTCTTCCGTGCCGTCCAATCCACTCGCGATCTCAACCTCCGTCGCCGAACGAATGCCTGTCTTGATCGGCTTGCGAACAATACTGCCATCCGTTGAAACGGTGTTGCAAAAGGACTGACCGTCCGCCACCAGCACCGCTGCCTTTGGCAGCGTCAAAACGTCCGACTTTTCTGCCACTGTCAATTCAACATTGGAGTACATCCCAGGACGCAAAGTCCCCTGTTCATTGGGGACATCGATTTCACTTAGCAGGGTTCTGGAACCCGCTTGAAGTGCCCAACCTGTCCGAGCTACCGTTCCCTCGAACACGCGACCAGCCAAAGAAGGGATTTTCACAATGGCTTTGCGTCCGGTTTCTACTAACGCTGCATCCGTCTCGGGGACATCCAGAAACACTCGGATTTTTTCTGTTTGAACGATCGTGAAAATGGGTTTATCGTCGCTCGACTTGGATGCTTGAATGAGCGCACCTAAATCAAAATTGCGTTCGGTAATGACGCCATCGTACGGAGCACGGATTTGCAAATATTCGCACATGGACTGGACGCGTTGATGTTCTGCCTGTGCAATTCTCAGTTTGGCTTCGACCGAACTAAGATCGGCTTTGGCTTTTGCAATCCCAACGATGGCTTCGTTTTGCTTGGCCTTCGCCGAACGAATCTTCGCTACCGACTCTGCTCTCGAAGCGTCGGCGCTCAACAATTGTTGGCGAGTCTCCTCAGCCAATTTCTGCGTGACCGTTTTGGATTGCGCCAGGGAATCGATGCGCATGGATTCTGATTTCCAACGCTGGTACTCGGACTCGGTTTTCTGTTGGCCAGCCTGAACCTCCTCGACATTCGCCTCGGCTGATTTGGCGATGGATTCGGCAACTTGGACCGCAGACCTAGCTTGTTCGATATCTGCTGACGCTTGCGAGATCATCGCCTCTTTTTGCATTAGTTCGTCCTTGAGCTCGGGAGCGACCAACACCGCCAGAACTTGGCCAAGTTCGATCACTTTGCCTTGTGAATCTTTTTTTGGCCCCACCACTCGATCACCGATGTCGACCATCTGTTGTTCGATGAATCCGGATACCTTGGCGTGAATACGTGTCGTCGAAAACGCCTCGATGCGACCGGGCTGTTCTGTTTTCTGCTGCAGTGCCTGACGAATAGGCTTGGCGGTTGCAACCTTTGGCAGATCCGCAGATGAAGCGCCTTCGGATGCAACTTTTCCCGCTTGCGGATCGTTGCTTGGCTGGCAGCCAACGATCATTAGACTGACGGCGATCATGGCCATCAAACAACATGGACTCGGAATACTACGGATCATTGCAATTCGTCCTGGGATCATTTAGTTGTCTAATATTGGGTTGTGTGTGACATTGGAGATTTCCGTTTCGAATGGATGCAGAGATCCAGATGCGATGCTCCGCCCGGCTTGCATCCAAGCAAATACGGCTGGAAGCACCAACAAGGTCGATGCGGTGGCTGCAAGCAAACTTCCGATGACGGCCCGCCCCAGCGGTGCCGTTTGCTGTCCAGACTCTCCCATCCCGATAGCCAGTGGGAGCATACCCGCGATCATGGCGCAACTTGTCATCAGAACCGGACGCAAACGATCGGCGGCGGCATGCTGCGCCGCTTCAAAAGCGTTCTCGCCGCCGCGTCTCCTCTGTTCTGCAAACGTGATCACGAGAATCGCATTGGCCATGGCGACCCCTAGCCCCATAATGATTCCAATAAAGGATTCAATGTTGAGTGACGAGTGAGTTAACCACAACATGATTCCCGCCCCGGCCACGACGGCCGGCGCGGTAGATACCGCGACGAGCGAAAGTCGGAACGACTGGAAATTAGCCGCAAGCATCAAAAAGATGGCCAAGACGGCCAAAACCAAACCAACCCCCAGTCCGCTGAGCATTTGATACAAGGGTGGGATTTGCCCTCGCAACTCAAACGCAACACGCCCCGGTTTCGAACCTTGCTTTTCCAAAGCATCCTTGCTGAGGTCATCCTCTTTCTTGACCTTTTCCAATAGACTTCCGATTTCCTGTGCGACGGCACCGAGATCAGGCCCAACGACGTTGGCGGTGAGAGAAAGCTCACGCTTCATGTTGTACCGATCGAACTCACCCGGCATGGTCGACTGAGTCAATTGAGCCACGTCCCGCAAGAGCACTGGCCCCTCTTTGCGCTGAAGCACCGGCACGGTTCCCAAATCGTTGAGCGACTTCATCGCAGGTTGCGGGATTTCTACTTGGACCTGATATCCGATGCCCGACTTGGGATCGGGCCAATAGTTGGGAACCACAAAACGACTGGAGGAAGTTGCAGCCAACACCGATCGACTGACTTGATCCATGGTTGCTCCGGCAAGACCCGACTTCTCGCGATCAATCTTGACATCGACCGTTGGATAGTCGAGTGCTTGAACAATCTGAACATCTCGCAGTCTGGGATGTGTTAGCAAAGAGGCTTGCACTTTGGTTGCAAAATCGCGATTCTCAGCCAGCGAGCCGCCACGGACTGCAATTTCGATAGGAGTCGACGAGCCAAAGCTCATGACTTCGCTCAGAATGTCTGCAGGTTCAAACGAAAAGCGAACATCAGGAAATTGATTGCTGAATTTGCTACGCAACTTGGCTTGCAATTGTTCGGTATTGATTCCTGTATGAGGTTTCAGTGCAATTCGGAGAACTGCCTCTTCAGGGCCACGCATGAATTGATAAACCGAATTGATCGGAAACGAAGCTGGGACCGTGCCAACGTAACCCAGGGTTATCGCAATACTGTCTGGCCCGACATCCTCTTGGATCGAATCCAATACACGCAATGCAATTTGCTCCGTCACGTCGATATGCGTACCGTCCTTGGCTCGCATTCGTAACCTGAATTCACCGGCATCGATCTTGGGAAAGATATCGACGCCAATTCGCGAAACGGTCGACCAAATCGCCAGTCCGCAGACACCCAAATAGACTGGAACGACGATCCAACGGGCTGCTATCATACCTTTGGTC